>CAZCDY010000097.1:0-14262 GCA_964497145.1 uncultured Gammaproteobacteria bacterium
GCGGCCACAAAGCGGCATAGGTCAAGTCCCCATCTACAGGTGACCAGGTCACCTAAGACCCGCTTCCCTGATGGAAGAGGCAAGAAGAGAGGTTTCATTGATGTTATTTGGTTTATTGGATCGCCGACTGCTGCTGGATGAGACCTATGCCGGCTGGATATTCGATGTCTATGCCTGGGCCCTGCGAAATTTCGACCCAATCATGTTCCGCGACGAGACCTTGCTGGTCACGCCATCCAACCAACACTTTCCAGGCAGAGCGAATAGCCCAGAAGAGATGGCAAACCTGATCTTTGATCGGGTGGTCGCCTATGCCGGCATGGAGCATTGGCCGTTGAAGCTGCTGCCACCGGGCAGCTGCGTGCTGGAGCCCGCCACCGAAGTACGCGTGTTCGCTGGTGAACGGGGGTCGCGGGCAGTGACAGCCGACACGTCTGGGGCGAGTCTGACGCTCAGCTACGATCCCGACTACTTGAACAATCCCGAGGCGATGATCGCGGTATTCGCCCACACCCTGGCCCACTACCTCGGCACATCGGCCACGGAACCCCCGCCGGGGGGAGCGGAAAACTGGCCACATGTGACAGAGATACTGGCGGTATTCCTTGGATTCGGCCTGATGTTCGCCAATACCGCCCTGGTTTTGCCCCGGGGTGGATGTTGTGGTGGTCCGGTGGTGCGACGACAGGCCTACGTATCACAGCACGATATTACCTATGCCCTGGCCATATTCTCGGCGCTCAAAAACTTGCCACAAAAAGAGGTGCTGGCGCACCTGAAGAAATCATTGCGCGGTCATTTCAAGCAGGCATTGCGTGAAGTCAAGGGCAAGCATGCGACGCGGCTGCAGGAGATCGAGCAATCCTATAACTGTCTGCCAGAATGCCAACAGGCTATCCCCTCAAGGCAGTCCGAGGAAAGATAGACTTTTGCCGACGCAGTGAGAACCAGACCGGCAAGCAGGATGCCCAATCGATCCTCGGATGATCGGCCCCATTCCAGGCACCGCGCTTTCCTTTGTCAGGACAGACACCGTCGCGAACCACTGGAAAATCGGTATCTGCTCGTTTATCGCAGCCTCAGCCTGCTTTTCTACGAGCTGGGGGACCTTGTCGTCTGGGCTAACCTGCAAGTTGCATGAAAGCGGACACAAAATCTGCGGTTAGCAGTATCACCGTCGGCATTTGATGAACTTTCGGCCCTTTATTTCAACGTTGCAGTTTGTCCTGTTTGGGTTCAGGCCGCACTGGACTTCGCACTTGCACAGCATTCATCAGATGTCATACCGCCGCGAGGATCGAAACGGCGTCAAATCGCTCTCCGCGATCGCAAAACACACAGAATTCCCCTGAGCTTTCCCTGGCGGGCCCAACAACGCTCATGACCTGCGGCGACGGTCACCTTTCTTCTTTGCCTGCTCTGCCGCACTCCCTGCCCGTTCCAGCCAAAGCAGTGTATCCATGTAAGAGACGAACCGGTCGGCATAACTGGGCGAAAGGTCTCGCATCGTCGAGATGGAACGAATGATGAGCGCCTGTGCGTTCAGCGGCCCGGGATTCTCAGGCCTTTCCTGAATTACACGGGTGATGCGCTGCTGCGCCTGGTGTTTACGCAGCAATTGTCTGAAATGGCGCGTGGTGCTGAGAACATCAAGACTAGCCTTCCCCCGGCTGCCGCCCATATCACTGGCTGTGTCGGTCTTGGTTCGGGCAACCGACTGCATGACCTGAAACTCCAGCAGTCGCAGCTCATCTTCCAATGACGGATTCGAGGCCAACGCTTTATCGCCGTCGGGCTGCAGCATCTCCCGGGTCAAGACAGCCAATCGACCAGGATCGGTTTCGTCGTAAACGGCCGTTTGGTCTGCCAGTTTCTTCACCGCTTTGAAATCCCCGCTCTCGAACAAGCGGTTGATTTCATCCGCGGCTGCCGGCGTCTCGCTGGTCACGCGATCCACCAAGGACGCCGCATGCTTCCGCGCAGATCGATAATCGTTCAGGTAGTCGGACGCAGCCTGCATGGCTTTATTCTCGACAATCGATGCGACGGATGGTCTTAGCTGCAGCGCCTTTTCCACCAGGGCTTGAATAAAACGAATACGAACGGGATCAAAGAGATCGCCCCGGCGTTCAATCAATGCGGCCAGCGCTGGCCGCAGCATGTCCCTGTTTGCGCAGTCGAGTCCGTTCCATGCATCAGGGTCTGATTGCTGACTCTTCCGGTATGGCTTGGGCTGCGGTTCAGGCATCGGAGCGTCCAGCGGCAATTCGTCTACAGGCGTCATAAGGAGTCTTTGGCGTGATTCGCCTCTTCCTCTTTCGCCGACCTTGGAACCGGCGCCATCTCGACGCGTCGGTTCTGTGAACGGCTTTGATCATTCGAATTCGGCACGGCCGGGTGTTGCGCTCCGAAGGCAGCAGCAAAAACCAGCGACGGTGGCATGCCTTCCTCGATCAAGGCCCGGGTCACCGTCAGTGCCCGCTGGGCTGACAGCTCCCAGTTGTCGAGATAACGACTATTGCCTCTCTGGATCGGCAGATCATCGGTGAACCCGCTGACCATCAACAGCTCGTCCCGTTCCCCGAGATAGACTCGCAATGGCCCTGCCAGCGTCTTCAACAGCCTCTTGCCTTCGGGCCGCAGCCGATCAGAATTCAAGGAGAACAGGAAACTGCCACTGATACCGATGCGGCCATCACGCAGGGTTACCCGTCCCGTGGCCAGCGGGTCCGCCAGTGCGGCTTCCAGTGCCATACGACGCTGCTCCTCCCTCTTGCGGCGCTGCTCTTCAACCATTCGACGCTGTTCCTCGACGATGCGCCGCTGCTCCTCGACCTGGCGTTTCGCAACCTCCTCCCTCAACGTCTGCGTCAACTCGATCTGGTAGCCGAGGAACCAGACCAGCAAGAGTACGAAAACCCCTACCAGCCCAGACATCAGATCACCGAAAATGGCCCAGATGGGAGGCGCCTGCGAGAAGCCCTCTTCTCTCTCGTCCATTAAATCACCTCGGCCTTACGGTCGTCACCGACGCTGTCCCGCCGAAGCTGGCGAAGATCATCAAACAGCTCTCGCTGCGTCTGCACACTGTAGTCGATCACCTCCCTTGCCTGGGCCACGTAGTAACCCAACTGCTCATCGCTGCGCGTCGTCGACCTCTCCAGGGCACTTTCAATGCGCCGCAGGCTTTCGATCAACTGGTTGTTGGAAGCATTGTGCAGATCGACGGCCACCTTGAAGGCCTCACCCAGGCTGGCTATCTCGGCCGCGCTGACGGCAAAGTCGTCAGCCACTTCCGATGCCTTCGAGGCTTCGGCTTCGACCCGCTGGGCGAATTGCTCACCGACTTCCTTCAGCGTCTCCGCGGAGGAGTCCACCAGCCTTTCGATGGCGGCCGCCTGCCCGGCGGAAGTCTGGGTCAGCGATTCGGTCACCGCGTCCAGTTCGGTCATCAGTCGGCTGCGCTCTTCCAACAGCTGGTTATCCCGTTCGATGTTGTTGGATATCTCCTGGCGCAGTTGTCCTATGACTTCTGCGGCGGCACGCGGCGTCTCCGAAGCCGTCTGAATCAAGCGGGTCATTGGCTCTTCGAGTGCCTTGCCAAGCGTGCTCAGATTGGCCGTCACCGTGGACTCCAGTTCCGCCAACCGGTCCACGGCTGCCTGACCACGCATCATCTCCTCTTCCCTCAGTGCAGCCAGCTCATTACGCAAACCGGCGGTGAGTTGCCCCATACGCTGATCATGGCCTTCGAGCCAAGCCGTTTCCGTGTCTATCCGCGTTTGGATCAAGGCTTCGGATGTACTGAGCAGGCGACCAATTTCAGAAAGCATCCGGGTCGAGCCAGCTTGCGCATCTTCGGTCATGGAACGGGCCGATTCTTCCAAGGTCGCTATGACGCTTTGCTGTCGGGAGACGGCTTGTTCATGAGACTGACCAAGTTGCACCATGAGTTCCGAGGACACAGTGGCGACATCGCCGACCAGGGATTCGATCGAGCTTTGGTGAGTTTCAGATACCGTTCTCAGCTCTCCCATAACAGCGGTCGACGCCCGCTCAAGCTGGGCAGCCGCTTGTTGTTGGGTTTGCTGCAGAGCCTCGACCCAGCGATCCCGCTGAGCCGCTTCAGCGGCCTCCTGGCGTCCGCCCCATTCCGAGGTTGTCTGTCTGACAGAGTCCAGCACATCCGAAGCCCCCCGTGCGAACTGATCGCTGAATGCCACGAAGGATCCCTGCATGCCCTGAATCAGTGCTTCGTTCGATCGACTGTGTGCCGTCAAGCCATCCTGCCAGGCACGCGTAACCTGGTCGGTCGTCTTCGCGAAATCCCCTGACAGTACCTGCAGTTGATCCTGCACCGTCCGGCTCAGTTGCTGATGGGTGTTCTGCACACCCTGGTTGACTTTGGCACTGATAGCCACCATTGCTTCCTGAACGATGGGCTGGATTCCTTCGCCGATCAGACGGCCGCTTTCGGCCAGTACGCGATCGCTCTTTTCAACGCTGCCCCGAAGCGATTTCTCGACCGAAGCCGCCAGTTCCCGATACATGACCTGGACCGACTCGTGAAAGCAATGCTGATTCGTCGTCAGTTGTTCGCCGAGATGGCCTGCCATTTGTCCCACGTGATCGGCCACGAGCTGTAGCTTGTCTGCGATGGCGGGCAGGCTCTGAGACTGCAACTGCAGCGCCTCGAACGTCTCCTGCTGCTTATGGCTGTTGGAGAATCGCCGCAGAACCGTCGTGATCTTGCCATCGAGTTCCCGGGTAGCCAGCATGCGATCGCGTCGGCTCAAGGTGGACATCAATCCCAGCATGGCGGATGCTGCCACCCCGGCAACCGAGGTGCCGAACGCAAGCCCCAACCCGCCCATCGGCGCGGTCAACGCCTGCCGAATGGCCTCCAGGTCTGACGATCCCTCCAGCGCGACGACGACACCTTTCAAGGTTTCCACCAGACCGACAAAGGTACCAAGCAGGCCCAGCATCACCAGCAGACTGACCAGGTAAGGTGTGAGTACCGGCGCAGGCAAGGCAATGCGATCGCCTTCAATGCGTTGACGCACTGCATGCTGCAACGAGGGATGAAGCTTGATCAGCCAGTCACCGAGCACTGTGAGACGGGCCAAGGCATCTTCTGACAGCGCGGCAAGCGATTGGGTCAATGTCGCTGTCGCCCGATGGAACTGCAGCAGCTCAATGACGCCAATGGCATACACGCCACCGATGACCGCCGTGACCACCAGCGCGAGGGTATTCGATCCAATAAAATTCGCACCCATCATCACGATGGCGGCGGCCCCGAGCAAAAACGCCACGGTGAAAACCAACCTTGTCATCACTTTCTGTTCACCTCTTCGTCAACAGCCTCGACCAATGCCAACACCGGCATCAGCCGAAGTTCCAGCTCAGCAAGCAAAAGCTCCTGCATTTCTTTGTAAAATTCATCCAACCATCCATCTGGCTGCGTCGACCCATCAAGCACGCCTTCCTTCGGCTGGTCGCCGTTCACTTCGTCACCCGACTTTTGCTCGTGTGAGCGGTGTTCCTGCAGCAGAAAGGCGAAGCGCTTACCAAGCAGTTGCGGAATGAGCGCAAGCGACCTGCGGGTGTGCATCGAGAAGATACTCCGCATCGCCTCATCCATCGCGGTGAGCTGCCCCAGTTCCGCCGAAAACCCGCATGCCAGCCCCCTGACTCGCAGCTGTAACGCATGAATCTCGGATTCGAACTCGCGCTGATGCGCCGCATAAAAACGGTGGTACGGTTCGAACGCAGCCGATTGATCGGGTGGGATACCAGCTTCGATCGTTGGCAGTTTCAATCGCGCGGCGCCGCCATGTGGAGTAAAACTCTCCACCACGGCAAGCACCAGCGCCGAGCGCACCCGAAGGACTTCTTCTTTCAGTCTCCCGATGGGTGTCGGGCTTGGCTCATAGGTCATTTCGCGGAGTTCGTCATGAAACGACGCGAGCCTCATGGAATCCCCGAAATCGATCGCCCCCCCGAGGCGCTCAGCAAAATTCTTTGGCGGAAACGCCCTATCAAACACTGCAAGGTCCGTCAGAAGACGCACCAGCCTGGTGTCGTTCAGGCCCGGCTTTGATGTCGCTTGAGTCATAGCCATTGGGTCATAACGGCGCGCGACCCGGCACCTGGGCATAGGGTACTGAGGGGTCGCTCCTGGGCCAGGAAAGTGGTTGGAACAGCGTGATACCAACACGATGCCTCGATACCACTCTCCGGCCGCATATCGGCGTGTGAAACTGCATTGTCAAGGTTCATAGGGGGACAACAAATTGCAACTGATCGGTACCTGCGGGAAGCAACATCATCCGGCAGGGTGAAATGTCTGTAACGAACGGCATCGGTCAAGACAGGTACGCTACGTGATGCGCGGGTGCATCCTAACAAAGCCCATCTTTTCCGGGCCAAAGGAATGCCGACCACTCACAGCTCACAATTTCACCGGCAACCGATGGATAACGACAATCCGGCCCGAAAATTCCGAAATGAGGGTTCAAGCGGAGTATGCGAAGTATAAACCGCCTTCTTCTGTGGTCGCGCCCCCAAAATATTCCTACCACGAGCACCTGATACCCTGATCTCAGTGGGCATTCCCAGCCTGCTACTTCATAATCCCCTGAATTCTTTCAAAAACACCAGGACAAGCCGTTGAGCAATCGTCCAGGGAGGGTCGGCCGGGACTGCCACCCAGCGTGGTTTTATTGCGTTTTCTGCGGAGCCGGAAAGGCGTGAACGCTGACCTCCAGTGATTTCGACCGAAAAGTTTAACGGCATTTAACGTGGTACGTCCCTTATCATTGCGGGCCATAGTGGGCCGGCTTGTTGATTGTGCTTGCCTTGGTGGTGACCTCCGTGATGCAACGTCAACGACGCGCTCGTTCAACCCGGCAGGTTGAAGCCTTTTTCAATGAGAAACGTTTTATGAAACTGATGGACATCGACAGGAAGCGTTACCGCAAGCACCTCAACTGGGTGTTTGCGGGGATCGCGGCGGCATTGACGGCGATCGCGATCGGGTCCTCGACGCTATTGATTGGATTGTTCAGCTCGCCGGAGGAATCGCATTTCTGGCTCAACGTAGCCGGTGTCGTCATTGCCGTGGCTGTAGTGGTCGGGTTATTGCAAAAGCTGCGCCCGCATCCTTTCATGAAAGAGGTGGTATATGTGTGGGAGCTCAAGCAGATGCTCAACCGTATCTATCGCAGGGAACGCAAGCTGGAGGCGGCCGCGGAGGCGGGCGATCCGGAGGCACTGGTCATCATGAATTTCTTCTACCGCGGCTCGAAGCAACTGTACGAACTCGACGACAACCTGGTGACGATCGACGAACTCGTCGATAAGATTCGTTTCCACGACAAACGTCTCGCGGAGGCCGGCCTGTCGACCGATACGGATACCTTTCATCCGGCCATGCTGGATAATCCGAAATGAATGTTTTCTCAAGCCCCTCTGCCTGCTGGAGCATCCAGGATAGAGTTGCCGACGGATCTGATGCTGACCAGGAGTGAGCCATGTCGCTAAGACGATTGATTGTGTTGATTGTGTTGTCCCTGTTTTCTTTCATCGGTCAGGCGGGTGCCTATGGCACGTCTGCGGGGACTCCAAAAGGTCCCTCACAGAGCGGCACGGTCCTCGAGACCATGGAAGGTGGCGGCTACACCTACATGAAATTGAACCAGGACGGAAAGATGGTGTGGATCGCAGTCCGCCACGCCGACGTTGCGGTCGGGGACAAGGTGGAATACGTCGAACAGATGCGCATGCCGAACTTCACCAGCAAGACCCTGCAGAGATCCTTCGACGAGATCGTGTTCGCCAAGCTGCGCGGAGAGCAGGCCGCGGTCAGCCCGATGCAACCGGCCCCCGAAATCGCGGTCGGCGACGAACCAATCGAAAAAGCTGAAGGCGGCTACACCATCGCCGAGGTATTCGCGAACAAGGAGGCTCTCAAGGGCAAGCTCGTCAAGGTGCGTGGCCGTGTGGTCAAGGTATCCCAGGCGATCATGAACAGGAACTGGATCCACCTGAAAGACGGCACGGGAGAGACAGGTAGCGACAAGATCGTGTTCCGTTCAGAAGACCATGTGGCCGAGATCGGCAGCATTGTCACCGCCGAAGGACGCCTGGAGACGGACAAGGACTTCGGCTACGGCTATCACTACGAGGTGCTGGTCGAGGACGCCTCGTTCAGCAACTGAGTGCCGGAAGATCAACCCTGGCAGGATTCGACTCGCGTGCTGAGCCTCAGACGTGAACGGATTAGCCGCGACAAGCTGTCGATGCCCAGATTGAGCAGAGCGGTGATCAGAATCAGCAACATGGCGCGATCCAGCCGTATGTCGGCGATCGCGCTGTCAATGTAGAAACCCAGCGTCGCAATACCGAGGACACCGAGTATCGCGGTCTCTCGCATGATGACCTCCCAACGATAGAACAGGAACGCCAGGAACTGGCCGTACACACGCGGCACGATCTCGAACGCATAACGGTTCACGCCGGTCGAACTGTCCGGGCGCAGACGGATCTCGTCGCTGTAGCGCCCCAGCAGGTGCCCGATGATCGCGCCATTGTGCAGCGCCAACGCGACGATGGCCGGCAGCATCGAGGGACCCCACAACTGCAGGAAGATGTACACCAGGATGAATTCGGGGGTCGAACGCGCCACCACGAGGAACAGGTGGCCAAGGGTACGGCCGAAACGGCCGAAGAATTGCGTCGAGATCAGCGGGAAGAAGGCCAGGGTGAGAAAGGCCGTCGCGACCAGGGCAATCTGTGTCAGCACTACGGTCGCAACGACGCCGGGCAATGCCTGGTCGGTGAGCAGCATCGCGATCCAGTCAGCGAGGTTTGACCAGGATTGCGGGTCGAGAAGATTGGCGTCCCGCAATGGTGCGGGCACGATATCCTGAGTGAGAAACCGGCGAATGTTGTCCAACCGGATGTCGGACACGCCCGCCAGCAGAAAAGGGGCTAGCAGCAGGTAAAAACCGAGCAGTCTGGGTTTCATCCACACCCGGAGGGTCGCGATGATCACGTAGAAAATGATCAGCAGTGCAGCGGCCTCCGAGTAATTGCCCTCGCTGAAGGCCGTTTCCAGATAGTAGCCCAGCGTCGGCAGGCCGACGAAGCCGAGGACGGCGCTCGAGCGAAGACCGCATTCGAACCGGTAAAATGTATAGTTCTTGATGTGGACCCAGGCGTCCGGCAGGCGAACGAAGAAGAAGGTCGAAATCGTCGATACGCCGCCCGGCAGAATCTTCAGCGCTGCCGGCGGCGCCTCCTCAAGCGTCTCGGCATAGACCTTGGCACAGATGCCGGCGTACGGGATCGCGATGGCGAGCACACCCGTCAATGGCGACAGGCCGAACATCTGCAAGAAGATCAGGGCCCAAAACAATTCGTGAATGGATCGGGCGATCGCACAGGCCCAGCGCACCGGGCCGATATGGAAGAACTGCGCCAGACCGAAGCCTGCCACGGCTGCCAGCGCGACGCCGACAAGGGCGAAAGCGATCGTCTGCAGGATCGCCGTGCCAAGCGTCTCTACCGCGAGAAAGTCCGGCGTCAGCACCCCCCATACCATGCGCTCGAGTTCCGACCAGGGATCAAGCGTGGTGACGGATAAGTCGGCGAACATCAGGCAGAAGGCCGCGACGGCAACGAAGACAAAACTGACAATGACAGCCGGGGGGTAGCGGGCTCTGAGGCCGCCACTGGCTTCAGGAGCGAATTTCATCGCTGATTTTGTAGAGAAAATCGAGATCGGACACGCGGAGCCCGGCGGTTGGCCGATCCAGCGCGATGCCGCCATCCTTCAGGCCGATGATGCGGGACGCGTAGCTTAGTGCCAGCTCGACATCGTGCATGGCCAGCACAACCGTCTCGAAATGCTCATGCAGCGCATCCAGGACCGTGCGCGCCTGGTGACTGTCAACTGCGGACACCGGCTCGTCCCCCAGCACCAGCGCACCACCCTGGTGTAGTGCGCGACACACACCCACGCGCTGCTGCTGTCCACCGGATAACTCCCCGGCCGGCTCAAAGAGCTTTTCCTCCAGCCCAAGCCGCTGCACCAGGGGTTGGATCGCTGCAATCTCCCGCCGTCTGGGCCACGCGAGATTGAGCAGGTTGTACCAGGTGGGATGCCGATGAAGCCGTCCCATGTAGATGTTGTGGAACACGCTCAGCGACCCGACCAACCCGGGATTCTGCGGAACCAGGGCCGCCTGCTCGTGCAGGCGTGCCTGAATCGCGGTCAGCAATGTGGACTTTCCCGCGCCGCTCTCACCGATAAGCGCAATCCGGTCTCCCTCCTGTATGGCTATCGATATGCCATGCAACACGAGGCTCTGGTCATAACCGAGGTCCTCGTTGACCAGTTGCAGCAACACGAAAGGTCAATCGATCAGCTTGATCTCTCGAGCTGTATCGAGGATCGGTTGAAAATCGGCATTCGAAGCAGGAATGAACCCGGCGCGCGGGAACGATGCCAACAGCTCCGGATCGGTCATGCTCAACAGCGCGGCCTGCACCCTGTCCTTGAAACCCGCTCCCCAGCGCGCGTCAACGTCGCCACGAATGGTCCACTGGTAGTCCGGATAGGGTGGTGTTTCCCAGATCACTGAGACCTTGCTCGGATCGACCATGCCGTCCTTCAAATCGCGTTCCCAAACCTTGTAGTTCACTGCGCCTACCTGGTAAGCGCCGGACTGCACCAGCGCAATGGTCTTCGAATGATTGCCGCTGAAACCGACTTTTCCAAACACTTCATCGGGTGCTTTCCCGAAGTGCTCGCGGATGTGGAACTCGGGCATCAGCCGGCCGGACGTCGAGCCTTTCGACCCAAAAGTAAAGACCTTTCCGGCAATGTCGGTCGGGAATTCATCCGACGCTGTCAGACCGGTGCTCGCATGCGCGATGAAGTAGGTCTGGAAATTCGGATCCTCCACCCCCTGGGCGATCGCTTCCGAGCCCTTGACCAGCTGTCTGGCACGTACGCCCGAAAGACCGCCGAACCAGGCCAGTTGGACCTGGTCGTTACGAAATGCCGTAACGGCCGCTGCGTAGGACTTCACCGGCACGTACCGGGTCTCGACGCCCAAGGCCTCCGTAAGATAAACGGCCACTTTGTCGAAACGCTCCCGCAGGCGAGCCTCATCCTGGTCCGGTATCGCGGTGAACACGAAGGTATCGGCGATCACGACGGAGGTGGCCAGGAAACCGACGACAAGACCAATCACCCATCGCTTTGTAAAGGAAAAACTGTTCACGGCATTTGTGTCCTCTTATTGGGCTACGATCAAAAAACAGAGACTCAGACCTTAGGGTAAACGAAACTCCGGCTTCAACCACCGTCCTGTGAATCCGCTCGCGATTAGACCCCTTGACCGAAGGGGACTGCAAAGAATTGCTGCCTGTCCTCCGCAAAGTCTCTTGGAGACATCTACGGACTGTTGCTCGAAGCCGCTACGGAGACTTTGGCCTGACCGCTATCGAAAACCGACAGCAAAATCAGAGGCAGATCGCTGATATGAGCGAGCGACTCCTGGCGCGGATTGACACCATCACTAAAGCCGTTGGTACGCAGCCGCTCTGCGATCGTCTCGTTGCTGGTGATAATGTGAACCGGTACGTTCCAGGTCGCATTGGGACCGGTTATGCCCCCGGCCGGTTGATGGTCGCCCAGCAGGATCAAAACCGACTCGCGGGGCTGCGGCAAAGCCTGATAACCCGCCAACCATTCGAACGTGTACCGGATCGTGCTGATATATCCTTTAAACAGATCGTGCCAATCGATCGTGTCAGCCATCGCCTTGGCCGTAGCCTCTTCAGAATACGGCTTGTCTGATGTCACGAGCGACCAATCGGTCTGATACGGCGGGGTTGGCCGAAACGGGATGTGGGTCGTGATCGTCGGGTAGAACAGGAAGCGCGGTTTGCCGTCAGGATCGGGTGGATACATCTCGTCGATGCGTGCCATCGAGAACTGATCGGGCAGCCACCACAGTCCGAACTTCGGGCCACGGTAGTCCAGGCTGGGTGCGTCGAGATAATGATCGAAGCTGTAGAACGATACTTCAGGCCAATCCCAGCTCATCGCGGGGTAAAGGCCGATGGTTCGATAACCGGCCTTCTCGAAGGTATCGGTGATGGTTGGGCGGTCGGTTGTAATCAGCAGATCGTGGCGAATAGGATCGGTCAGATCGATACCCGAAAGAAAGCTCAGGTGCGACAGATCCGACGCACCGCCGAAAGCAGCCGCTTTGACGAAAGCCGACAGCACCTGACGACCCTGTGCATTGGCCGCCTGTTGAAGGCGTTGACGGGCCGGGTGAATCACCTTGAAGAGGTCGTCCCGCTCGTAGGTGGTTGCGCCGTATGACTCGAGGAACAGCACTTTGACCTCGGCCCCGCCAAGCAGTTCGAGATCGGAGTCCAGCGGCGGCGATTCAGGCAGCTCCGATCGGAAGCTGTCCGGAAACAATGCCGCCGCCAACAGGTGCGCCTGGCGTTTGTAAACCGCAAAGACCGGGTCTGATACGTACGGCAAGGCCGCTTCGACCTTCATGAAACTGGCCGCCACCAGCCCCAGCGAGGCGACTGTCACGATCAGTGCAATTGGTGAACGCAGCGCATAGGGCGCTGCGTGTCGGGCAAGCACCTCGATGCACAGCCGGATCACCCGGGTGAGCAACCAGAAGCCCGCAATGAACGCGGCGACGATCCCAAGAATCTGCCACCAGGCATAATCCTGGCTCGCAACTTCCAGAAACGTGGGCAGATGTTGGGCGTCCCAATACAGGTTCACCTTGCGCCCAAACCATGCCGGCACCGTCACCTCGGCATAACGGCCTATCACCACCAAAAGGAACGCGCCAGTGAGCACCGCGATCACGCCGCGCCCCACGCGCCCGAACAGCGCGACAAGCAGCAGCAAAATCAACCATAGCCCGACGAAGTCAGGACCGATGCGTGTATCCGGCTGGATCCAGGGGGTTGACCAGACATTGTTGAAACTGGTCAGGAAATTGAGCACCAGAAGGGCCAGCGCCACCGTGATCATCACCAGCCATCGGGGGCCCTGCGGCCTTTGATCTTGCAATGGCCCGTTCGTGGTTGCTTGCTTACTCATGAAGCCATATCAGGAAAGGAATGTGTTATGACTTTAGGCTATCAGATGCCTGTCGGCTTCCAACCCCTGAGTGTCCTGGGTCACGGGTTGGACTATCCCAGAGAGGATTGGGCAACTTCCGCACACCGTTACACAGCATCATGCAGTTCAGGACAGGCAGGCCACTCTCCGCCGAAAAAGCTACCGACGGGCATCGCCGTGCGCAGGTATGGCTTTATCCGATTTACGCGCCCGGCCCCAGCCGATATAGCCGGTGCGGAACAGCACCGAGTGCCACTCGAACCCTCGAAGATAGGGCAATGCCAGGTCCCAGGGGCTGTCCAGGCCTTCGAAGGTGGTCATGTAGGGGCGCGCCTGGGCACGAACAATGAGGTTGACTGGTGCCATCCACCAGGGCGCGTATTTCATGCCGGCAAAGGCAATGCGGGCATCCGGGCGGGCGGCGGCGAAAATTCGTTTGAGCGCTCCGGGGGAGCGCATGACGTCGTGAGTGAAATGAAAAAGGATGGCGTCGAGCGGCGCGGGGATATCCGCCGACTCGATCGGCGACTCCAGCAAGGTAACATTTTGCCAGCCGGCCTCGGCGACCCGTTGCCGGGCCAGGCTGATCATTTCGGGGCTGATTTCGATGCCGACAACCTCGCCTTCGGTGCCGACCGCTTCGCGCAGGGAGGGGAGGCTCAGGCCCGTGCCGCAGGCCACGTCCAGGACACGGTCTCCTGGACTCAGATCGAGTTTCGCGATTGTGCGCGCGCGTATCCACATCGTGCGCCGCGCCGAGGCATCGTAGCCGTTGGCATGATGACGATAAAGGTCAACGGCTCTCGCCGCGTTGGGCGCATCGGAACGCTGGGTCAATGGTCACCTGCACTGAGCGAGGCGAGTCGGGAAGACACATACCGGCGGGCCCGATTCGCCGTTGATTTGATCATCGCCAAGTTTGCGTGAAAAGTTGACAATCAACAACAACCCGCGGTATCCCCAGGCTCCCTGATCAGTGTCCTAACAAACTGATTCGTTTGATTTAATGTAAAGTTTTGCGCGCGCGCCGTGTCGGGGCAGGCCGCTGTTGCGTACCCGGCGGGCCGAACGACCCGGTGGTG
>CAZCDY010000098.1:0-14258 GCA_964497145.1 uncultured Gammaproteobacteria bacterium
GTAGCGAGTCACCCGGCCGGCTGTGACCGGGTGACCCTTCGTCTGTCGCTCAAACTCAGTAACGCGGGCGGCGCGGACGATCCTCTCTAGGCTTGGCTTCGTTCACGCGGATTGCGCGCCCGGACAGGTCCTTTTCGTTCATCCCGTTAATCGCAGCTTCCGCCTGCGCGTTATCTGGCATCTCAACGAAGCCGAATCCCTTCGAACGACCGGTGTCGCGGTCCATGATCACGCTCGCACGCTCTACTTCGCCAAAGGCAGAAAAAGCCTCGCGCAAATCGTCATCAGTGACGCTGTATGCCAGATTACCTACGTATATATTCATCTAAAATGCTCTCAAGCCTGCGGTCCGTAGAAAATCAATCCGCCGGCGACCGAACCACGAAGCACCAGGGGACCAGCGGGTAAACCCGCACAATACTCTTTCGAGACGGCCATTTTACCCGACCGCAGCGGAAGGCTACACCTATTGCAGCTACCGCTCCAGACCCTCGAGGTCGATGTCTCCTCAGCTCCACCCCTGCACTGGGGCAGGCTCTCAAAAGGCGCCACCCTGCCTACTCGGCGGATGATCGATCTGCCCCATGCGAAAACCCATTCGGTGTGAAAAGCAGAACCGATGACCATCGGCACCTTTATCGCGCCGAAGTCATCATGACCCCCATCCTCAAGCCGCCTGGTTTTTCAGCCCCACGACCTGCGATGCCGCCTTCTTCTGCAGTCGAGCCGCTTCGCGGATCTCGCCACGTTGGACAAGGTCATGCAAGGTGATGTCACCGAGAAAGTCGAAGATCTGCTGACTGAGGTCGTCCCACAGACTGTGGGTCAGGCAACGTTGACCTTCGTGGCAATTCTGACGGCCCTTGCAACGGGTGAATTCAACCCACTCGTCGACCGCACAAATGATATTGGCGATGGAGATCTCGGCCGCATCACGCCCGAGATAATAGCCGCCACCGGGGCCACGCACACCACGCACCAGGCTCTTGCTGCGCAATGCGGCAAAAAGCTGCTCGAGGTACGACAGGGAAATGCCCTGGTTTTCGGAGATGT
The DNA here is from genome assembly GCA_964497145.1 of uncultured Gammaproteobacteria bacterium. Lineage (GTDB taxonomy): Bacteria > Pseudomonadota > Gammaproteobacteria > Chromatiales > Chromatiaceae > Thiosocius. The sequence goes on from CAZCDY010000098.1 coordinate 1,054, forward strand.
CGGCCAGCGTGACGGGACCCTGGGTTCCATTCAGTGCCAGGTCCAGCATGGCAGTCACGGCATAACGCCCTTTGGTGGAGAGTCTCATTTCGCGTTGCTCCTGTTCGATTACCCAGTAATTTGCTCGGGTAATAAATTAGCAGTAACCAAGGAAAACAGTCAAGTTTTATTTTGACCAGATTGTGTCCAGACTATTCCGACCAGGACAGCCAAACTTCAACAAGAGACCGCCTGGGCGCTCAGAATATTTATGACAAAATTGCGATAAAACCCTGCTTCATAGGGTTTTTTTAACCGATCAGGACAGATCGCAGGCAGGTTGGCGCAGGGCTGTCACATCGTCCACAAACAGATGTCCCTGGCGTACACAGAAAGCCAGCCATTTGGAGACAAACAGGTTCAGACGCCACTTGTTCATCAGCCCGGGGGCCTCATACAGTCGACGCGTCGGTAGATTCTGCTGCCGCAGATCCTCCACCTCGACCTGCCTGGCATCATGGTAGACGCGTAACAGCACATCAGGGTCTGACAGGCCGCCATCGGCGTGGGGAAATTTATAAGTAAGACGCAACAGCGTGGTATAGGGGGTCTGCTCCTCTATCGTGAGATGCAGATCCTGGTGATCCGGACGGCTGGAGCAATGCTTGCCCTGCAGCCGCTTCAATTGCGGCACCAGGCTGTGAAGATACTGATAGTTCTCTTCGCACAACGCCAGAAGGTCGCCGACCGACGGGCCCTTGGCCAATAGCTTGCGAATACGTGCGCTTGAGTGGTCCTGCATGGTCCCGCCCGGAGAATGCCAGGTCCCAGTATAGACCGCGAGGGCCACCAGGATGGGAAGCCGGATCACACAGAACCTCTGATCGCAGCATTTGCGGACCAGAGAACCTTCGGATTATGAGGCCTGGCCCTGCTCCGCCGACTGCTCGGCCACCTGGCGACGAACCTCGTCCATATCCAGTTCACCGGCCTTGCTGACCAGTTCACGGAAACCCGATTCGGGCAATGCGCCGGCCTCACTGAAGATGATGATCTTGTCACGGAAGATCATCAGCGTGGGAATCGAGCGGATCTGGAAATGTCCGGCAATCTCCTGCTCATCTTCGGTGTTCACCTTGGCAAACACCACGTCGGGATGGTCTTCCGATACCTTTTCGTAGGTCGGGGCAAACGAACGACAGGGACCGCACCAGGGTGCCCAAAAATCGACGATTACAAATTCGTTGTTGGTGACAACCTCTTCAAAGTTGTCTTTCGTCAGTTCGACGACAGCCATGCCGGTCTCCGAAATATGCTTAACTTAAGCTGCTGATTCTATCACAGCGGAATGCCCAGTCAGCCGCGAAAAGGCCCGGAAAACCGAGCCCTCCCGCACTTGGAGACGAATTGCCGTCTTAGCCGTCGAGGCCGGCGAAGATTCCTTCGCGGATGTCGTCAACGCTGCCAACGCCATTGATTTTGACGTACTTGCAGGGTTCCTTGCCGTAGAAACTGATCAGCGGCTCTGTCTGGTCGTGATAGATCTTCAGACGCGACTTGACGGTATCTTCCTGGTCATCGTCGCGCTGAATCAGCGGTTCGCCAGTCTCGTCGTCTTTACCCTCTTCCTTCGGCGGATTGAAAACGACATGGTAGGTCCGACCCGACGCAAGGTGCACACGCCGTCCCGACATGCGCTTGATGATCTCTTCGTCCGGCACATCGATCTCGACTACCGCATCGATCGGCACCCCGGCGGCTTTCAACGCTTCTGCCTGGGGGATGGTGCGTGGGAAACCATCGAACAGATAACCCGCCTTGCAGTCGTCCTCCTTGATGCGTTCCTGGACCATGCCCATGATGATGTCGTCGGACACCAGGCCACCCTCATCCATAATTTTCTTCGCTGCGACGCCGAGTTCGCTGCCAGACTTGACGTGTGCACGCAGCATGTCACCGGTCGAGATCTGCGGAATGCCGTAACGATCCTTGATGTAATTGGCCTGGGTACCTTTGCCGGCACCAGGGCCGCCGAGAAGAATAACGCGCATGAATCTGCCCCCTACGTTGTGTATTGCGGAGTTTTCCGGGACGGGAGTCTGCCACATGGATAGCAGAAGTCACCAGCCGAGCGTCTGAATAGGCGGATTCAGGGGGTTTATCAACGTTTGCTGATAAACGACATTATTCCGGGTGCGCGTTGGTGGACCGACCACCGGCTTTTCACAGGTGGGTGTCGATCCCGTGAGCCTTCAATCCCCACGCAAACAAGGAGCCGAAGCGCCGATCGGCCTGACGCAGGCGGCCGCTGAGTACGGAGAACAGCCACTTCAACACGACATAACCATGCTCGGGGTGGCGGTCGAAATACGCCGCGAGTGCCTCGGCATCGAACACCAGCAGGTCGCAGCCGTCGATGGCGACGACCGACGCGCTGCGCGGTGCCGACTCGAACAGACTGAGTTCACCGAACACCTCGCCGACACCCAGATCGCACAGGCCAGGCAGGATATGCCGCTGGTCTTCCAGCTCAACACGCCCGGCGACCCTCACCGAGCCGCTCTCTATCAGGTAAAAGCGGCGGTCTTCCTGTCCCTCCACGATGATGGATTCACCGCTTTCATAACTGCGTCGCTCCGCTATGCCCGCTTCGACCAGTTGCGGATCAGACAAGATGCATTGGATGCTAGACATTTCGCCCCCGTTGCGCGTACAGACCATGCATCGGTGGTTATCGACACCATCCGGGGTTAACTGAAGCCCGATTCATCACCATACAGACCCAAACCGGAAGCATCTGTGGCCCTACGCCTCGTACTCACGAGCTGGCGGATACGTTGTTCATGCCGGGCCGTTTCAACGACAATCGAGACCCGATGGCGACCCATACCGAGGAGATACTCCATGAAGCTGGCGCGATGCACCGACAGACAAGGACACACCCACTGGGTGCAGCCCAGCGGCCCGGCACAGGGTGTCAAATGCCTGGGAAGCGATCCCTTCGAAGGGCTGCAACCCGGCAATATCGAGATCGAGGTCGACAATTGGCTGGCACCGGTGGAACCCACCGCGATCTTCTGTATCGGATTGAACTATCGCGCCCATGCCGCCGAGACCGGCGCCGCACTGCCGCACGACCCGGTATTGTTCATGAAACCAGGCACGGCTGTCGCCGATCCCGGCAGCCCGATCCTGCTGCCAGCCGCCTGCGTACATGGGCCGGAGGTCGATTACGAGGCGGAACTGGCCGTGGTCATCGGCACCGCGGCGCGCAACGTACAGGTCGAGAACGCACTTGAGCATGTGCTGGGCTACACCTGCGCCAACGATGTATCGGCCAGACGCTGGCAGAAACACGCCGGCGGCGGCCAGTGGGTACGCGGCAAGAGCTTTGACACCTTCTGCCCGCTCGGGCCGGTCCTTGTCACTGCTGATGAGATCCCCGACCCCCAGAGCCTGCCCATCCGCGCGGTGTTGAACGGCCGGACCATGCAATCGAGCAACACTGTCGACATGATCTTCCCGGTCGCCGAGCTGATCGCCTTTGTCAGCCGCGACACCACCCTGCTCCCCGGCACCATCATCCTGACCGGTACCCCGGAAGGCGTGGGCTTTGCGCGCAAACCACCCGTCTATCTGGCGGATGGAGATACCATCGAGGTCACCATCGACGGCATCGGCACACTGAGTAACCCGGTCCGAAATGCCTAAGGCGGGATAAAGCCCGGATGATCACCGCGTACATAGGGCAAAAAGGCCTCGCAAGGAACACCAAGATGGGATGCGGCGACGGCTGTATTGCCTTTGCAGACGAAGCGCTTTTTTACCTCAAAGAACTATGCGTCCTCTGCGTTCCAAAGTTATCGCATTGCCCAAATAAGAAGGCCGGCACCATTCCGGTACCGGCCTGTTCGCCCCGCCAGCCCTGTCAGGCCGACATATCGAGCATCAGACGATTGAGTCGGTGCACAAAACCTGCCGGATCCTCAAGCTGCCCGCCCTCGGCCAACAGCGCCTGGTCAAATACCAGTTTGGCCAGCTCGGAAAACTTGTCCTCGTCGGTCTCGTTGTCCATGCGCTGCAGGAGCGGATGTTCCAGGTTGATCTCGACGATCGGGGTAGGGGTTGGCGCATCCTGCCCCATCTGTTTGAGCACCCGCGCGAGGTTCTGGCTCATATCGTAGTGGTCGACCACCAGGCAGGCCGGCGATTCGGTAAGACGACTGGAGACGCGCACCTCCTTGACCGTGTCGCCCAAGGCCGTCTTGACGCGTTCGATAAGATGCTTGTGCTCTTCAGTCGCCTTCTCGACCTTTTCCTTGTCGTCCTTGTCCTCGAGCTCGCCCAGATCGAGCTCACCCTTGGCCACGGACTGCAGATGTTTGTCCTTGTAGTCGGTGAAGTGTGAGACCAGCCACTCGTCGACGCGGTCTGTGAGCAGCAGCACCTCGATGTCCTTCTTCTTGAAAACCTCCAGGTGTGGGCTGTTGCGTGCCGCGGCGATGGTGTCGGCGGTGATGTAATAGATCTTTTCCTGCTTCTCTGCCATTCGCTCGATGTACTGATCCAGCGAGACCGTCTCCGCATCTCCTTCAGACCTGGTTGATGCAAACCGCAACAGGCCGCCGATCTTTTCGCGGTTGGCATGGTCCTCGGCCGGCCCCTCTTTCAGCACCTTGCCGAATTCATTCCAGAAGGACTGGTACTTCTCTGCATCGTCCTTGGCCAGTTTCTCCAGCAGGCCAAGCACGCGCTTGACGTTGGCTCCGCGGATACTGTCAATCTTGCGGTCATGCTGCAGGATCTCGCGCGACACATTGAGTGGCAGATCATCGGAATCGACCACGCCTTTGACGAAGCGCAAGTAGTGCGGCATCAGCTTGTCGGCCTCGTCCATGATGAAGACACGGCGCACGAACAGCTTGACGCCATGCTTCTGTTCGCGTTCCCAGATGTCAAACGGAGCCCGCGACGGGATAAACAGCAGTGAGCTGTACTCGTTCTTACCCTCGACCCGGTTATGCGCCCAGATCAGCGGATCTTCGAAATCGTGGCAGGTGTTCTTATAAAACTCCTGGTATTCCTCGTCCGAGACCTCCGACTTGCTGCGCATCCACAATGCCGTACCCTTGTTTACCTGCTCCCATTCCGTCCGCGGCTTGGGCTCTTCACCCTCGGCCGGCGGCTCGGGCAACTTGAGCATCTCGACCGGGATCGCGACATGGTCTGAGAATTTGCTGATAATGCTGCGTAGACGCCAGCTGTCGAGGAATTCTTTCTCGTCTTCGCGCAGATGCAGGACGATCTCGGTACCACGGGCCCCGCGCTCAACGTTCTCGACCGTGTATGAGCCCTCGCCTGTGGACTCCCAACGCACCCCCTCGTCGGCCTGCATCCCGGCCCGGCGCGTGGTCAGGGTGACCTTGTCGGCGACGATGAAGGCGGCGTAGAAACCGACGCCGAACTGGCCGATCAACTGGCTGTCCTTGGCGTTGTCACCGGAGAGGTTCTCGAGGAACTTCTTGGTGCCCGAGCTGGCGATGGTTCCGATGGTCTCGTTGACCTCCTGCCGACTCATGCCGATGCCGTTGTCGATGATGCTCACGGTACCCGCGTCCGCGTCCACGGAGATACGGATATTCAGGTTGGGATCGCCCTCGTACAGGGCCTCATTGCTGAGCGCCTCGAAGCGGAGCTTCTCTGCCGCATCCGAGGCATTTGAGATCAATTCGCGCAGGAAGATCTCTTTATTGGAGTAGAGTGAGCGGATAACCAGGTTGAGTACCTGGCTGACTTCGGCCTGAAAATCCAGGGTTTCCTTCTGCGCTGTGGCGGTCATGAGTGCAACTTCCTCCGGAGGATTTTTTCAATCCAGCGGCAAATGGGGGCGGATTGGCGGGATTTCAAGAGCTGCCTGTGGTAAAAATCTGCCCTCGATAAGCAGGACCTCGCAAAGATGCCATTCACCACCTACTCCACCCACCCTTACAAAGACCAGAAACCCGGTACTTCCGGCCTGCGCAAGCGGGTTGAGGTATTTCGCCATGGTAATTATCTGCACAATTTCGTCCAGTCGGTATTCGACACCCAGAGCGAATTGCTCGGAGCGACCATGGTGCTGGGCGGCGACGGCCGCTTCTTCAACCGCGAAGCCATTCAGATCATTCTGAAAATGGCCGCGGCAAACGGTGTCGCCCGGGTCCTTCTGGGCCAGGGCGGCCTGTTATCAACCCCCGCCGCCTCCTGCGTCATCCGCAAGCATGCAGCCGCCGGAGGGCTCATCCTTTCGGCGAGTCACAACCCCGGCGGCCCGGACGGCGACTTCGGGATCAAGTACAACACCGCCAACGGCGGACCGGCGACGGAAAGAGTGACCGAGGCGATCTTTGCCCGCACCCTCGAGATCACGGACTACCGCAGCACGGGTGATGATGACCTCCCGATCGACGAACCGGGCAGTTATCAGCTCGGCGAGATGCAGGTCGAGATTATCGACCCGGTGTCCGATTACGCCGAGCTGATGGCAGAAATCTTTGATTTCGACGCGATCAGGAGGCTGCTCAACAGCGGCTTCCGTATCCGTTTCGACGCCATGCACGCGATCACCGGACCCTATGCGAAACGCCTGCTCGAGCAGACCCTCGGAGCACCCGAGGGAACGGTCATCAACGGTGAGCCGCTGGAAGATTTCGGTGGCCATCACCCGGACCCGAACCTGGTCCATGCGGCCGAACTGGTCGCCATGACGCGCGGACCCGAGGGGGTCGATTTCGCTGCCGCCTCGGATGGGGACGGGGACCGCAACATGATCCTCGGCCACGACTTTTTCGTCACCCCGAGCGACAGCCTCGCCGTGCTGGCGGCCAATGCAACCCTGATCCCGGCCCATCGCAACGGCATTCCGGGGGTGGCACGCTCCATGCCCACCAGCCAGGCCGCCGACCGCGTCGCCTCGGCCCTGAACATCGAGTGCTATGAGACGCCCACCGGCTGGAAGTTCTTCGGCAACCTGCTCGATGCCGGACGGATTGCCTTCTGCGGTGAAGAGAGCTTCGGCACCGGGTCTGATCATGTACGCGAGAAAGACGGCCTCTGGGCGGTACTGGCGTGGCTGAATGTCATCGCCGGGCGTGGTGAGTCGGTCGCCGATATCGTGACCGGCCATTGGCAGCAGTACGGGCGCAATTACTACTGCCGTCACGATTACGAAGGCATCGACAGCAAGGCCGCAAACCGGTTGATGGCCAGCCTGCGCGAACGCCTCCCGCAACTGCAGGGCAACTCTTTGGACGGGCTGGATGTCGTATATGCCGATGATTTCAGTTACACGGACCCGATTGACGGCTCTGTCAGCGAGCATCAGGGGATTCGCATCGGCTTTGCCAATGGTTCCCGAATCGTGTTTCGCCTGTCCGGTACCGGCACGGTGGGTGCAACCCTGAGGGTCTACCTCGAATCCTACGAACCCGACACCGCCAGACAGCAGATGGAGCCGCAGATAGCCCTGGCGCCCCTGATAACGACCGCCCAAAATCTGGCCGAGATAGAAAAGAGAACCGGCCGCGCGATGCCGGATGTCATTACCTGAAAGGACAGTCGATGAACGCAGCAAACTGGTGCAGGATCGAGATCGAAGGCAATCCCCGGCTCGGGCGCCTTGAAGGCGACCGCATTGTACTTTGCGAGGGAGACCTGTTTGCCGGCCCGGTCGAGACCGGTGTTGAGATCGATGCCGCCACGGCCACCTGGTTACCGCCGGTCGAACCCCGCCAGTTCCTCGGCCTGTGGAACAATTTCCACGAACGCCAGCAGGTGGAGAAAACGCAGATCCCGGATTTTCCACTTTTCTTCGTCAAGCTCGCGGGATCCGTTTCTGCCCATCAACGTCCGCTCAGGCGTCCTGCCGGATTCACCGGCCGGGTGAAATTCGAGGCCGAACTCGGTGTCGTCATCGGCAAGGCCTGCTTTCAGCCCGAACGCGACGAAATCGAAGACCTGATCTTCGGTTATACCTGCGTCAACGACGTCACCGCCCCGGATCCGCTGTTCGCGAATCCCGAATTCCCGCAGTGGTGCCGGGCCAAGAGTCTCCCCGGATTCGGACCGATCGGCCCCGTCATCGTATCCGGGATCGATCCGGCCCCGTTGCGTGTGCGCGGTATTCTCGACGGTGAGGTCAAGCAGGATTACCCGGTCAGCGATATGATCTTTTCTCCACAAGAGATCGTCTGGCAGATTGCACGTGAGATCGCACTGTACCCGGGTGATGTCATCGCCTGCGGCACCTCGGTCGGCGCGGTGGACATGGAAAACGGCCAGACCATCGTCATCGAGATCCCCGGGATCGGACGCCTCAGCAACCAGCTGCTCTGACCGGCCAGATCTCCGGTACCGCAACTGACCGAACGCCGACGGTTTGCTCAGTAATGACGTTCCACCCCGACGCGCTGCATGATTTCGATCGCCAGTTCCTCGATCGAGACCGCGGTGCTGTCTGCGAAAGCGATGCCATTGCTGCGAAAAAGATCTTCGGCAGCGGACACCTCGCCGCGACACTGGGCGAGACTGGCGTAGTCAGAGCCCGGGCTGCGCTCTGCGCGGATACGATGCAGTCGATCCGGTGCGATGGTCAGGCCAAAAAGGCGATCCCGGTGCCCCTGCAAAGGCGTGGGAAGCTTTCCAAGCATGAAATCATCTTCGGTCAGCGGAAAATTGGCGGCATTGAGTGCGTACTGCAGGGCAAGGTAGAGGCAGGTGGGTGTCTTCCCGGTGCGTGATACCCCTACCAGGATCAGATCGGCATCGCCGAGACCCTTGATGCGCGAGCCGTCGTCAAAACTCAGAGCGTAGTTCACGGCAGCGACGCGACGGTCGTATTCCACCTGGTCACCCATGCCGTGACTGCGGCCGACATGCCCACTGTGTGGTATTCCTATTGCGGTCGACAGTGCTGGCAGATAGGTATCGAAGATATCGAACACCTGCGCCTTGGCCTCCTTGAGGCGAGCCCGCATCGCCTCATCCACGATACTGGAAAAAACCACGGGGATTGACTTGTCCGCCGCGGCAATCGCATCAATTTCGCGAATCGCCGCCTCGATCTTGGCCGGTGTGTCCAGAAACGGCAGCACCATGCGCTCGCAGCACAGGTCGTCAAACTGGGTGACCAGGGTGCGGACCAGGTTCTCCAGGGTGATGCCGGTACGATCCGAAATGATAAACAGGGTGCGTGAAGAACTGGGCATACCGGCCTCTTCTTGTGTGCGGCTGAGATCCGGCAAAAATGCCGGGGCGGCCAATGTTAGCAAAGGATCCACCCCCACCCCCGCCCGTTTGCGTACGGCAGATCGGCAGGACATCAGGAATCATCTGTTAATCGGCCGCACTATTTAGTGCGCGCACGACGCGCTTTTTTGTAACAATTGCGCAGATGAACGAGACCAAAAGAGCAAGACAGCGTGAAGACCTCGCCAGCAGGCTGCGCGCGGTTATCGACGGCCCGCATGTGTTGAGTTCGCCAGAGGAGCTCAAACCGTATGAATGCGACGGGCTGGCCGCCTATCGCGTGGTCCCCCTCCTCGTAGTGCTGCCGGGATCGATTGAAGAGGTGCAGGCTACGTTACGAATCTGCCATGCAGAGGGCGTCGCGGTGGTGGCACGAGGTGCCGGCACCGGCCTTTCCGGCGGTGCGCTGCCGCATGAAGACGGCATCCTGCTGAGCCTCGCACGCCTCAACCGTATCGTCTCGATCGAACCCGACAACTGCTGTGCACGGGTACAGCCCGGGGTACGCAATCTGGCCATCAGCGAGGCGGCGAAGCTGCACGGCCTCTACTACGCACCAGACCCTTCGTCGCAGATCGCCTGCTCGATAGGCGGCAACGTCGCAGAGAACGCCGGTGGCGTTCACTGCCTCAAATACGGCCTCACCGTAAACAATCTGCTCGGGGTCGAGATGATCACCATCGAGGGAGAACGTGTCACATTGGGGGGCGGAGGTCTCGATGGTCCGGGCTATGACCTGCTGGCACTGATCACCGGTTCCGAGGGCATGCTGGGCGTTGTAGTGGAGGTGATGGTGAAGCTGTTGCCCATTCCTCAGCGCGCCCAGGTGGCGCTGGCCGCTTTTGACGAGGTGGAGACTGCGGGCCGGGCGGTGGCCGACATCATCGCCGCCGGCATTCTCCCGGCCGGCCTGGAGATGATGGACAACCCGTCGCTACGGGCCGCAGAGGATTTCGTGCACGCCGGCTACCCCACCGACGCCGCGGCGATATTGTTGTGTGAAGTCGATGGCGGCAACGAAGAGGTGTCGGAAGATATCGCCAAGGTACGCCAACGCCTGCTCGACTCGGGCGCGAGCGAGGTGCGCACCGCCGATGACGACACCGAACGCGCCCGCTTCTGGGCCGGGCGCAAGGCCGCGTTCCCGGCGGTCGGTCGAATCTCGCCCGACTACTACTGCATGGACGGCACCATTCCGCGCAAGCATCTGCCGCAGGTATTGAGCGAGATTGCGCGGTACTCGGACGAATCGGGCCTGCGCGTGGCCAATGTCTTCCATGCCGGCGACGGCAATCTGCACCCGCTGATCCTCTACGATGCCAACAATCCGGGCGAACTCGCACTGGCCGAGGAGGTCGGCGGACGCATCCTCGAACTTTGTGTCGAGGTCGGTGGCACCATCACCGGCGAACACGGCGTGGGTCTGGAGAAGATCAACCAGATGTGTGCCCAGTTTCCGCCCGAGGAACTACAGATGTTTCATGACGTGAAGGCCGTATTCGACCCGCTGGGGCTGCTCAACCCCGGCAAGGCGATCCCGACCCTCAACCGCTGTGCCGAATTTGGCGCCATGCACGTCAAGGCCGGCGACCTCCGCTTCCCGCACCTGGAGCGTTTCTGATGGCCGATCGGGATATCGCACAGGCACTGGCCGAGCAGGTGCGCGACGCGGCAGCGCGACGCCAGCCTCTCAGGCTGGAGGGACTCAACAGCAAGGACTTCTATGGCCATGCCGTCGAGGGTGAGCCGCTGCAGCTTGGCGGGCACAGCGGCATCACGAGTTACGAGCCGACCGAGCTGGTAATGACCGCGCGCGCCGGCACGCCGATCGCCGAGATCGAGGCGGCGCTGGCCGCCAATGGCCAGATGCTGGCGTTCGAGCCACCCTGTTTTGCCGGCGCTTCGCTCGGGGGCGCCATGGCCAGTGGGTTGGGCGGTCCGCGCAGGCCCTGGGGAGGCGCGCCGCGAGATTTGCTGCTTGGCATGACGCTGCTCGACGGCCGTGGCCGCATCCTACGTTTCGGCGGGGAGGTCATGAAGAATGTGGCCGGATACGACCTTTCGCGCCTGATGGCCGGTGCACTCGGCACCCTGGGAGCACTGCTCGAAGTCTCTATCAAGGTGTTGCCGGCGCCGGCGGTGGAACGCAGCCTGGTGCTGAACCTGTCAAGAGACCGTGCCGTGCAGCTGATGCGGGAACTGGCGCGGCAACCGGCACCACTGTCGGCGGCAAGTCATCTGGATGATTGCCTTCACCTGCGCCTGTCCGGCAACGCAGCCAGTGTTGCCGCCTGGGAGAAACAGGTCGGCGGAGACGCCGGCGACGGCGATGACTTCTGGCAGCAGCTGCGCAACCATGGCCTGGTCTTTTTCGAATCCGAGCGGCCACTGTGGCGACTTTCGCTGCCACCGGCGACCCCGCGCCTGGACTGCGAGCAGCAGACATTGACGGACTGGGCCGGCTCTCAACGCTGGATCTACAGCAGCTGCGGCGCCATGGAGATTCGCGATGAGGTCGCAAAAGTTGGCGGGCATGCCATACTTTTCCGCCATGGCGACGGAAAAACCCCAGTCTTCCATCCCCTCGGCAGTGTACGTGAGCGTCTGCACCGGGGACTCAAGCAGACCTTCGACCCGCAGGGCATTCTCAATCCCGGCCGCCAGTACGCCTCGATTTAGCGGACTTGCCGTACTCTGTGCAGCGCTGCTTCTGCCACAGACAGCCAATGCCTTTTTATGTCTGATGCTCGGATCAGGCAACAAGAACTACGGCCGTTCTGCGCCCTATCCAGTCAATGGCTTCGCGCCGCGACCGTATACGCTTCCGCCGATCATGCCGTACCGGCCGGCTGCGCACAGACAGAAAGCCATCTCCCGCCCAGCTTCCGGAAGCACGCAATGGCGTCCGGTCGACTACCGCTCCGGATCTCAGTGAACGCACGCGCGCCGAGCGGTTAGAATACTCGCCTGATATTCATGCTTTCGAGGTTCGAAGTGAAAGAACGCCAGGTAGATGTCGCAATCATCGGCTCGGGCAGCGCCGGTCTGTATGCAATGAGTCGGGTAAGGCCCTCCGGAAAATCGGTCGTACTGATCAATGGAGGCGAACTGGGCACCACCTGCGCCCGCGTCGGCTGCATGCCCTCCAAGGCCGTGATCCAGGTCGCTGAAGACTTCCACCGCCGCGGCGTGTTCAAACGCTTCGGACTGGAGGGCCACGAAAGCCTGAGTCTGGATCTCAGCGAGGCGATGGAATACGTGCAGGACCTGCGTGACATGTTTGTCGAACGCGTGATCTCGAACAGCACCGACAGGATGCCCGAGGGCATGTTCATCGAAGGCTATGCGCGCTTTGTCGAACCCAATGTGCTGGAGATGGAGGATGGCCAGCAAATCCGGGCTTCCAAGGTGATCATCGCAACGGGATCCCGCCCGATCGTCCCGGCCGCGTGGCAGCCCTTCCGCGACCGCATCATCACCACCGACGAATTCTTCGAACTCGAGAACGTACCCGATTCGGTCGCCGTTGTCGGGCTGGGCGTTATCGGCCTGGAGCTCGGACAGTCCCTCAAGCGGCTCGGCTGCGAGGTAATCGGTGTCGACATGCAGGCGGCCATTGGCGGCCTGACAGATCCCGAGGTCATCAAGACAAGCATCGACATTATCGGCAAGGAGATGCCCCTGTGGCTGGGCCACGCGGCCGAGATCAGCGAGGGCAAGGATGGCAAACTGCGGGTCGCGGCGGGTGACAACAGCATCGAGGTGGACCGTGTCTTTGCCAGCCTCGGACGCCAGCCAAACGTCGAGAAACTCGGCCTGGATGTTATCGGCATACCCCTCGATAGCCACGGCATACCCGTTTACAACCCGAACACCATGCAGGTAGGCGATCTCCCGGTGTTTCTTGCCGGCGACGTGACCGGCGAACGCCCACTGCTGCA
>CAZCDY010000099.1:0-14162 GCA_964497145.1 uncultured Gammaproteobacteria bacterium
TGTTGGCATTTCTGGTGGCATTGTCGATTTGGACGATATCGACCGGGCACTCGAGGACGCGGTGACCGGCCACCTGCAACTGCTGCTGCAGGGCTGCCGCCCCGATTGGCTGCACCAGCTGATCGTCATGGCGCAACATGCCGCGGGTAATCTTTCCGCCGCGGAACAGCTGGCCGCCACACCGGGAAGTCTGGCCGGCTGGCTGCACCGTGAACAGCCCCCCGGCACCGAGTGGGAAGACCTGCCGGGCTGGCTCGGGCTGACGCAGCTGCTGCTGACCAAGGGCGGCACGCTGCGCAAGTCATGGAATGCCGACATCGGGTTTCCCGCGCCCAGCGAAAAAGGCACTCCTCCCGAGCTCAAAACGCAAAGGGCCGAGGCCAAGCAGGCGATAAAGCAGCTGTGCACGGAGATCGCTGGGCAGACCGGGATCGTCGAACTGTGGGTCGGGCTGCGTCTGCTGCCGCCGCGCGGGCTCGACGAGCAACAGCGATCCGTGTTGTCCAGCCTGTTCCGCGTGCTGCTGCATGCCGCGGCTGAACTCCGGCTGGTGTTCCAGGACAGCGGTGAAGTGGACTTCTCCGAGATACAGATGCGTGCGCTCCGCGCGCTGGGCAGCCCGGACGACCCGACCGACCTCGCCCTGACCCTCGACTACCGTCTGCAGCATCTGCTGGTGGATGAGTTCCAGGACACATCCACCGGTCAGTACGCTCTGCTCGCCACACTCATCGCCGGCTGGCAGGCCGGTGACGGCCGCACGCTGTTCGCGGTCGGTGATCCGATGCAATCGATCTACCGTTTCCGTGAAGCCGAGGTCGGCCTGTACCTGGCCGCGCGCGATCATGGGATCGGTGGACTCGAGCTGACGCCACTCACGCTGAGTGTGAATTTTCGTTCCAACGCCGCCATCGTGGACTGGGCAAACACCAGCTTTGCGACCGTTTTTCCCGCGCGGGCTGACGCTGGTCGCGGCGCAGTGCCCTATTCACCCGCAAGCGCTTACGACCAGTCACCGGATCATGCCGCGGTCAGGGTACACCCGTTTGCCGGCGTCGACCCAAAGGCCGAGGCACTCCAGGTGGTGGTTCTGGTCCGTGAGGCACTGGCAGAAACCGAGAGCGGCCAGGTCGCGGTGCTGGCACGGGCAAGGAGCCATCTGCACGAGATCGCGCTGGCGCTCGGGGCTGATGGGATCGCGTTCCAGGCGGTCGACGTCGACCCGCTGGCGCGACGCCCCGTGGTTCAGGATCTACATGCCCTTACCCGCGCCCTGCTGCACCCGGCTGACCGCCTGGCCTGGCTGGTAGTGTTGCGCGCACCCTGGCTCGGGTTGTCAATCCAGGACCTGCTACTCATCGCCGAGTCCACCCCACGCTGTATCTTTGCACGACTGCGCGACCCACAGTTGCGCGCCACCCTGAGTGAAGATGGTCGCCGGCGGGTCGAACGACTGCTGCCGATCATCGAGGGGCAACTGCCGGCGCGCGGCCGGCGGCCGCTGCGCCAATGGGTCGAGAGCATCTGGCTGATGCTCGGCGGCCGCGCCACCGCCGGCAGCAGCGGCGATACCGATGCGCAGGCCTACCTACGCCTGCTCGATCAACACGAACAGGCCGCCGGACTGCTCGATTTCGCCCGCCTGCAGGCCTCCCTGGAGAAACTCTACGCCGCACCCGACAGCGGCGCCGACGGCCGTGTCCAGCTGATGACCATGCACAAGTCCAAGGGCCTGGAATTCGATACCGTGATACTGCCCGGGCTGGGACGCAAGCCCGCATCCGACGGCAGCGAGTTGCTTTACTGGCTCGAACGGACCGGGTCCGAGGGACACACCCAGCTGCTCATGGCACCGATCCGGGCGGCTGAACAACAGGCCGAGCCGATCTCCGATTATCTGCGTGAGTTGAACAAGGACAAGAACCGGCTCGAGACCTCTCGCCTGCTGTATGTCGCCGCGACCCGCGCCAGGCGACGCCTGCACCTGCTCGGCCATATCGGTTTCAGCGCCAAGGGTATGGCAGGCAAACCGCTTGCGGCCTCGTTGCTGGAAAAGCTATGGCCGGTGGTCAAAGACGACTTCGCAGAGCTGAGCGCACCACAGGCGGTGGCGGCTGACGAGACCATGGTCTCCCTGGCGCAGCTGAGCCGCCTGCCGGCGGACTGGCAGCCGCGCCTGACAGGAGATTTGGCCGCCGTGAACGAACCGATCGAGACCGCCCAGCCCGAACCCCGCATCGAATTCGTCTGGGCAGGCGACACCGCGCGTCACGTCGGCACCCTGGTCCACCGCCAACTCGAACGCATTGCTCGGGACGGTATCGACAACTGGTCGCCGGCGCGCATCGATGGCCTGGAGGGAACCCTTCGCCGCGGACTGCAGAACCTCGGCGTGGACAGCGGCGAGCTCGACCGGGCCGTAGCCAAGGCGCAGCGTGCGCTGCAACAGACGCTCGCTGACGAAAATGGACGCTGGATACTCGCCCCCCATCGCGAGGCACAATGCGAATGGCCACTCACGTTGCACGAAGAGACGAGTCGACACTGTGTCATCGACCGCACCTTCGTGGATGAAAACGGCGTGCGCTGGATCATAGACTACAAGACCGGCGAACACCTGGAAGGTGATCGCGCGGCCTTTCTCGACCAGGAACAGGCGCGTTACCGCGAGCAGCTTGAGACCTATGGCCGGATCGTACGCCTGCTCGAGGACCGGCCGATCTGTCTGGCACTCTATTTTCCCCTGTTCCCCGATTGGCGCGTGTGGGACTACAAAGATGGTGTGCCAACAGAATGAAAACAGCATCGGTCAACGATGACTATCGGGGGATCGGAGAGCGGATCGCCGCCGTGCTGGGAAAGCCTCGTGTCACCGGCCTGCACCTGCCGGCGCCGGTGGCAGACGAGACCTTCCGTGACGAGTTCGGCTTCGTCTTTCTGGACAACGAGGGCATCGGCCCCTTCTATATCAGCATGCAAGACATCCTGCCGGGGGTGTCACAGCGCTATCCGAGGCCCGAACAGTGCGAGGAGGACGCCGTCTACCTGCTGCAGGGGTTTGCCAGCGAAGATCCGGCCGCACGGGCACTGGCACTGGGTACGTACAACGCACTGAGCGCGAGCCTGTATCAGGCGGCCGGTTTCGAACCACCCGATCGCACCGCGGATTCCGGGCTCAACCGGCTCTCGTCCGGACAGCGGGTCGGCATGGTGGGTTACTTCAGTCCTCTGGTGGACAAGCTGACTGCGCGTGGCTGCGAGGTCGTGGTGCTCGAACGCTCACCCGAGCGGGTGGTCGAACGGCCCGGTGTTGTGGTAACCGAGAACCCGCAGGATCTCGCCGGCTGCAGGCAACTGCTATGCACCGCGTCGACTTTGATCAACGACAGTCTGGAAGATGTGCTTGCGGCCTCCCGCACCGGAGTGCGCTTCGAGCTGGTCGGGCCCAGCGGCAGCGGGCTGCCTGACCCCTTGTTTGCGCGTGGAGTGACCTCGGTCGGTGGCGTCAGCTTTGCAGACAGGGGTCGGCTCATAGGGCACCTGGACGGCGGCGGTTCCTGGGGCGATGCAGGGCGCAAATACCAGCTGGACGCGAACAACTATCCCGGGCTGGAGCAACTGATCAGCAGGCTGGCAGCGTTAATTCCGCCAGGCAGCTAACGGATGGTTGCGGCGACACCCGCCAGTCTTAAAGCTGTCAATACCGCATGCGCCTGCGCACCGGTCAGACCCACCCGGCGGGCACCATTGAAAAACTTGTGCGTATCGAGGTGCAACTGTTCGATAAGCAGCGGCTCCCGCATACCGGCCAGAACCGCCTGAATGGTCCGCATCACCAGGTTCTGCGGGGAATCGACGAAATAGAGATAGCGCTCGCTGCCGTCATAAAAGACACGACGGGCGTCAAGATTGAAAAAAATCTCGTTGGCGTTCTTAACGGAGGCTATTGCCCGGTCCTGTCTGCAACAGGCCGAGACCATCGTTTCGCTGACCTTGCCTATTCCACCCGGCATACCCGCAGCATCCTTTTTGTGATTATCGCCTTCGTCGACAGCCTGGATTCGCAGAGTGCACCAGCATCCTCTCCGGATACTAGCAGCAGAAGCCGACCACCACCCAAGGTGGTGCGAGTTCAGATGCCCGCCCCGCCAACATCGGCGCTCTCAGGGTCGAAGCCTCTGTGCCGATACCCTCTTCAACCCCTTGGAAACGGCCAGGCAGGTGTGCACCGGTGAACGATAACGATTCCCAGAAAGAGCGGCGTGTCGGCAAGGTCGCGATACCCGACGACATGATGTCTGAACTGACAGAAATGCAGCACCAGACCCTGGCGCGGCTCGAGGGCTTCGGCTGGGCGGTCGGCTTTGTACGCAGGCCACTGTTCCAGGAGCGGGTCGTGATGCTGTTCGACCCGTCAGGACAGCAACATGCCATCCTCAGCGAGGACGGGTCCATCGACAAGACGACCGACGTGCCGGTTCGTTAAGGCCGCAGGAGTGCACCACGTCGCTGCACCCTGTTGCAGCCGGGTGCTAACATGCGCTCGTGCCATACGTCATCGTCGATCCCGAATCCGTCTCACTGCAGGAACGTTTCGTCCTGATCAAGACACCGCGCAAATCGCGCAAGCGCTACCCGGAGGGCTGCGTCGAGGTCATGGCGTCAGAAGAGGCCGCCCGGCTGGGGGCCGACGATGCCAGAAACCTTTACCCTGCGATCGCCTACGGGCCTTCGGTATCATCAGAAAGTCAGCGCATTTACTACCTGGTTCGCTGGCTGTAATCGTGCAGAAAAACAAGCTCGCCGTACAATCTGTTGGCAACACGGCCGGGCCGTGAGATGAGCACAGAAAATCACATGGAGACCGGGCGTCCGCTTTGGTACGCCATGCCTCCAGAAGAGGTGAAAAGCCGCCTCGCTACCACCCCTTCTGGCCTGACTTCCGAGACTGCGGCCCGGCGCTTGAGCGAACACGGCCAGAACCGCCTGCCCGAAACCAAACAACGCAGCGCGCTCATGCGCCTGCTGGGGCAATTTCACAACGTATTGATTTACGTCCTGCTGGCAGCAGCGCTGGTCACCGCTTTCTTGCAGCATTGGCTCGATACGGCGGTGATCGTCGGCGTGGTCGTGGTCAATGCCCTGATCGGTTTCATCCAGGAGGGCAAGGCCGAAGACGCACTTGCCGCCATCCGCCAGATGCTGTCCCCCAGGAGCATGGTCATACGCGATGGCAGGCGCCTGACCATCGATGCCACAGGGATCGTATCGGGCGACATCATGCCGCTGCAGGCCGGCGACAAGATTGCGGCGGACCTGCGCATCATCCAGGCCAAGGGTTTGCGCATCGAAGAGGCCGCACTGACCGGCGAGTCGGTGCCGGCGGAAAAGACCACTGCCCCCTGCCCTGACGACGCCGTCTTGGCCGACCGTCGCTCCATGGCCTATTCCGGCACACTGATCACGGCCGGCCAGGGGCTCGGCGTGGTCACCGCCACCGGGGCAGCAACCGAACTCGGCCGGATCAGCACCCTGGTCTCCCACGTTGAGCAATTGACCACGCCGCTGCTGCGCCAGATGGCGATATTCGGGCGTTGGCTGACCGCGGCCATCGTGGTGATCGCAGGCATCGCCTTCGTCTTTGGTGTGGTACTGCGCGATTACACCCCGGCCGACATGTTCCTGGCCGCGGTCGGTCTGGCCGTCGCCGCCATACCGGAGGGCCTGCCCGCAATCATGACCATCGCGCTGGCGATCGGGGTGCAGCGCATGGCAACCAGCAATGCCATCATCCGTCGGCTGCCGGCCGTCGAGACCCTGGGTACGCTATCGATGATCTGCTCGGACAAGACAGGCACCCTGACGCGCAATCAGATGACCGCGCGCGCGCTGGCCCTGCCCGGTATCGATCTGCTGGTCAGCGGCACTGGCTACGACCCGCATGGCGGCTTCACCGCAGCGGGCGAAGACTTTGATGTCGTTGCGCATGAAGGCGCCATGCAGGCGCTGCGTGCAATGCTGCTTTGCAACGATACCGAGGTACACAACGAGCAAGGCGAATGGCAGATACAGGGCGACCCAATGGAGGCCGCACTGAGTGTCGCTGGCATCAAGGCCGGGCTGGACCCGGAACTCGAAAGCCAGCGATTCCCACGCACCGATCTGATCCCCTTCGACAGCGCGCACAAGTTCATGGCCACCCTGCACCATGATCACAGCGGCGGCCGCTTCGTCCTCGTCAAGGGCGCGCCCGAGCAGCTGCTGAGGCGCTGCGCCACCGAGTGGGCGCCTGCCGGCTGCTCTCCCAGCTTCGATGCGGGACACTGGGAAGCACGTGTGGAGGAACTGGGTTCTCAGGGATACCGCGTCCTGGCGGTGGCGATGAAATCGCTGTCGGACCACGCGATGGAATTGAATTTCGACGATATTGACGAGGATCTGGTATTCCTGGGCCTGTTCGGCCTGATCGACCCGCCACGCCCCGAGGCGATCGACGCGGTAGCCACCTGTCAGCGCGCCGGGATCCGGGTCAAGATGATCACCGGCGACCACCGCGTCACCGCCATGGCGATCGCGCAGCAGGTCGGGCTGATCAATGCCGATAAAGCCCTGACCGGGCAGGATATCGCGACCATGGACGATAGCGAGCTCGGCGCCAGGATCGAAGACGTCGATGTCTATGCGCGCGTAACCCCCGAGAACAAGCTGCGCCTGGTCACCCTGCTGCAGGCCCAGGGCCACGTGGTCTCCATGACGGGTGACGGCGTCAACGATGCACCTGCGCTCCGGCGTGCCGACGTCGGGGTGGCGATGGGTCTGAGCGGCACGGAGGTCGCCAAGGAGGCGGCCGAAATGGTGCTCACAGATGACAATTTCGCCACCATCGTCAATGCGGTGAAAGAAGGCCGCACCGTTTACGACAATCTGCGCAAGGCAATCCTGTTCATCCTGCCTACCAACGGTGGTGAGGCCCTGGTGATGCTGGGGGCCATCGTGCTCGGATTCGAGCAGTTCCCGCTGACCCCGGTCCAGATCCTGTGGGTCAATATGATCACCGCCGCCACCCTTGCCCTGGCCCTGGCGTTCGAGCCCCCCGAACGCGGGATCATGCGCCGGCCGCCAAGAGACCCGCGCGAACCCATCCTGACCCGCCTCTTTTTATGGCGCATCCTTTTCGTGTCGGTGATCCTGGTGATCGGGACCTTCGGACTGTTCGTATGGCAACTTCAAGCCGGTGCCGGAATCGAGTATGCGCGCACTGTGGCCGTTAATACCCTGGTAGCGTACGAGATCTTCTACCTGTTCAATTCACGCTTCATTCTCGAGCCGGTACTGAACCGGCACGGCCTGCTGGAAAATCGCTATGTACTCCTGGCCGTCGGCCTACTGATAATATTCCAGCTTGGCTTTACCTATCTCCCGACCATGCAGTCGCTGTTCGGGACAACGGCGCTTGATCTGAAGACCTGGGGCATCATCGTCCTGGTCGCGTCCAGCGTGCTATGGCTCGTCGAACTGGAGAAACTCGCAGTAAAACGCAGTCTGCAGCGCAGCTGATTTTTTCTCTTGAAAGACCTGAGATCGTCCCCATTTCGGTGACGCGGGGGCCATCAGGACCCGCAAAATCGGCGGTTCATCCGAACGCCAGATATCTTTTGTTGCTTGATTTGAGGACAAAACCATGACTGCATATGACCTTTCCCCCCTGTTTCGTACCGCGATCGGCTTCGATCGACTCGCCAATGCGCTTGAGTCGGCCAACCGTGCGGACGCCGGCGGCTACCCGCCCTACAACATAGAAGCGACGGGTGAAGATCAGTACCAGATCACGCTCGCCGTCGCGGGCTTCGGTGCCGATGAGATCGATATCGAGACCAAGGACAATCTGCTCAAGGTCGTCGGCCGGAAAAATGCCGATGTAGCCGATCGCAATTACCTGCATCGAGGTATCGCTAACCGCAATTTCGAGCGCACCTACCAGCTGGCCGACTACGTGCGCGTCGAAGGCGCTGAAATGAAGGATGGTTTGCTGCACATCGACCTGGTGCGCGAGGTGCCGGAGGCCATGAAGCCGCGCCGCATCGAGATCCGCGGTCACAGTGACAAGCTGATCGAAAGCGAGGTCGAGGCCGCCTGATATCCAGGAAGGCCGAATGCCCTCGACAGCGATGCTGTCGGGGGCAGGTTCTCTGGCCCATTTTTCGGTGGTGATGACGAACCCTGGGCGAGAAACCCGGCTCTGATCGTCTACCGACACGACCATGAGTCGCATGATCCTTTCTCGTGCAGCCGTCTCCGGGACCGAGCGATATGCGTAACGCCATCGCCTTAGTGCTGATGCTTCTCCTGACCTGCAAGCTCGGTGGAGCCGTAGCCGCGCTGCCCACCGCCGTGAACGGCGAACCGCTACCAAGCCTTGCCCCCATGCTGGAGAAGGCCACCCCCGCGGTTGTCAATATCTCCACGGTCAGCGCAATGCGCACCGAGGACCACCCGCTGCTGCGCGACCCGTTCTTTCGCTGGTTCTTCGAGCGACCGCTTGAACGCCAGAACAAGCGCAGCCAGAGTCTCGGCTCGGGCGTCATCGTCGACGCAAGGCGCGGACACGTCCTGACCAATCACCATGTGATCGAAAAGGCGAGCGAGATCCGCGTCACCCTGAACGACGGCCGCGAGCTGACCGCAGAACTGCTGGGCAGTGACCCGGATACCGATGTCGCCCTGGTGCAGATTCCCGCGGAGAACCTCCGCGCCATCCCGCTCGGCGACTCGAATCAACTGCGCGTCGGCGACTTCGTGGTCGCCATCGGCAATCCCTTTGGGCTCAGCCAGACCGTCACCTCCGGAATCGTCAGCGCGCTCGGGCGCAGCGGCCTGGGGATCGAGGGTTACGAGGACTTCATCCAGACAGACGCTTCAATCAATCCGGGCAACTCCGGCGGCCCGCTGATCAACCTGCGCGGCGAACTGGTCGGCATCAATACCGCCATCCTCGCCCCCAGTGGCGGCAATGTCGGGATCGGATTCGCGATTCCGGTCAATATGGTGGAAGCCATCAGGCGCCAGATCGTCGACCATGGCGGCGTGCATCGCGGTACCTTCGGCGTCACCCTGCAGGACCTGACACCAGACCTGGCAAGTGCGTTGAAACTGGCACCGGACAGCCAGGGCACCGTGGTCAGCGGGGTCAAAGCCGGGTCGACCGCGGCCCGTTCCGGCCTTCGCCCGGGCGACCTGATTGTTCGCCTGAACGATCAATTGATCAGAGATGCCGCTGACATGAAAACACGGCTTGCACTCATGCGTGTGGGCGACCACGTCGTTTTGAAGATCGTTCGGGATGGTAAAGACAAGCACCTCAAGGCACGCATTGCAGACCCGTTCGAGAACTTCGTCGAAGGCAGCACGATCAGTCGTCAGTTCCGCGGCGCGCTGCTGGGTGAGGTGATCGACGAATCCAGTCTTGGCACCAACCCCGGGATTGCGGTTGGTCCGGTCAAGGAAGACAGTCAGGCCTGGCAGCGTGGCCTGCGTGAGGGGGATGTCCTGTTTCAGCTCAATCGCTCGCGCGTCAAGACTCTGGAACAACTGCGAGAGGCCTCAGAAGAGAAGATCTACCGCATCAAGCTGAGACGCGGCAAGCGCCTGATTACCCTGGTATCCCGCTAGGATTAAGGCTGCAAGGCTGCAAGCCGTACGGCGCTGCCCCCGCCCCACATAGAAACCCGGATACAAACCGCACCCCCAAAGTGCATACTGTCTGCGCAACAGAGCCCCTCAGCGGGACATAAAAACCACTTTTGGGAGATTCGCGAATGTCTAACGAGCTCATCGCCATCCTGGCGGAATCCAGGCTTTTTGCAGGATTCAGCCCAGGCCAACTGGAGGAGGCCATACTCCATTTGAACCCCAAGATCGTGACCATGAAAAGCGGCGACCGGGTGTACAAGAAGGGCGATATTGCAGACCGCTGCTGGCTGATCCATTCCGGAAAACTCATGCTGAAACGCTCCAGCCTGCGTTCACCGTTTCGCCATATGATCTACAACAAAGGCTCGGTAACCGGCATCCAGGGATTGGTCAGCCCAGACACTACACGCGCCGTCAGCATGATCGCCGACGGCAAGGTGAAACTGATCGAGATCACCCACGAGGGCATAGCCCAATTGGATTCGGACACCCAGATCCTGTTTTGGCGGAACGTATCCAAGATCCTGATGCGCAAGCTCACGATCTGTCTGTCTCAGGAATCATTGAACGACTGATCCAACCACCGACTCGAAACAGATAGCGGTCCGCATGGAATCTGTCCTGTCAGCCGGACTTACCTGAAACAGCGTGCGCATTGAACGCCGTGAACGTGACGGCGACGGGCTAAACGCTCAGCACCGCATATAAGACTTTCTGTGCCTGCCCGGCAATCCCCGGCGCAACGCTTTCGCGGTTTCCGGCCACATTCAACACGCTTGGCCGTGTCGCCTGGAGCCATGACGCAACAGACTCAACAGCGGTTGCCTCGAAAGGGTTAACGACAAGAAAAGGCTTGCCGATCCTCTTCGCAAAACGGACGGTCAAACCGGTTCCATTGGAATCGGGATCAGTAGCAAAAATCAATGTGGCGTCGCCATCTTCGACATTTCGGCGCGTCCGTGCATCGCAGTCGACGCTGCTGGACTCGCTGAATCCAAATTCCTGGAGTGCAGGCTTCGCCCCCTGTTCGGTTTGCCAGCCTTTGGGAACCATGCCACCTGTCGGAATACCCAATCGCTCCCCGACTTCGATAATGCAGCTGTCAGCCCCTGTTTGTCCGCCACTGATAAGTTTCTTGATCATATCTACCCGCTCGAACGCTGATCGAGCAACAGGGGTTATACATGCCTGAGATCGAAGACGGCCACTACTGCAGCGACCCAGCGCACAACAAGGTTCAGGCCAGGCACCGGCCGCCAGCAGCCTCCAAACGGCTCCGGCAATACTTCCATCTCCACCACCAGAGTTCGACTCATGATTACCGGGGGTATGCCAAGACATGCCGGCGGCGTCACCAACTAAAGTGGACGGCATCCTCCGCCGATACTTACCGAATGACAACGAATTCGTGAGGAGGTACCCCCTAATGTCCGTTGCGACCGATGACCGACAGGAGCTTGGAAAGCTGATCCACGGTATCCAGATACCGCCCCAGCCGGAGATTCTTGCGGAAATCGACAAAGAGCTGCAGCAGTCGGATTCCGACCTGCCACGGGTGGCCCACCTGATTCGTTCAGACGTATCTCTCTCCGCGGGCATCCTTAAAGTCGTGAATTCTGCCCAATTTGGCTTACGCACGCAGGTGGGAAGTGTACATCAGGCCGTCGCCCTCTTAGGGCTCAATTGCCTGCGCAACATGCTCTCCGCTGTAGCGCTGAAACGCAGCATGGTGGCCTATAGGATGCCGGCCTTGCCCCGCTATTGGGATAGCGCAGCAGCAATTGCCAGCGCAGCCATGGAGATCGCCCGACGCGTTACTCACATCCCCCCCGACGAGGCGTATACGCTGGGGCTTTTTTGTGACGCAGGCATCCCTCTGCTCGCCGGCCGCTTTCCCGACTATATAGAGACACTGAAGTCGGCCAACGTTCGCGAAGGAGGACGTTTTACTGACTTGGAGGAAGAGCACTACCAAACCAACCACGCAGTGGTCGGCTTCTATATGGCCGCCTCCTGGCACCTGTCGCCAGCCAACCAAGAGGCCATTGGCAATCATCACAATGTCGACGATTTCCTCGGCAAGAACATCCCTGGTGGCCGCGAACTGGAAACCCGCCTGGCGGTATTGAAATTGGCGGAGCACGCGGAACACCTCTGCAACCGGCCACACCAGCATGACCCGGAGTGGGCTCAACTCGGCTCACAGATTATCGATTATCTGGGTCTTAGCGAACCAGATTTTGTGGAACTCATGGCCGATCTCGTTGAGCAGCTCAAAATGCAGTGAGCATCCCTATTGGGTTGATAGGGCGACCTCGGCTGGACCTAACCAGATTATTTTATTATCGCGCATGTAGTAAACGAGTCGCGCGCCGAGCTCGAGTAGGCCAATAGCGATGGCAAAGGCAAGCAGGTATGCGGTCAGCCTTATCGCGTTTCGACGTCCCTGAGATGGAACGTTGCCCAACTCGCCTGACACGCACTTCCATTCGTTTTTCCATCGGGCAACAGCTTGCCCTTACACTACGAACTGCCAGCCTGGTTCGCCCACGTCTTGGTTTCGACATTCAGTCGCTTGGCCTGCATGACGCCACCTCAGTTTCTCGTTTTCTTGAGCATTACGCTCACCACGATTCGGCCTGTTGGAATCCGTCCTCCGGTCTTTGTCAATGCCTCGCTATGGCTTAGCTGGTTCATAGGCGTCACCACCCGGCAGTTGTCGAACAATGCCTCAACCCCGACACATACGGTCGAAAATTAAAGGGAGTCGACAATGCTGCCGATGCATTTAGGAGAAAACCCTTAATGGCCTCATGGTCTGCAGCTTTGGAGAACGTCGACATGACGTTGCGTGTGGAAGAAAAGGAATCCGGCCGTCACCTTCACATTTCGATCGAAGGAAACTTTACTTTTGGCCTATACCGAGAGTTCCTCGACGCAGTCGATCAATGTGGCGTAAGCGCACGACTGGTCACGATCGATCTGGAGAAGACAGATTACATCGACAGCGCTGCCCTCGGCCTGATGATCCAGGCAGAACACAAGTTATCTTCCTGCAAAACCATGTTGAGGGTGCGCAAGGGAAGCATTGTTGACGAGATTCTTATGGTCACGAATTTCGAAAAACTGTTCAAGATCGAGGCGGCCTGACAGTGTCTGCGGACGGGGAAAACGCCTGCGGCGAAGGTCCACCTGACGGCTCGGATTTCCCACTTCTGCGGGACGAAACACCTGAACGGGCCGCCGAGTACTTTCGTCTCGCACTCCAGCAGATCAATCGATACGGTACACCACTAGTCCCGCTCAATTACGCCTTGTTCTACTTTTACGTCTCGGGCAGCCATCAACTGCTCAACGAGAAGATGGACAACATCCTTGCCGGTGGTTCCGAGTGGCAGCATGATGAGGCAGCCAAGTTATTCCTACGGCATCTGACGCCCTGCAATGACCTGTCGATGAGCAACCTTCAACAGGACCTGTTGTCGGTGGTGAATGGCATCATTGAATCGACCGTCGGCGCAGGACATCGTGTCGATCAGTATTCAGATTCGCTCGACCATAAAGTAACCCAACTTACTCAGTCCCGCGATCCTAAACAGGCACGGCAGGTGGCAACGGAAATTCTGCATGAAGCCCGTTCCCTCGCCAAAGAATCGAAGACACTCGCATCGGAAATGCAGACGTCGGCACGGGAAGTCGAGAAGCTTAAAGAAGAACTGATACATGCAAGACGCGAGGCGTCGGTAGATGCGCTTACCGGACTTCAGAACCGAAGAACCTTCGACGTGGTACTAACGGATCTGGTGGCCAGAAACGAACCCTTCGGGCTGATCATCATGGATGTTGACCATTTCAAAGAGATCAACGATCAGCATGGTCACTTGATAGGCGACCGCGTGCTTCGCCAACTGGCCAAGCTTATGTCTACAAGCACTCGCACCACCGATACCGTAACCCGGTATGGCGGCGAGGAGTTTGCAATTCTCCTTCCAAGGACGCGGCTGCAGGAGGCAAGAAAAATCGCAGAGAAACTGTGTGCCACGATCGGCAGGCTGAAGATGCGGCGCACTGACAATGGTGCGGACCTAGGCAGAATCACGGCCTCTTTTGGGGTTGCCGAGCATCTACGGGAAGAGAGCGGCAATGATTCTGTGGCGCGTGCGGACGAAGCCCTCTACAAAGCGAAAAGAAGCGGACGGAATCGCGTCGAAGTGGCGGACCCGACCCTGGAAAAGGGTGGACTAAGACACTCCGCCTAGCGCGGGATGCGATCCATTTTCGGCCTTTTTCATCGTTGCAGTCTGTACCGCTTGGACTCGGACCGTACTGGGCTCCGGAATTACGCTGCCACATGCACAACAGGAACGCCAGTCTTTGACGCGAGACAGTCTTCGCGACGGTAAGGCCCGCGGCCGGACAAAAAAATCCCGCCGAAAAGCGGGATTCTTTCCAGTCCCTCTGGAGGGGGTTTT
>CAZCDY010000100.1:0-13358 GCA_964497145.1 uncultured Gammaproteobacteria bacterium
CCGGGTGTGTAGAGGACTTCCACCTCCAAGTAGATGCGCCCTGCCGGGCGCACCACAAAAAGGCGGCCCCGGTTTCCCGGGGCCGCCACATTCCCTCCCAGCTGGCTCGGTCTGGCGCTCTCAGGCCAAACGACGCCTGGCGCCAAACAGACCGAGCAGACCCAGGCCCAGCAGCGACAGCACGCCGGGCGCAGGGACCGCCTCGACTGCACTGATGCGCAGGGTGAAGGTCGGGGTGTTCGCGCCATAAGCGGTCGCCAGCAGATCACCCATCGTGAGCCCCGTCTCATCAACGATCGCCGTGGGATCCAGCAGGATCTGATCGATGAAGTAGGTCAGGTTGAACTTGGCCAGGTCCTCGATCGCGTCGACGCCCGCAAGACATGGGACGCCGGCATCAGCTGTCAAGCAAGATGGCGCCGTGAATTCAGCATTCAGCGCCTCCTCGACCTCGGCAAGCGACAGGTCGGTCAGCTTGTCAGCATCGGCCAGCGTGACAACGCTGCCGTCTGCCAGGATGCCCCGGTTGACCGACCAGGTGCCGTCGGCCTCCTGGTTCGCCATCAGGATGGCGTCGGTCGAGGCATCGCCATCGTCGTCGTAGAAATAGCCGTCCGGGACCTGGGAGTACGACAGCCAGTCGCCGAACAGATCGTCGTAGACACCGAAGATGCCAGCCGAGGCGATCAGATCCTCGCTGAAGTCCAGGTTGAACCCGGTGCGCTTGTCGCTGAAGTAGCCGTCCAGCAGGTGTTTATCCCCATCCGCCTTGCCGAACAGCCCGGCGGCAAACAGCGAGCTGAACTCGTTGTTCTTCGGGTCAGGACCGAAATCCACGAATCCCAGGCCATCACCGTCGCCCGAGGCGACGAAGTCGCCACCGATTCCGAAACCCAGCTCCACCGTAAAGCTCTCGATACGTGCATCGGTATTGTTGCCGTATTTCTGGAACACCTTGTAGAGGCCGTCGTTCTCCCCGTAGGTGTTGTCGAAAGTACCGGCCGGGTCGACATTGAACACCAGGTCGACCGGGTCGAACGCGGTGCGATCGAGCTTGAAGCGCTTACCGCTCTGGAACTCGCTGTTACAGCTGGAGGGTCCGGCCGACAGGATGCAGTTCGCAACATCGCTACCCGAGTAAGAGGTCGCGTCATCGGCCGGAGCGGAGTCGTTCTCGACCTCGAGACCGGGGCTTTCGGTCTCCGGCGGGGTGAACTTGATATAGGCACTGGTGTTCCCGATGCCTTCGGCGGTCGGCTGGTCGTAGATATAGCTGAACCCGTTGCCGTCCGCATCCAATTCCGGCGTGGTCACAACGTTCCCGGTATTCCAGCTCTCAATTGTGCCGGCCACCGCCGGCGCGCCCGCAAATCCAACCAGCGCAAAGGCAACCGCCGTCGACGCCAGTGTCTTTCGAAATTCCATCTCTAATCTCCGTACTGTTCTCAAGTTATCGAAACTGTCGCGGTTCGATCACCGCGTCATTCGACCCGAGCCCAAGCACACTACGTGCCATCAGTTATTTTAATAAATATTTCAATTAGTTACGAAACGCCCGCTGCGTCAAAGGCGAATGCAGTTCGGGCCTCGCCCGAAACTGTAAAACGACACAACAAAAAAACGTTCAAATTAGTTGATCGATATTAAGAAAGGGCCGGTGCAAAGCAAACCCGAACACATAAACGACAAAATAGGATTCAACATATTGCTTGGAATAATTATATTGACGACATATCAATGTCGCAAACAAGAAGCCAATTCACCACATTAGGGTTTTGTAAAATACATTGACGACGATACGCGCCATCAGTCAATCCTTTTTGTCGATATGATCCCGCCGCCACTGCTGAGCGGTCGCAATCTGGTCTTCCAGGTAGATCATCTGCTTCTTAAGCGCGGCAGCGGCCGATTCCGCGTCACCGGATTCGAGCGCTGCCAGGATACGACGGTGAAAACCGATCACCTGGGCACGCTCGCGAAAGCGGAAGATCACCAGGTTGACCACCGGCTGCAGCGCCTCGATCACCGGGTACATCACCAGCTGCAGCACCTTGTTGCCGGTGGCATCCACCAGGGCGCGGTGAAAACGCACGTCCGAGGCGCAGAAGTCCTCGTCACTGAGTTCCGCGCCGCTCTGGATCTCGATCTCGGCCGCCATCGCCTGCAGGTCGGCCGACGTACGGCTCTTGGCCGCCAGCCGGCAGCACAGGAGTTCCAGTTCACGACGCGCCTCGCCGATCTCCTGCGGGTCGAACTCACCCATGCTCACGGCAACGATCGCCGCCCCGGTCAGGGAATCGCGCAGCTGCTGTTCGCTGGGCCGGTTGACGAAGGTGCCCCCTGTCGGCCCACGTCTGGAACGGATCAGGTGCTGCGCTGCCAAGCGCTTGAGGGCCTCGCGGATGGTGGGGCGCGACACCTCGAACTGCTTCGCCAACTGCTCTTCGCCTGGCAGCCGGTCGTCTGCACCCAGCTTGCCCTCGAGGATCGACTGGCGGATGCGTTCGGCAATCTGGCTGGCCAGGCTCTTGGTCTGCAAAGGCTTGAAATCGATAGCCATTCAGGTGAGTT
Source organism: uncultured Gammaproteobacteria bacterium (assembly GCA_964497145.1). GTDB lineage: Bacteria > Pseudomonadota > Gammaproteobacteria > Chromatiales > Chromatiaceae > Thiosocius. Next base: position 2,572 of record CAZCDY010000100.1, read on the forward strand.
TCCAGAATCCGAATCAGGGAAGTCTAACAGCCAGCAGCAAAAATGCTATTTGTTTGACAAATAGCATTTTACAACCATACTTTCCCTTCCCCAGCCAACCAATCGACTCCGGAGCCCGGCATGTCTGACACCTTCAAGGCCCTCGTACTCACCCAGGAAGACGGCAAGACCGTCAGCACCATCCAGCAACTCTGCAACGACGACCTGCCTGAGGGCGACGTGCTGCTTGCCGTGGATTACTCCAGCCTGAACTACAAGGACGGCCTGGCGATCACGGGCAAGGGCAAGATCGTGCGCCAGTGGCCGCTGGTACCCGGGATCGATCTCGCCGGCAGCGTGCTCGAGTCATCGAGTGCCCACTACCAGGCCGGCGATCGCGTGGTCCTGACCGGCTGGAGCGTGGGTGAGAAATACTGGGGCGGCTACAGCCAGCGCCAGCGCGTGCAGTCGAAATGGCTGGTCCCCCTGCCCGACGGCCTGGACAGCAAAAAGGCAATGGCGATCGGGACCGCCGGGTTCACGGCGATGCTGTGCGTCATGACACTCGAAGAGGCCGGCGTCACCCCGGACAAGGGCACCGTTCTCGTGACCGGCGCCTCGGGCGGGGTCGGCAGCGTTGCGGTGGCGATCCTGGCCAAACTCGGCTACACCGTGGCCGCGGTCAGCGCCAAGCCGGATGCGGATGACTTCCTGCGCGGCCTGGGCGCCAGCGAGATACTGACCCGCGAAGAGATGAGCGAGAAACCGCGCGCGCTGGAAGGGCAGCGCTGGGCCGGTGCGGTCGATGTGGTCGGGACCACTACCCTGGCTCGGGTGCTTGCAGAGATGAATTACGGCGGCTGCGTGGCCGCCTGCGGACTCGCCGGGGGCGCCGATCTGCCAACCACGGTGATGCCCTTCATTCTGCGCAACGTCAGCCTGCGCGGAGTCGACTCGGTCATGTGCCCGGTCGAGCGCCGCAAGGTGGCCTGGCAACGCCTGGTCAACGACCTGCCGGCGAAGGCGCTGAGTGAGATCGGCCAGGTCGCCAGCCTGGAGCAACTGCCGGATCTGGCAGAGAAGATCACCACCGGCGGTGTACGCGGACGCGTGATCGTCGACCTGAACGCCTGATTACAACGACTTAAGTCCCAGGGGCATGCCGATCCGGGAAATCGGTCTGCCCCTTCATTTTCGAAAGCATTTAAAACAAACGTTTGATTTACTCGCGCTTCAGAGCTAGAGTCACCACCTGACCCGAACCTGAGCGACACCGAAGGATGACAAGCCGGACCACCGTATCGGCCGATACAGACACCCGATCACGGCTGCTTAGGACCTCACTGGCAATTTTCGCCCATCGCGATTTCGAGGCCGTGAGCGTCCGCGAGATCGTCGAGCAGGCCGGGGCCAATATCGCGGCGATTTCCTACCACTTTGGCGGCAAGCAGGGGCTTTACCTCGCGACCGCCGAATTTCTGGCCGACGCGCTGCACAACATACTTGGTCCGACGCTCGCGCAGACCAGGGCCGGCGCCGAAACGGCAGACGCTGCGACCGCAGGCCGACTGCTCGATGAGATGATCCGCCGGCTGGTGCACAACCTGACCATGGATCGTCTGGGCGACGACGCGGCAGGCTTCATCCTGCGCGAGCAGCACCAACCGACGGCGGCCTTCGAGATCCTCTACGAAAGGCTGATGCTGCCGATCCAACAGACCTATCAGCTGCTGGTCTCGCAGATTCTTGGCGTCCACGCAGCAAACGGTCGCCGGCAGATCCTGATCACGCACGCCCTGATCGGACAGATCCTGGCGTTCCGTACCGCACGCACAACGGTGTTACGACGCCTCGCTCAGACGGACTTCTCCGAGGCGGATGCGCGCGAGATCGCCGACATCATCAGTAGCCTTACACTGAACGCCCTGCAGCGCCATCAGCAAGGGAGCCACCCGCTATGAATGACACCCGACAATCGCGCTGGCGCGCACTCTGGGTACTGCCGCCTCTGGCCGTCGGCGTGCTGGTGGTGATCTTCATGGCCAGCGGCAAGCAACCACCGACCATGAACCAGAGCGGCGAGCCCAGCCAGTCCGTACGCATAGTCGAGGCCATGTCGGTCGATCTCGTACCTGAAGCCGCGGGTTACGGCGAGGTGCAACCCGGCAAGGTGTGGGCAGCGGTGGCACAGGTCGCCGGCAGGGTGATCGACACCTATGCCCGCCTGCGTGACGGTGAACTCGTGCCGGCAGGCACCCTGCTGTTCCGCATCGACCCGGTCGACTACGAACTGAAGCTGGCCCAGGCAAATGCCGAACTGGCGGAGCTGGACGTACAGGAACAGAACGCCAAGGCCTCACTGGCCATCGACCAGAGCAACCTGCGCCTGGCGCAGCGCGAATCCGAAAGGCTCAGCAAGCTGTCGAAGAAGGGCACCGCCTCGCAGAGCGACGTCGACAGCGCCGAGCGCACCATGCTGAACGCGCGTACCGCGGTGCAGAACACGGCCAACACCCTGGCGCTCCTGCCCACCCAGCGCCGCCTACTCGAGGCAAAGGTCAGCCAGGCCGAGCGCGACCTGGCCAACACCGCGGTCAGCGCGCCGTTCAATCTGCGTATCGCCGATCTTGCGATCGAAAAAGACCAGTACGTCGGCATCGGCCAGACCCTGTTCAATGGCGATGCCGTGGAGCGCGTGGAGATCGTGGCCCAGGTGGCGATCTCCTCGCTGCGAAAGCTGTTCATCGGGCGCGACGAACCGATACCGGACATCACCGAGCTGCAGGACCGGATGCAGGACTTCACCGGCTTCCAGCCCGTGGTACGCATGGACATGGGTAACGAAACCGCCGAGTGGCAGGCGGATTTCATCCGCTTCAGCGACCAGGTCGACCCACGGACGCGCACGCTCGGCGTCGTGGTAGGTGTGGACAAGCCGTTCAAAAAGGTGATCCCCGGCAAACGCCCGCCCCTGTCCAAAGGCATGTTCGTGCAAGTGACCATCCGTGGCCACACCCAGCCGGGCCGCACCATCCTGCCACGCAGCGCTTACCGCGCGGGCAAGGTCTACGTCGTCGATGCCGACAACCGGCTCGAGATCCGCCCCGTATCCATCATGTTCCACCAGGGTCCTGTCAGCGTGATCAGCAGCGGTATCCAGGCCGGCGACCGGATCGTCGTGAGCGATCCCGTGCCCGCCGTCGCGGGCATGCTGCTGAACCCTGTGTCCGATGATGCCCTGCAGTCACAGACGCTGGCAGCGGCGAGAGGCATGCGATGATTGCCTGGTTCGCCCGCCACCCGACCGCAGCCAACCTGCTGATGGCGGCGATCATGATCCTCGGCATCGTCGCCCTGCCCGGTCTGCAGCGCGAGACCTTCCCCGAGATCGAGAACGACAAGGTCGAGGTGCGCGTGGTGTACAAGGGCGCCACCACGGACGAGGTCGAGGATGCGATCTGCAGACGCCTCGAGGACGCCGTGGACGGCATCACGGACATCGACGAGACGCGCTGCGAGGCACGCGAGGGACTCGGCATCGCCACCGCGGTGATGCGCGAAGGTGCGCAGATGACGCGTTTTCTCGACGATGTGAAGTCCGAGGTCGACGCCATCGACGACTTTCCGGAACAGGCCGAGTTGCCGGTGGTCAAGGAACTCGGCCGTACCGACGCTGTGGTCTCGATCGCGATCACCGGCCCGGAAGACCCGGTGGCGCTCAAGGCGTACGCCGAGGACGTCAAATCGCGCCTGCAGACGCTGCGCGAGTTCTCCACGGTCACGATAAAGGGCTTCTCCACCCACCAGATCCGGATCGAGGTGGACGTCCCCACGCTGCGTCGTTTCGGGCTTTCAGCGGCCGATATCGCCGCTTCCCTGCAAAGCCAGAGCATCGGCAGCCCGGCCGGCGAACTGCAGGGCGATCAGGAGAACGTCCTGCTGCGTTTCGACGACCAGCGCAAGACCGCCGCGGAATTCGAAAACCTGATCGTCATCTCGGGCAGCAGCGGTGCCGCGATACGGCTCGGTGAGATCGCCACCATCAGCGACCGCTTCGAACTCGACGAGGAAAAGGTCCTGTTCAATGGCCGGCGCGCCGCCATCCTCGACATTACCAAGACCCGGGCACAGGACACACTTGCCGCTTATGCCGCAGTCAGCGATTTCGTCGCCGCAGAGAACCGACGCGTCCCGCCCGGGGTCAGGCTTACCCTGACCCAGGATCGTTCCTCGATCGTCAGTGACCGCCTCCACATGCTCACCAGCAACGGCATCCAGGGTCTGATCGCGGTGTTCCTGGTGTTGTGGCTGTTCTTCAGTTTCCGTTTCAGCTTCTGGGTCACCATGGGACTGCCGGTGTCCTTTCTCGGCGCCCTGTTCGTACTGCCGATGCTGGGTGTCACCATCAACATGATCTCCATGGTCGGCCTGCTGATCGGGGTGGGCCTGCTGATGGACGACGCCATCGTGATTGCGGAAAACATTGCCTCGCGCCTCGGCAAGGGGGACAACCCCCTGCAGGCGGCGATCACTGGGGCGACCCAGGTACTGCCCGGCATTGCCTCCTCTTTCGCCACCACGCTACTGGTGTTCGGTTCACTGGCCTTCATCACCGGCGAGATCGGCCAGGTACTGCGTGTGATGCCGATCGTCCTGATCGTGGTCATCACGGTCAGCCTGATAGAGGCCTTCCTGATCCTGCCCAGTCATCTCGGCCACTCGCTCATGCATATGAACAGGCGCGAACCCAGCCGCTTCCGTGTCGGATTCGAGCGTGGTTTTGCCCACTTCCGCGACCGTGGTTTCGCCAGCGTCCTGGACAAGGCCATCGATCATCGCTATCTGACCGTCGGGCTGGTGCTGATGCTGATGCTGTTTGCGATCGCCATGCCGGTAGGCGGAAAACTCAAATTCACCGGTTTTCCGGACATAGAGGGCGACGTGCTGGAGGCACGCATCCTGCTTCCTCAGGGTACGCCCCTGGCGCGAACCGAGGGCGTCGTCGACCACTTGCAGCAAGTGGTCTGGTCAATCAACGAGGAACTCAGGGCACAGCAGCCGGAAGGCCAGGACCTGGTGCAGAACCTGACCGTGATATTCGGCGAGAATCCCGACGCCTACGAGACCGGGCCGCACGTGGCACGCATCGTGGTTGACTTGCTCGGCGCCGAGGTACGCAACACCGGGCTGGAGGAATTCCGTAGTCGCTGGCGGGATCAGGCCGGCGCGATGACAGACGTCATCGCACTCAAGTTTTCGGAACCGGCGGTCGGCCCCGGCGGGCGTGCCATCGACGTGCGCCTGATCGGCACCGACCTGGACGAGATCAAGGCGGCCGCATTGGAACTCAAGACCTGGTTCGACGGCTTCGACGGCGTCACAGACCTCAGTGACGATCTGCGTCCCGGTAAACGCGAGTACCGTCTGCATCTCAAAGACAGTGCCGGCGTCATGGGACTCGATGCCGACAAGGTCGCCAGGCAGGTGCGCGCCGCCTTCCAGGGCTCCAAGATCGACGAGTTCCCACTCGGCCCCGAGACCTACGAGGTCGAGCTTCGCCTGGCATCCGGTGATCGCGGCCACATCGCCGACCTCGAGCAACTCAGCATCGTCGGCCCGGACAACACGCTGATTCCGTTACCCGAGGTGGCCCAGCTCGAGGAGGCACGCGGCTGGGCGCGAATCAACCGCATCGACGGCCGCCGTACCGTGACCATCCAGGGCGATGTCGATCGCGATCGTGCCAATGCGCAGGAAATGCTCAATACGGCCAAGGCCGATATCTTTCCGCGGCTGCAGGAGCGCTACCCGTCGATCAGGATCGACATCCAGGGCCAAAGCGATGAATCGGCCAAGACCGGCAACTCGATCGTGCGCAACGTCCTGCTGGGCATGATCGGCGTTTACATGCTGCTGGCACTGCAGTTCCGCGGCTACCTGGCGCCGATCACGGTGATGTCGGTGATCCCCACCGCCCTGATCGGCGTGGTCTTCGGTCACATGGCCCTCGGGCTTGACCTCACCCTGCCGAGCATCGTCGGCATGGCCTCGCTGTTTGGCGTGGTGGTGAATGATTCCATCCTGCTGGTGGTCTTCATCCGCGACGCACGCACGGCCGGCATCCCGGTCAGACAGGCCGCACGCGATGCCGCAATCGCCCGTTTCCGGCCTATCCTGCTGACATCGGTGACGACCGTCGCCGGGCTCACTCCACTGCTGCTGGAGAAGAGCCTGCAGGCACAGGTCCTGATCCCGCTGGCGGCCAGCCTTGCGTTCGGCCTGATGTCCGCCACCCTGATCGCGCTGTTCCTGGTGCCGGCGATCTACTGCATCCTGGATGACTTCAATGTGCTCGGCGAGATCGACGATCACAAGCTGAGTGCATCGGCACATTGAGGCAGACCGAGACTGTCGCCAGGCCGATCCGCGGGGCGGTGGCGGCGACTGGACTTCCTCGGGCGGCTGCAAGACACTGCCCACACCTGTCGGGCAGAAATCACTTGCCGGTGCATCAGATCGCATGAGCAGACCCAGCTTCGCCGTTATCGACACCCAGGCCTTTGTCGCCAATTACCGCCACGCCAAGGCACTGGCACCCGGCGCCCGCGCAGTCGCCGTGATCAAGGCCAATGCCTATGGCCATGGCGCCGTGGCGCTGGGGCGCGTGCTCGCGGCCGAGGCCGACGCCTTTGCGGTCGCGTCCACCGAAGAGGCGATGGAACTGCGCGAATCCGGTATCGATAATCCCATCTTGCTGCTGGAAGGGGCGTTTGAGCCGGAAGAGATCGAGAATGCGGCATCGCAAAGCTTCGCGCTGGTGCTGCACACGATCAACCAGCTCGATTGGCTGCTGGCGGCAAAACCCAGGCAGGCCCTGAACGTGTGGCTGAAGGCCGACACCGGCATGCACCGTCTCGGTTTTGCACCGCACGAGCTGAAGGAGGTGCATGCACGCCTGCGGGCAAGCCCGAATGTGGACCAGATCGTCCTGATGTCGCACTTTGCCCGCGCCGACGAGACCGGCGAGGCTGCCACGCAGAACCAGCTCGCACTTTTCCGCGAGGCGACCCAGGGGCTCGGGGGCAGGGTCAGTCTGGCCAACTCCGCGGCGATCCTGGCCTGGCCACAGACCCATGGCGACTGGGTCCGGCCCGGCATCATGTTGTATGGCAGCTCGCCCCTCGAAGCCGGTCACCGGGCCGGCGCCGCACTGAGACCGGTGATGCATCTCGAGTCGAAGCTGATCGCCGTCCACGAACTCAGCGCGGGTGATTCGATCGGCTACGGCGGACGCTACACTTGCAGCGAACCGACCCGCGTCGGCGTCGTGGCCATGGGCTATGCGGACGGCTACCCGCGTCATGCCCCGGACGGGACCCCGGTCGCTGTCAACGGTCGGCCCACCCGGCTCATCGGTCGCGTGTCGATGGATATGTTGACTATCGATCTGGGTGAACAGCCGGACGCAAGGATCGGCGACCCGGTGCAGCTTTGGGGTGACCTGGTCAGTGCCAATGAAGTGGCCAGGTTGAGCGGCACCATCGCGTACGAACTCTTCACCGGCATCACCCGCCGGGTCCACTTCAGCTACCGCTGATCCGGCTGGGAGCTGCAAGCGCCTGTCCGATAAAGGGACACACCGGGTCGCCGCTAACAAAGCCATGTCAGACAAGAAAATGATACCGGTCCTGGCCGGCGGCGGAACCCGGCTGCCGGCGCATGTCGGAATCCTCACCGCCCTGGAGCAGATGGGATACCGCGTGGAACAACTGGTCGGCGTGTCCGGCGGCAGTATCGTCGCCTCGCTTTACGCTTTCGGCTACAGCGTCGAATACCTCAAGAACCTGGCATTTGACGTCGACTTTCGACAGTTTCGCGGATTTTCGCTCAAGAAGCTGATTTTTTCCGGTGGCCTGTCGAACGGCGAACGGTTCGAGAACTGGCTCGACGGACAGCTCGAGGGTGCGACCTTCGCGCAGCTCGGCCGCGACCTGCACGTGGTCGCCACCGACGTGCGCTCGGGCCAACCGGTCATCTTCGACCGCGAGCACTCTCCGGACCTGCGGGTGGCACGCGCGGTGCGCTTTTCGATGGGGATTCCGCTGCTGTTTACCTTCGAGAAATACAAGCACCACCTGATGGTCGACGGCAGCATCCTGGCCGAAGACGCGCTCTACCATGAGTGGTCGGGAGACGACACGCCGGTGGTCTATTTTCGCTTGCGTTCCAGCCGCGAGGCCGGGCAGATAAAGGTATCCCCCCTGTTCCCCCTGCCGGCCTACCTGACCATGCTGGTCCGTACCTTCATGACCAGCATCTCGCGGGAATACATCAGCGACAGCTATTGGCGAAATACCGTCGTCATCGAGACCGGCAATATCTCGCCGATTGAGTTCGGCCTCAAGCCAGAGCAGAAGGAAGACCTGTATCAACAGGGGCTGCAGACGGTGATGCAGGTCATCCCGCTGAAACTGGAGGCCACGCCAGGCCTTGCACCAGCGCTCATCGCGCGCTGAAGCCCTGAGCAGGCCGAAAGCCGCAGACAATGCACCATCCGTTCGCAGCAGGTATCCTCCGGGCAACCGAAACAAAGCATTCAATCTCCGAAGCGGTACTCAGATAATGGAATCGGCACTAAGACGGCTGACTGGCGCGACCCTCCTGCTGGCCATGCTCTTTTCGACAGGGATCCCCGCTGCCGACCCTCAAGCCAGCAGATTTTACGAAGACGCACTGGAGCGTTATACGAAAGGCGACGCCAAAGGCGCTTTGATTCAGCTGAAAAACTCTCTGCAACGTGATCCGGGACAGCTGCCGGCCAAGATCCTGTTGGGACGCATCTACCTGGCACTGGGGGATATCCAGGCGGCTGAAGAACAGTTCGTGCAGGCGGAAAAACTGGGCGCGGACCCTGCCCTGTTCGCCTTGCCGCTCGCCCGGGTCAGAAACGCACTCGGGAAGTTCGAACTCAATGTGAAAACCATCCAGCCGACCGACATGCCTTCGGATCTGGCAAGCGGTCTCTGGGTCGAACTCGGTGAGGCAAGGCTGGGGACCGGTGACCCGATTGGTGCAGATATCGCGTTCGAAGAAGCGCTGCGCATCAGTCCGGGGAAAGTGGCCGCAACGCTTGGAATGGTCTCAGTGCAACTGCGGCGCGAGGACTTTGAAAAGGCCGAGATACTCGCAACAGAGGCGCTGGCGGTGGCACCGGAGAACGCAGACGCATGGTTCAGCATGGGCGTGGTGATGCGCAAAAAAGGACAGCTGGAGGGCGCTGAGGCCCATTTTGGTGAGGCGAGACGCCTGCGACCCGGGCACCTGAACGCCACGCTGGCCGAAGCCACGCTCAAACTGCACCGGGGCCTCGCTGCCCAGTCGGTGCCCCTGCTCAAGGAGGTGCTCGAGACACGGCCATGGTCGCTGGAGGCCGCCTACCTCCTTAACCAGGCGCTCGAAACATCAGGAGACCCGGAGGCTGCAGACGAGGCCCTCGAATATGCCGCCGAACTCGTGTCGAGGGTCACCCCGGCAGACCTGGCGAGCCAGCCGCACCTGATGCTGCTGGCATCACTGGTCACCTACGAGACGGAACAGTACGAAAGCGCCTTCGGGTTCGTCGAAGCCTACCTGCAGAACGAACCGGGCGATGCACGGGCGCGAAAACACCAGGCCAAACTGTTTATCGCCATGGACAGGCCGCTCCAGGCGGAACGCGTGCTTCGCAGCCTGGGAAACGAGTTTCCGAGAGACGCCCAGACCCAGATCATGCTGGGTGACGTCAACGTGCAGCTGAAAGACTACCTGGCCGCAGAGGAACATTATGCAAAGGCCCTCTCACTGACGACCGCCAGCGCCAAGCTGATCAGCAAGCTGGGACTGGCACAGCGTGGGCGCGGACGCTCCGATCTCGCGATCGAGACCATGCGGCGCCTGGTCGAAGTCACCTCGGGAAAGAGTGCCGGCGCTTCCATGTTCCTCGCCCTCCTGTACTTCGACCACGGCGAACTCGACGCCGCATGGACGGTGACGGAAAACATCCTCAAGAGTCAGCCAGACAATCTGCTCGCCATCAACCTGCAGGCAGTGATTTTGGTTTCCAAGGATGAATATGCACGGGCGCGCGACTTGTTCAAACAGGCGCTCGATGCCGACGAGAGGTTCGAACCGGCGAGAATCAATCTGATCAAACTCGATATTGTCGAAAAGCAATATGTCCTTGCGCAGGGCGCGCTGGACGAACTGCTGACCAAGGACATCAACCACAAACTGGCTTTGCGTGCCTATGCCGAACTGTTCCTGGCACAAGAGCAGCCGGAACAGGCCATCGAGTATCTGGAAAAGATCTTCTCCGCCCATCCAGGCGCGGTCCAGGACGTGCTCCACCTGTCACGCCTGCATGAACGTACCGGCTCAACGGCCGACGCTCTCTCTGTCGTGATCACCCTGGATCAGAACACAGCCAACGAGCTCGCGGTAAAGCTGCGCCTCGCCGACCTGCGGCTCAAACGCGGAGACGTCGACGAGGCACGCAGCCAGCTGGTCGACGCCGCGCAACTGGCCGGCTCCAATCTGGCCCAACGGCTGCTTGTCGCCGAACTGCAGATCAAGGCCGGCGCACTGGACGACGTCAAACAGGGCATGCAGCGCGCACTGGCGGAGAACCCGGATGCCCCCGAACCCCATCTCGTCCTGGCCAGGGTGCATGTGCTCGAGCGGCGCATCGTGCAGGCTGACGACACCGTCAGTGGCGTCCTCGGCAAACACCCCGACAACATCGAGGCCCTGACCCTGCTGGGGGACATCCG
>CAZCDY010000100.1:13455-14040 GCA_964497145.1 uncultured Gammaproteobacteria bacterium
ATTACGCGCGCCTGGGCAAAACCGCGCAGGCCGTGGGCCTGTACCGAAGGCTGATCGAGCTCGAACCGAACAACGCCGTGATCCACAACAACCTTGCGGTCGCGCTGACGCCGGTGGACGCCGAACAGGCGTTGAAGTCCGCGCTGCGCGCGTATGAACTCTTGCCGACCAGTGCGGCCGTGCTCGACACGGTCGGCTGGCTCATGGTGCAACTCGGCGACCTGGAGACCGGTCTGGCCCGCCTGCGCGAGGCGGTCGCCCGTAACGGACGGGTGCCGGAAATCCGCTATCATCTGGGTGTCGCCCTCGAGGAATATGGGAATCTTCGCGCGGCACGCACCGAGTTACGCCGGGCATTGGCAGATGGCGCCCAGTTTCCGGGCCGCGACGAGGCCGAAAAGCGACTCGAACGGATCGAGCTTTTTGTTCCCTGAGCCACCGCCGGCGGCGTCAGATTTTTTTACAGGTACGCAGGGATGGGCGGGTGAATTAATCTAATAAGCCATACTGATCAGTAGTTTGCATAATAGGCACGCGAATTGCATTGTCAACTGCAGAAAACGAATTCACCCTGCAGTTAGGGAA
>CAZCDY010000101.1:0-806 GCA_964497145.1 uncultured Gammaproteobacteria bacterium
GCGAGGAGCCGCTGATCGAGGACATCACCCGCGAGTTCAACCGCGGCATGTGGACGATCGGCTACACCGGCCAGAGCCCGGAACGCATGAAGCTTCACCAGCAGCACTGGGGAACCTTCGACTACACCAGCCTCAAGGCTGAAGGCGGCCCCGCCGACGGCGATTTCTACGGTATGCCCTGGCCTTGCTGGGGAACGCCCGACATGAAACACCCGGGCACGCCCAACCTGTACGACACCAGCAGTTCGGTGGCCGACGGTGGCCTGACCTTCCGTGCCCGCTTCGGCGTCGAACGCAACGGGGTCAACCTGCTGGCCGAGAACAGCTACTCGGCCGGCTCGGAGATCAAAGACGGCTATCCCGAGTTCACCGCTGACATGCTGAAAAAACTCGGCTGGTGGGACGACCTGACCGCCGAGGAAAAGGCGCTGGCCGAGGGTAAGAACTGGAAGACCGACCTGTCCGGCGGCATCCAGCGGGTGGCTATCAAGCACGGCTGTGCGCCCTTCGGTAACGCCAAGGCAAGAGCCGTTGTCTGGACCTTCCCGGACCCTGTTCCGATACACCGCGAGCCGCTTTACACCAGCCGGCGTGACCTGGTGGAGCAATACCCAACCTACGAAGACCGAAAATCATTCTGGCGCCTGCCGACGCGCTACGAATCGATCCAGGCAAAGGACTACTCGAAAGAGTTTCCGATCATCCTCACGTCGGGGCGCCTCGTCGAATACGAGGGTGGCGGTGATGAGACGCGGTCCAACCCCTGGCTGGCCGAACTGCAGCAGGACATGTTCGTCGAGATCAAC
>CAZCDY010000101.1:851-13859 GCA_964497145.1 uncultured Gammaproteobacteria bacterium
GGTCACGCGACGGGTTGCCGCGGGCGTGGCCTTCATGCCGTTCCACTTCGGCGGTCACTTCGAGGGCAAAGACCTGCGCGACAAGTATCCCAAAGGAGCCGACCCCTACGTGCTCGGCGAGGCCTGCAACACTGCAATGACCTACGGTTATGACTCGGTGACGCAGATGCAAGAAACCAAATGCAGCCTTTGCCGCATCACCAAGGCTTGAGGAGGACTCAGACATGGCAAGTATGAAGTTTTATTGCGACGCGGAACGCTGCATCGAGTGCAATGCCTGTGTCACCGCCTGTAAGAACGAAAATGAGGTCCCCTGGGGCGTAAACCGGCGTCGCGTGGTTACCATCAAGGACGGCGAACCGGGCGAGCGCTCGCTTTCCGTGGCCTGTATGCATTGTGCCGACGCCCCCTGTGCGGCGGTCTGTCCGGTCGACTGCTTCTACACCACCGAAGACGGGATCGTGTTGCATGACAAGGACATCTGCATCGGCTGTGGCTATTGCTTCTACGCCTGCCCCTTCGGCGCACCGCAATTCCCGAAGGCCGGGGCATTCGCCTCGCGCGGGAAGATGGACAAATGCACCTTCTGTGCAGGTGGGCCGAAAGAGACCGGAAGTGCGGACGAGCACCGCATGTACGGCGCCAATCGCGTGGCCGAAGGCAAGCTGCCGCTGTGTGCCGAGATGTGCTCCACCAAGGCCCTTATTGCGGGCGATGCCGACATCGTCTCGGATATTTACCGAAAGCGCGTGATCAACCGGGGAGCCTCTGTACTCAACTGGGGGGTCAACTACGATAAAGCCAGTCTGCGTGCCCCAGGCAGCAATATGAAGGGCAAGGCCAGTAGCGAAGGATGATGCGGGCTGCCGGGCCGACGGCTCGGCAGCTTGATCACCGTCCTGGCGAGGGCTTCGTTTGAGACGGGACTGTTAATACATCAAAAGCTCGCTCTAAATAAGGAACATCGGCGATGTTGCGTTTTTACCCCAAGGGTCTGGCAAATCGATTGGCCGGCCTGCTGGTGATAGGCCTGTTGTTCTGCTGTTTGCCTGCGACCGGGCAGGAAAACAACCCAGCCTCCCCGATCATGGTACCGAATCCGGCAACTGATCTTTGGCGGGCTGTCCGCCAGCGTGAGGCGCCGGCAGTTGGCAAAACCCAGGTCGGCGGCGTCGAGTCCGGAGTATTGATCAGCAGCAGCGGGGAGGAGTTCCGTAACTATCGCAACCAGGATTTCATTGGTGGTGCTGCGATAGTCATCGGCGCCTTTGCCGCCGTGATTCTGCTCTTTTACCTGCTGCGTGGAACAATCCGCGTACCTGGCGGCCGCTCAGGGAAGCGCATACAGCGATTCACTGACTTCGAGCGCACGGTTCACTGGCTCGCCGCGATCCTTTTCATATTCCTCGCGCTCACCGGACTGACGCTGTTGTTCGGGCGCTTCGTCGTGCTTCCCATATTCGGGCCGGAGGCATTCGGTTTGATCGCCAGCGCCAGCAAGGAAGGCCACAACCTGTTCGGCCCGCTGTTCCTGGTCTCTGTGATCCTGTTGTTCGTCTGCTTTGCCGCCAGGAATCTGCCGGCCCGAGGCGATCTGAAGTGGTTGCTCAAGGGAGGCGGCATGGTCGGCACTAACCATGTGAGCGCCGGCTTTTTCAACGCCATGGAGAAGATATGGTTCTGGGCAGTCATCCTGTTGGGTGCCGTTGTTTCCATTAGCGGTCTGATTCTGCTGTTTCCCGTCTTCGAGCAGGGCCGCGAAGTCATGCAACTCGCACTGATCGTTCATGGGGTGGCGGCCGTGCTGTTCATCGCCGGTTCATTTGGCCATATCTACATCGGTACCATCGGCACAGAGTACAGCCTGGAGAGCATGACGACCGGTTACGTGGATGAGAACTGGGCCGAGCTTCACCATGACCTCTGGCTTGCAGAGGCAAAGCAAGAGGGTAAACCGGTGAATCGCGAGCACTCGGAAAAAGCATCAGCGGCGGAAATTCAGGCTGCACCCGACAAGGCCTGACGGCCCTCGACCGCACAACGGCCAGAGCCAGCAGAAAAGAATAAACAGAGGGAGGCAGGATGAGCTTCAGTGAATTTGTCGATGGACCGTTCTGGTATTTTTCATTCTCCGTGTTTGTGATCGGGGTGCTGTGGCGACTTATCGGCATGCTCGCGATGGGCACGAAGACCGACCTGAGCTCAGCCCGCGCCTCTGGCGCATCCGGCGCAGTCAGGATCAACATTACCCGCTTTTTGCCACGCGCCGACTTCTGGTCGCGAATCAGGCTGCAGGTGATTGCAGGCTATCTGTTTCACGTCGGGCTGTTTGCACTGTTGTTTTTCGCTGCCCCGCACATTGAATTCTATCGCGAATATTTGCTCGGATTCGGCTGGCCGGCCATGCCTGATTGGGCCTTTATCCTGGTCTCTGAACTGGCCTTCCTCGGCCTTTTGCTGCTGATACTGCACCGCATGATGAACCCGGTCACGCGCATGATATCGGACCGCGGTGACTACATCGGTTCGATTCTCATATTTCTCGTCATGCTTACCGGGTGCCTGGCCCTGGCACGCTCACATGAAGGGTTGCGCGTAACACATTTCTTCCTCGCAGAGCTGCTGTTGCTGTACTTCCCGTTCAGCGCCTTGATGCATACCTTCACCTTCCCATTCAGCCGGGGGTTCATGGGTGCCCACTATGGCCGGCGTGGTGTCAAAGTTTGAACGCAGACCGCTCTGACTGGCGTTGTTGCGTGTTGCAGCGTGGAAATCCAGATCGCCCAATGCGGCGATCAACGACAAGGGGTTGATCATGGCCATCGATATGAATGTCTTCCGCGGTTTTGCAGAGCAGATAAAGATGCTCCCGCAGATGGCCAAACCGACCGACTGCCCCGAAAACAGGCGGGTCGAGCACGCGAAGGCCATTTTCTCTGAAAGACTTGATGCAACCAGCGCCACCCACCTTGAGTCCTGCGTGCACTGTGGCTTGTGTGCTGAGGCCTGCCAGTTCTACATCGAGACCGAAGACCCCGAACTCACCCCGATCCACAAGCTGGACCTGCTCAAGCGTTACTACCGCCGCGAGAAAGCGCCAATGCGCTGGCTGCATCGACTGATCGAGCCGGATATCAGCGAGGCGGACCTGGAGGCCACGCAGGGTCTCGTCTACGAATCCTGTACCGAGTGCGGGCGTTGTGGACTGGTCTGTCCGATGGGCATCGATATCGCCTCCATGGTGCACGTCACCCGTGAGGGACTAGCGCATGCCGGCCTGATACCTGCGGGTCTGCGTGCCGTCGAGCAGGAACAAGGCAGTCGCGGGACCGTATTTGGTGTCGGCCCGGACCAACTTCGCCAGGCCGCCGACGAACTGCGTGCAAAGGGGCATGAGGTGCCGATCGACAAGGAAAGGGCCGAAATCCTGGTTTTGAGCTCGACCATCGACATCCTGCTGTTCAAGGATGCACTCGAGGCCACGGTCAAGGTAATGAACCATCTTGGGGTTGACTGGACCATACACACCTGCGCCTTCGAAGGCGCCAACTTCGGCCTGCTGTCGGGTTATTCACGGGTGCAGAAGTCCGCCTCCGAGCGTATCACGAGGCAGGCGATCGACCTGGGTGCCAGACTGGTCATCGTACCCGAATGCGGACACGCATATCCCGCGCTACGCTGGGCAGGCGCGAATGCTCATGGCAGCCCCCTCCCGTTCGAAGTAATGGCCCTGTCCGAGTTTCTCGGCCGCGAGGTCATGGAGGGTCGCCTGCAACTGAACACAATCGGTCCGGACAAGCATGTCACCTACCACGATCCCTGCAAAATCGGTCGCCATGGCGGCGTGTTCGACGAACCGCGAGCCGTGCTGGCTGCGCTCGGTGTCGATATGCGAGAGATGCCCAGCAACCAGGTGGCCAATTTCTGTTGCGGCGGCGGTGCGGGCCTGTTCGTGATGGAAAAGGCCGAGCCAATGCGCAATGCCGCGTTTGACCTGAAGCGCAAGCAGGTCGAAGCGACCGGAGCCGATTCTGTGGTTACCGCATGTGGCAGTTGCCGGATAAATCTGATGGCAGGCGCGGGCCGCACACAATGGCAGACCCCGATCGAAAGTCTGGTGGAACTGGTCGGCGCCAACCTGAAATGATTGTCTGAACGCCCAGTAGCTGGAAGGCGCCGGCCAATCCAGGTGGGGGGGTTGGCGTAAAGGACCAAAGCGATTTCTACTGGCCTCGCGCGGAGACTGTCACCTATATTACACTGACGACTGACGGCAACACCGTAGGCAAAAATTCGCTTGGGTCGGCCTCACGCCTGGCCAAACCCGTTCAATCGCAACCTGCCCAAGGTTGCTCAACGTCCGGACGTTTTGCGGCTTCATCGATGCACTATGGCGCGGGAAAAGCACTGAGCCTCCTCCAATCGCGGCTATTGGCGGGCCTGCTACTGCTTGCGGTTTTTGACGCAGGTGCCGCCGACCACTGCGTGGTCCTGCAGTATCATCACATCAGCGACGAGACCCCCGGCGTGTCCAGCGTGAGTCCGGAACTGTTTCAGCGACACCTCGATTTCCTGCTGCAGAACAATCATGCCGTCATGCCGCTGGAGGAAGTCATCACCGCGCTCAAGATCGGCATCGAGTTGCCGGAAAAATGCGTCGCTTTGACCATCGATGATGCCTACGTCTCTGCATTTACCGAGGCCTACCCACGGGTCATCCGCTACGATTACCCGCTAACGGTCTTTGTCAGCACCGACGCGGCGGACCGCGGCCTAGATACCCATCTCAGTTGGGATCAGATGCGCGAGATGCAGATGCATGGCATCAGCTTTCAGAATCACAGTCATTCCCATGGTCACCTGATACGCCGACTCGATGGCGAGGAGATCGACGACTGGGAACAACGTATCGCCGCAGATATCCAGACTGCACAGAATCGAATCGAGGATGAGCTCGGCAGTTCACCGAACCTGTTCGCCTACCCGTATGGGGAATACAACGAGGCGCTGAAAAAAACGGTCGAATCGATGGGCCTGATCGGATTCGGCCAGCAATCCGGTCCGCTATGGCGACAGGCCGATTTCACGGCACTGCCACGCTTCGCACTGGCCAGTATCTATGCCCGCATGCGCGCCTTTGCCAAAAAGGTGGATAGCCTGCCACTGCCGATCACCGGGGCATTTCCGGAAGACCCCGTGGTGCCGTTGGACGAGTGGTACCCTGCGCTGACTTTGATATTCGACCCGAATGTTTCAGATACCCGGAAGCTGACCTGCTACCTGAACGGCAGCAGCAAGGTCAGTTACCATTGGCTAGACCAGCCCGCAGGCGCCGTGGTGATCAACCCCAAAGGCCGACTCAACGTAGGCCGGAACCGCGTAAGCTGCACTTTGCCGATTCCGGGCGAAGAACGTCTGGCCTGGTACAGCCACAGTTGGATCCGGCGTCACGAGGACGGCAGATGGTACGGCGAGTCACGGTGAACATCGGCCAGGGTGCTAGATCTGCACAAGGTAGTAGGCGCTGAGGACGGTACCGAGTAATGCCACACCGTAGCCGATCGCCGCAACCGCACCGTCGGCCCGAAGCCCAAGGCCGTGAAACGCCGTGCGCAGACGATGGGCCGCATGCCACAGCGCCAGAGCCACGGTTCCGAAAGCGGCGAGCTTGCCCAACCAGTTCGAGAGCAGCCCGTGCATCTGTTCATAGCCCAGGATCTCTGGCGCGTTGCCATAGGCGGCCAAAAGGACGATCAACGCCAATACCGGAAACACAAATGCCGTCAGGGTGCCGCCTGCTGCAAACAGGCTCCAGAACAGGGCTTTGTTGATTTTTGCCATTTCAGAACACCCCCGCAAGCCACAGAACCAGTATCGACAACAGGATCCAGACGACGTAATGCACACCGGCTATGATACTGCCGGGCACGAAGTCTTCCCCCTTCTGTATCGGCATGGCCTTCGGCGTCACGCTGAACCAGGCGATCGCGTGGTAGAACATCACGATGGTCGTCGCCCACATCAAAAACAACACTACCGGACTCCTGAGACTGTCCAGAAAAGCCCGATAGGCTTCAGGACCCGCGGCCACCGCGCCGATGCCCCAAAGCAGGAGCAGCGCGAAAATGGCAACGAACAGGCTGGTGAGCTCCTGCAGCATATGGACCGTGTAGCTGCGTTTCGACAAGTACCAGGTCGTTTTGGAAACAGGTCTGACGTAAGCCATGGTTATTTCCCCCCCATGCCGATGAGGCCTTTGTACCATTGGACCGTGGTGGCAATCTTGAGCTGTTGCAGTGCGCCGGCCGGATCGACATGCTTGGGGCAGACCTCGGAGCATTCGCCGGCGAAAGAGCAATCCCAGGCGCCTTCGGGTTTCGCCACTTCATCCTGTCGTTCGGCAAGTCCCTGGTCGCGGGAGTCCTGATTGTATCGGTGCGCCATGGTCAGGGCTGCTGGGCCGATGAATTCCGGGATCAATGCGTACTGTGGACAGGCCGCATAGCAGCACAGGCAATTGATGCAAAGCGTGAACTGTTTGTACTTCTTCAGTTCTGCCGGTGTTTGTTTGTACTCCCCTTGTTCGAGCGGCTTCTCTTGTTTGCGAATGATGTAGGGTTTGACGCGTTTCAACTTGTCCATGAAGTCATCCATGACCACCACAAGATCGCGTTCGATGGGGAAATTGGCCAGTGGTTCGATACGTGCCGTCCGATTGGCGTAGTCTCGCACCGGCGCCTTGCAGGCCAGCTTGGGTATGCCGTCAATCATGACGCCGCAGCTGCCGCAGACGGCCATGTGACAGGACCAACGGTAGCTGAGGGTGGTGTCGACATGATCCTTGATATGGTTGATGGCATCCAGCACCATCCAGTCGTCCTGGCAACTCACCGGATAGGTCTCGAAATGCGGCTCACGGTCCTTTTCGGGATCGTAGCGGAGTATCTCGAGCTCGATCTGAATTTCGCTCATTTCGCCCCCCCAGAGTAATCCCGCACGCCCGGCTGTGATTTGGTGATCACGACATCGTGATAATCGATACGGGGCGCGAGTTCGCCCTGGTAATAGGCCAGCGTGTGTTTCAGGAACTTTTCATCGTCGCGCGCCTCATAATCCAGTCGCTGATGTGAGCCCCGCGATTCCTTGCGTGCCAGGGCACCTTCTGCCACCGTCTGCGCCAATTCGAGCAGATTGCCGAGTTCCAGGGCCTGGAACAGGTCGGTATTGAAGACGTTGCTCTTGTCGTGCAGTTCGATGCCGCGATATCGCTGGCGCAACTCGGCGATCTTGTCGCAGGTCTCCTGCAGGGTCTCCTCGGTGCGATATATCCCGGCACCCTTCTCCAGTGAGTCCGCCATCTCCTTGCGAATGCCGGCGATCGACTCGGTCCCGTCGCTGCGCTGGACCAGTTCCCTCACCTTGGCTTCGATCTGGCCGGCCTGCTCACGGATGGCCGCCTCTTCAGGCATTGAGTTCTCGCCGCGGACGTATTCCATCGCATTGGCCGCCGCCCGTTTGCCGAAAACCAGCAGCTCGGTAAGCGAGTTGGAACCCAGACGATTGGCCCCGTTGAGACTGGCACAGGCCGTTTCACCGACGGCGAACAGCCCCGGCATCGTCGTCTCCGCGTCGATGTTGGTATGAATTCCGCCCATCATGTAATGAACGACCGGGCGGATGGGGACCGGGGTCTTAACCGGATCGACACCGGCATAGGTGATGGAGAGATCACGCACCAATGGCAGTCTTTCGTCTATATGCTTTTCGCCAAGGTGCGTCATATCCAGGTACACGCTATCTCCCCAGCGCGTGGGAATGGTGTTGCCTTTTTGCTGCTCATGCCAAAAGGCCTGACTCAGGCGGTCACGAGGCCCAAGCTCCATGGTCTTGAGCACCGTCTCACCCAGGGGAGTCTCGGGCCCCATGCCGTAATCCTGCAGATAACGGTGGCCGTCTTTGTTTCTCAGCACCCCGCCTTCGCCCCGACAACCCTCGGTCAGGAGTATGCCGGTTGAGAGCAGCCCCGTCGGGTGATATTGCACGAACTCCATATCCTTGGTCGGTACGCCGGCCCGATAGGCCATCGCGGTGCCGTCCCCGGTCTTGATTGCACCGTTGGTGCTGAACGGGAACATTCGTCCCGCGCCACCGGTAGCCATGACCACCGCCTTTGCCTCAAAGCGGTACATCTGGCCGCTTTTCATCTCCATCGCCACGAGCCCGCGACAACGACCGTCGGTAACCAGCAGATCGATGGAAAAGAATTCGTCGAAGCGATCGATGCTGGGGTATTTAAGGGAGGTCTGGAACAGCGTATGCAATATATGGAATCCGCTCTTGTCGGCGGCAAACCAGGTGCGCTGAATCTTCATGCCGCCGAAAGGACGCACCGCCACCGACCCATCCGGCTCCCTGCTCCAGGGGCAGCCCCAGTGATCCAGCTGCAACAGTTCCTTTGGCGCCTCATTGACAAAATACTCGACGACATCCTGGTCGGACAGCCAGTCGCCGCCTCCCACGGTATCGCTGAAGTGCAGGTCGAGGCTGTCATCTCCCTTGATCACCCCTGCCGCGCCCCCTTCGGCGGCGCAGGTATGGCTGCGCATGGGGTACACCTTGGAGATAAGGGCCACCTTCAAATCCGGATTGCTCTCTGCAATGGCAATTGCCGTGCGCAATCCGGCCCCTCCGGCACCAACTATTGCGATGTCTGTCTTGATTTGCTGCACGCTTTCCCCCTATCCAGTTAGATACCAGGTGTTATCACCGTAACCCTCTGTCGTCCGTGACTCCGCCAACTTCCCGGAGTCCTTGCGGGCGCCTTAACCGTTACGGACTCGCTTCGGCCAAAGAAGCGAGCTGTGTCGAGCGCATGCATCCCCATCAAGGAACATTAATCGATCAAAAATCTTGCCAGCGGCAACTCCGTTTAATGAATGAATGCGGTCTTGGGCACCGGTCACTGGAACGCGAAACGCCAGACAACGATTGGAGGCGCGTCAGCATATCGGGATATCCGACCCGGTTGCCAAAGATAAATTGGTAAAACAATTTCTTCTAATATTTGCGTAAGCCGAAAAAGTAAATGATTTTAAACTTTGACTGTGCTCGCTGCCCGAATATTACTTGAAAACAAGGACGATCATCTGACAATGTTACAAAAATAAGGCAGGATAGGCTCAAGCTGAGGAAGGACGCCCCCAAAGGAACGTCGATCGACGTGGAGGTTTACGGTGACCAAGGCACCTGCAGGCGTGACAGACTGCATTCTTAGGCTTGCTGTTTCATAACTAGAAATATAAGGAAAAACGATGAACGAAGAAGCCGCGGCGATCGATACGCAACCTTCCTACAACGATTACGGCCAATACCAGGTTTCGCGGGATGTGGGTATCCCTGAATACCTGCAGGAGACCTATTGGTGGGCCTACCTGCACCCTAGCGCAGTCGCCCTGTTCGAGCGCCAATGGCTGGTCAATCTGATTCTCTGGGGGAATTTCTCCCGACTACGCGACGCGGCGCTGGACGAGGTCGGGACAAAATTCGAAGGCGAAAATCTGCAGGTTGCCTGCGTGTACGGCGACTTTTCGCGGCAGGCAGCTTCCCGGCTGACCAAGGAAAGTCGACTGGACATTGTCGATGTCGCACCAGTGCAACTCGAAAACGTCAAGAAAAAGGTGGCACCTTTCGCCAACGTGTTTCTGCACCATGAAGACTCGGCCGACCTGAGTTTTGAAGACGACTCGTTCGATAACGTCATCCTGTTTTTTCTGCTGCACGAACAACCCGAGGAAGTCCGCAAGAGGACGGTGCGTGAGGCATTGCGTGTCGTGCGACCGGGCGGAAAAGTTGTTTTTGTCGACTATCACAATCCCCGACGCATGAACCCCTTTCGCTACATCATGATCCCCATACTGCACTTCCTGGAGCCGTTTGCGCTGGACCTTTGGAAACGAGAAATCTCGGACTGGGTCCCCAAAGAGGATCGACCACAGTCGATTCGCAAACAGACGTTCTTTGGATCGCTCTACCAAAAGGTCGTGATCGTGAAATGACTCTGCAACTTAGGCTTCAGGTGCATGCAGGCCGGTGGCAGGTGAAGGCGTGTCACGTAACGGGAATCACTGTCAGCTGGCGATAGGCGCCCGATCTTACTGCTGTCACAGCGAACGAAAACACCCATGACTTCCCCGGCACAACTGACCTTTTTCACGGAACTTGAGAAAGAGCCGTTGACCGCCCTTTTCCGTGAGCGCGGCGTCATCGACCAGCTGATTGCGCTCAATGCCAGTGTCAGCATGGGCATCCTGGATTTCTGCGACGAACGCGCCGAGGTCGTTCGGGCGCTCAACGCCAAGGGGGTTCCCGTCGTTGCCTGGCAACTATTGCCGAAAGAACAAGGCTACTGGTATCACCTGAATAACGCGCCTGAAGCCGTTGAACGCTACCGCCAGTTCCACGAATGGTCGCTGAGAGAAGACCTGAAATGGGAAGCCATCGGCATCGACATCGAACCCGACATCAACGAAGTCCAGCAGTTGCTGAAGCGCAGATTCCGCGCCTTGTCTTCCTGCATCAAGCGCCTCTGGAATAAAAAGCAATTTGCAGAAGCCTGTGCGATCTACGACTCGCTTGTAGCGCGCATGCGTGCAGATGGGTACGTCGTGCAGAGCTATGAATGTTTTTTCATGGCCGACGAACGCAAGGTTGGCTCGTCTCTCCTGAATCGGTTGTTCGGCCTGGTGGATGTGCCTGCCGACAAGCGCGTCGCCATGTTGTACTCCAGCTACTTCCGGCCCATCGGTGTCGGCGTGCTCGGGATCTACGCCCAAACCGCGGACGCTGCGGCCATCGGTATTACGGGGGGCGGGGTCGAACTCGAGGGGCTTGGGCACCAAGACCCCATGACCTGGGAGGAATTCTCACGTGACCTGCGAATCGCCAATCGATGTTGCCACGGAGACGTACATGTTTTCAGCCTGGAAGGATGCGTTGAACTTGGCTACCTCGATCGCCTGACTGATTTCGACTGGAACAAGAGCGCAGCCTGTCCGCGACACTGGTCTGCATTGCTGCAAGCAACAAGGTTATTGTCATTAGGCACGCTCTGGTTGTTCGCGCACCCCAGATATCTGCTTGTCATCATTGCGGCCTTGGTCTGGACCCTGCTTCACTGAGTCACCAAGCTGATATCGCGCTACCGGCAGTTAGATGCGCAAACAATGCAGGACACCGTGAGATATAGGGTTTGCCTGTGTCGGGCCCGGTCTGAATCGACGCAACTTGCGCCTATACTGCGACATCAAGCTTTCAGCGTGCCTGATACCAGAAAGAACACTGATCTTTCTTGCGTAGCTTCTTCCCGCCCTTCCAGAGAAGGTGGATATTGCGGAAAAGCATCTCAAGACCACCAAATCGTCCGAATCGACGGCTGGAGGTGATGATTTTGTGTCCCCTGCCATGCTTGATGATTTTCCACTTCTTGTTCATTTTCCGGCCTTCGGTCTTCATATGTTCGGCCAGACTGAATTCCTCTGCAGCATAAAGCTCCTGATCAAACCCGCCGGCATTACAGAATGCTTCGCGTTCGCAATACAGGAAGGGGCCGACCGAAACGTTTTTCAGCGACAGGCCGAAATTGACCAGATACTTGAACAGGAAACGGGAGAAAGCGCTGGAATCAGGCTCCACCCAGGCGCCCCCGCCAATGACGTTTCCTGAAGCCAGATTGGTCGCCACCTTGGCAAGGATGTCTCCCTGAAGACAGGTATCGGCATCCACGAATACCAGGTACTCGCCCGACGCGGCCGCCGCACCTGCGTTTCGCGCCCGCGCGATCTGGTTCACCGGCTCGAATACGACAGTGACATCCAGAGAACGTGCGATCTCAGCCGTTTTATCGCTCGAATTGTTGTCGACAACGATAAATTCTACCGGGCCACAGTATTCGGCAGCAGCGGCCTGGGCAGCCAGGACCGTTTCCTTGATATAGGCCGCCTCGTTGTAGGCAGGAATAATCACCGAGATAAGGGGTTGAGCCCCGGCGTTATTCAATGGCGTTTTCGCGTTTAAGACTTTGTTTCTCACAACGTTTTCGTCCAATACAGCGGACCTTTACATAATAATACACTTATATTACAGTTTCATGTCTGCGACGCACGTTGGACGGCCCCAACGCCATGACAGCGGTTTGATCGGATGCCTTGCTGTTTTTGCGGCCCTGTCAGAAATTACTTGAGGTTTTCTGCATTCGGGTCAGATCTGGCCGCCAGAAAATGCGAGCCGGTGCACACAGGTGGCCATCGGCCCGATTCCCGGGTACCGCCCGACAACTCAAGCCATGTGAAGAGAGCCGACGACCTGAGTGGCATCTGCCCTCGATTGCCGGCTAGTCGGACGCAAACTCTTGCCCCCCTTTTACACCGGCTCAGACAGGCCGATGAGTTCCTCGACATATGCCAGACGCTGCAACGAAACCCGGATCTTTTCCTGCAATTCATAGTCCGGCTCGCCGCCCAACAGGTGCAACATGTCCTCGAAGAAAAAGACGTAAAAACTGTCAACAAACCGGATCTGGCGCAGGTTATCCATCACCAGATTGTCGAGCCCGTAAAGGTCGATCACACGCGGATTCGGGCCCTGACGCCACTTCTTTGCCTGTTCGACAAATCGGATCAACTGGGCCCGCGCCATGGGATACTCGCGCAACAGGCCGACAGCCTCTTCACGGTTCTGCGGATTCGCGATATTGAACCAGACGTTCACTGCACGCGCGATGACGAAAAGGTTGGGTTCACCATTGATGCAGGACAGCACGAACAGCGCCTCCGGGACCATGTCACCAAGCGCCCGACGAAGCATCTGGTACTGACGCGCGAGGATACCGGCATCGGCGTCCCGAAGGACATGATCGAACACGTCTTCGGTGAGTTCAATCAGGTCGAAAACGAGCGGAACCGACAGTTTGACGGAACCGGGCTCGGGCTCGCCATCACGCAAAGGCTTGTC
>CAZCDY010000102.1:0-6634 GCA_964497145.1 uncultured Gammaproteobacteria bacterium
TAGGTCCAGGACGTGCCCGTCAACCCCGACTCGGTGTGGACGAGCGTACCGAGTTCCCCGTAGACCAGGATGTCGTACTCGGTGCCCGGCTCGGATGAAGTGGTCTTGCCAGAGTCGACGTAGCTCCATGTCCCGAGCCTATTCCGGTGCGACCAGGACACAGTCAGCTCGCCCGTGATCGAAGCTGGATAGCTCTCCCCGTTGAAGCGCACGTCGGTCGGGCAGTAGATTCTCGCCGACCGCGCCGGCGTGGTCGCCACGACCTGAGACGTCGGGCACGACGTGAACGGGAACTCGCTCTGGTTGTTGAAGGCCTGGAAGCGGATGTCGTTGTAGACGTTGATGGTCGGGGGCACGGGGCCGCGGATGTTCACGATCTGGCTGCCGTAGGAGATGAACCACACGCGCGTGCCGGCGGGAAACGCCGTCGGCGCGGTGTCGAGGCAGCCTCGGGCGATGACCTGCAGCGTGATGTCGCTCTCGCTCTGCACCACGTTCTGGAACGCGATGAACTCCTCGACG
The DNA here is from genome assembly GCA_964497145.1 of uncultured Gammaproteobacteria bacterium. Lineage (GTDB taxonomy): Bacteria > Pseudomonadota > Gammaproteobacteria > Chromatiales > Chromatiaceae > Thiosocius. The sequence continues at coordinate 523 of CAZCDY010000102.1, forward strand.
CCGTCGTAGACGATCAAGGCGACATTGACGCCGAGGGAGAAATCAGGCGCGCTGACCGACTCGACCAGGTCGGTGTCCAAACCCGACGCCACCACGATCTCGCTGGTCAACTCGTCGATCGCCGTGCTGAGCACTCCGGACGGCGTGAAGAACGGAACGTCGACCGGCGGTGCCCATCCGCCAGCGCCGTCGGAGACGTAGGCGCGGTATCCGAGAGACACCCCGGTCACCCCCGCGGCGGCGAACGTGACGGCCAACTGCACGTCGGCCGCCAGGCTGCCGTAGTCCTTCACCGCCTCGTAGGGCGCGGCCAGGGCTACCTGGGCGGTCAGCGCAGGGACGTCGCCAGAGGGGTCCTGCCAGCCGGAGTCCGGTGGCGTCGAGTATCCCGTCCAGTCGACGGCGAACACGTCCTCCATCGCCTCGATCTCGATCTTGCCCGAGTCGAGGCGGCCGGTTCCGACTCGAACCACCCGGCAGACCATGCCGCTGATGCCCAACGGATCCCAGATGAGCTTGAACACCGCCCCGGGGCGGAACGCCCAGGCCGAGCGGTCCGCTTCGATCGTGATCGTGGCCAAGGGATAGGCCAGGGCGGCCAGCGACCGGGCGGCCGCCTGCTGGGCGGTCGTCGCGTTGGAGAGCCCGCGGAGCGTTAGGTCCTGAAGCGAGACCTCGCCGCCCTGCACCTCAATCCCGGCCAAGTCCTGGGCCTGGGCGGTCTTCTCGATGAACCCGGCATCGCGACTCACGTAGCCGATGCGCACGGAGTTCTTCAGATCGCCCCACGAAGGCCGTGCGAAGGACTTCACCGTGCACGAGTCCACATCGAGCACGGGGATCGTCTCGGGGTCGTAGTCGTTGCGGATGAGCCGGATCGTCAGAAGCCCGGTCGTGGGCTCGACGTAGATGACGCCGTCGATGTGGCGCAGGATCTCGAGCACGAGGTCCTTCGCCGTGGTGCCGCGATCCTGCAGCATCGATAGCCCGAGACCTTCGGCCGCAAGCGTCTGTCCCACCGAGCGAAACGCGGCCACATCCAGGAACCCCACCGGTAGCCCGAGGCCGTTCTCCGACGCCGGCGAGATCAGGATGTCGTAGATCATGGCCGCCGGATTGGCGTCGCCGTCGATGTTCTCGGCTCCGCCGGTCAGGCCCAGGCCGTTGGGGCAGCGGCGGACCACGAAGGAGACGGCCTTGATGTAGGGACTCGTGCCCAGGTAGACGCGCCGGAACACGGCGTAGCAGACGCGCCGCCACGCGGGCAGGCTCTCCCCGATCCGGGCCTCGAGGTACGAGTCGGCAGGCTGGGTCGCGGTCCCGCGGTAGACGTAGACGCTGCCCTGGACTCCGCCCTCGGAGTCCTCGCCGCCGAAGAAGCCAGGCGCGTTGATGCTGATCTGGGTGACGTCGGGCGTGTGGGCGTACCCGGCCGGGGGGCGGCGGTCGTCGAATCGGATCTGCAGGACCTCGTCGATTTCGCCACTGCACAGCACCAGCTGGACGCCGAGGTAGTACTTGTATCCGGTGGTGATCTCCTTCGAGGAAAACAGCCCCGTCTTAACCAGTCTGGCAGCTGTGATCTAGCCGGACACAATCAGCGCCTCAGATGGGGTAGCTGTCAGATCAAGTCGCGGTCAGTACAGCTAATGCGAGAGCAAATTGTCATTTGCCTAGAAATTCTAGTCGGCTTGTAATCTCGCTAGTGCTAAATCTGAAACCATTTGCTCATTCTCAAGGTAACCTGCAAGAGCCTTGGCATATGAATGGATAACTGCTTTTGTTCCCCCGGCGGAACCAGCCGGTATTCTTGAAAGGCTAGAAACAGCTTCAACACACCTTTCCAGATACCTTTCCCTCGGAATGACTTTGGTGATCAAACCCAGCTTTAATGCCTCTTCAGCTGGCAGCGGTTCGTCAGACAGAAGAAGTTCAAGGGCCTTCCCTTGACTTACGAAACGGGGAAGGAAGAAACCGAGGGCGCCACTCGGAGCGATTCCAAGTTTAACGTGGGATGGCGTGAAAACCACGTCTTCGCTCGCAAATCGATAGTCGGCGGTTAAGCTTGCGCCGAGGAAGGGTGAGGCAATATCACCTTGTAGGCCAATGAAGAGCATCTTTCTGAGGCGAACTGCCTTCATGATGAATTGGTTGAGAGCGGTCTCATGTCTCGCCAACTTGATACCATTACCTACCCGGGGGATTCGATCCTTGGGCTTTCGTTTTCCTTTGCGAATTTCGATAGAGGATTTCATAAAGCCGGCATACTCTTTATGACTTAATACGTCTTGAGAGCCAACCAGTAAAATGGCACTGATATCCGCCGAAGCCACCGTCGCTTCTAGGGTCGCGAAGAACGACTCTTTCAAATCAAGGTTTGCCCCTATCTCGAATACATTTCCGGTAAGCTGAATAATAGCAATATCTTGGTCCACGAGAACACAATAGTGCGGACCTTGGTGATCTTCTATTCTCTGCATCCTGAGTAACCTCCGTCTTGAAGCTTGGTTTGCCCCTTTGCTGGTTAATCCGGATCATCTGCCCAGTAAAATCTAATTGCTGTCGGCCTACTTTTTGGGGAGGCGCCGCCACATATCACTCGGCCAGATTTGGCGCCGACTGCTTGTGGACCTGAGAACTTCGCGGGCAAGCTCGATAACTGGCAGTACACCCGTGATCCTCTTTCCCTCGTCGATAATGGTGACCGGAACACTGCTAATTCCATATCGCGTGGCAAGTTGGGGAAATTCCGTGATCTCAACGGTATCACTGGTGATCTTCCCGCTGGCCAGCGCCAACCTATGAGCCGCGAGAGCAGCGTTCGGGCAATTGGGGCACGTCGGGCTGACCATGACTTGAATGTGGACCGGTCGATTTAACTTCGCAAGCAATTCGGTTACTTCAGCCTCCAGTCCGCTTTCTCGCCGACTGACGGCGGCAATCGTCTCGACGAAGGTCGAGAACTCGTATCCGCCCGGGATGCCGTAGAAGCGGATCCCGTAATCCTCTTCTCCGAGCACGACGATGGCTGGGATTTTCTCGACCCCGTACTCTCTGGCCACATGAGATTCCCCGACAAAGTCTTTAACCTGAAGACTTATCATATCACCCAGTTCCGCCACCTCCTCCAATAACGAGCGAGTCTGAGCGCAAAACTGACACTCAAAATCCTGGGTAAACATGATGAGTTGGACAGGGTTTGTTAATCCAGAGAGAACCTTTCCAAGTTCGTGTCTATCCTTCTCCGTGATTATTGGCATGATGGCTACCCCCAAAACACGTCGGCCAAAACCTATCCTGGTTGAGCAAAATCGCTATCTACCAGTCAAGAACTTATTTCAAAACCCTTCTCAGGGTAACAAGGGTGCAAGCAACGTGAAAGAAGCCCTGGTCCGTTTCGATCAAGCGTTCATGACGAACCAGCAGTCGGAGAAATGCCCCGAGCCACGCGAACGTCCTCTCCACGATCCAACGATGCCGATAGCGGCGAAGCTTCCGACCGTCCTGTTCAATTCCTCTTCTTCTCCAGGCTCGACCGAAGCGGATTGCTGTCGCATGCACGATCAGCTACCAGGCGATCTGGGTTCCGGCACGGCCGACCAGGCCAGCGTGCTCGTCGCACCGGGACGTTGGCAAGCGTCGGCTCAACGAGTATCACTTCCGCTGGGGACACCGAGTCCAGGTGTGCTCCAAGTGGAGCACACGCGCCATCGATCAGAACCATCCACATTGTGCCCTTTCTTCGCTTCGTCTTGCCGACCTTGGGCCCCTTTTTTACGGGCGCGAAGCTTCCGTCGATGAAGCATTCTGAGGTGGACAGGTCGATGCGCTTGCGTATCGATCCGGGAGTTCACCCCATGGAGTATCTGTCCACAGGACCCACATGATGCATTCGAAGCAGCGCCTGTCATCTGCTCTGGAGCGCCCTCCCTTGGGGCCGGGCTTGACCTTCGGAGGATGCCGGGAAACGCTGCCCCTGTTCGTCGGTCAGGCTTCTCCAGGCCACCAATCACCTCCGTGTGACCAAAGGGGCTGGAGCTATGCTGTCACCCCATATGGGGTTTTGAAGTGAGTTCTAGCACCTCCATTCAGGGCGGGATACCCCTTTCGAGACCCCTTCAAGTCCCCACTCACCCGCGCGTATATCGAGCACGTCAGTGAGGCTGGTTACGTGTGTGACGTCGGGAACGGCCTTGGCACGTTCCGTGATTTAGTGGATGGTCTCAAGCACGCTGTTACATTCGATCAAAAACTCCCCCTCAACCTCCTGAATCCCCCTGGTGCGTACGTGGGCACCGAATGTCTGGTTCACGGAACTCCCTTTTTGCGCAGATCGGACAGTAGTGGGGTCGAAGAACCGTGGCAATACCTGTGTAATCTGTCGCAGTAGTTCTGATTGTAACTCGCCCCCCGGTTTGGTGATATCATTTAGTTTGTAACACTTCTTACCAAAAGGCAGGGAAACAAAAACATCTTCCCCCCAAATAAAAGCATAATTATAATAGCTAGCCAGAACCAATGGTCGCAACGGTGGCACATCACCGTTCAGATCCACGCCATCACTGTAGTCACCCACCGGATTGGTAACACCAAAGTATCCGCTCAATAAGGTCGGAACGATATCCAGATGGGAAGTCCTCGCCGATATTTGGCGCGGTTCATGCCCCGGTAGGTGTATGATCATTGGTACCTGCGTTTGCCAGCGGGTGAAGTTGCTGCCGTGGCCCCAGTAGTTTGCACCGTTGTCATCGAATTCCTCAGCATGATCACTGGTTATAATCACAATGGTATTGTCCATCATCATGTTTTCGTCGAGACAGTCGATGATCTGTCCAACCAAGTCATCATCGAAATAAACGGCGTTCTGGTAGTCGTTCATTAACGCGTGGACATCGTTCGAACCCGTCATTATCCGACTGGTCAATTCCTTGCTGGGGAGAAATATCTTGTGCTCCTGGTCAGAGAAATAGCTGAAATGCGAAGCCTTGTAGAACCCAAACAAGAAAAAGGGCCGCTTACTGTCTGTGTGGCGGTCCAAAAAACCCAGCATCTGGTTGGTCAAGTCTTTGTCCCAAGCATCAGCGGTCTTGCCGGTAAATTCTTCAATAACTGGAATGTCCGCGAAGATAGTGTCCTGGATCTTGTGTCGCTTGAAGTTCGATTTTGCGTAGACCCCAATGTCGTAGTCCTCGTCGAGCATCACGTCCAGCAATGGAGGATTTCCCGCCAGGCTGGCGCGAGCCTTGAGTGCGTCCCAGTAGGTTGGCTGAATACCGAAGAGCAGTCCGGCTATGCCGGCGACGGTCGAATTGCCGGAACTGAAGTGATCCAGACAAACCGTGCTCCGGCGCCCGAAATCGGCGATGTGCGGACTGACCTGATCGTTCATCGCGTCTGCGCGCCAACTCTCCAAGAGTATCATGACAACATTCGGAGGTTGGTTGACCTTGACGGTATCGCGGCAAAGCGGGGCAAGCGGGAGACGCAGCAGATCTGCTGGACCGGTCCTGGGGCCGGGGGTGGCGATTGTCTTACCCGCCCCAAACAGATTGTCGTACTTGACCGCGTACGAGTGCGAATGTAGGGGCACAAAGGCAGGCAACATAGGCGTGATACGGGTGAACCGATAATCCCCCTTCTCGTAGGCGACAACATGAACCAATTGGCTGGTCACCAACCCCAGCAAGGCCAAGCCGGGAAAGACCAACCACAGCAACCGGACCCGACGCCACCGAAACGCAGCGATGCTCAGTTTCCATTCCAGAAGCAGGATCAAGGCAAACAGGAATCCCGCCGCCAACAAGGAAACTCTGGGAAGCCCCAAGCCTTGGAAATCCTGGACCAGGAAACTGAGCCAAAAAAAATTGACGTGGAACTTGTAGATCGAGAAAACAACACTATCGACCAACAGAAAAAATATATAGCCGGACAGAAATAAAATACACGCCCAGCGTGCTAAATACTTCTTAAAAGGCAGCACCATTGTCAACACAGAGAGGCCGAGCAGGATTGGAAACAAATACCAACCCAAAATAACTCCTGCGCAGTACAAGAGAGACGGAATTCCGGTGTCGGCTCCCTGCAAGTCTCGCATGAGAACCAGTGCAACCAA
>CAZCDY010000102.1:6644-13840 GCA_964497145.1 uncultured Gammaproteobacteria bacterium
GCGCAATCAGGGCCGCCACGGCCAGCATGCTGTCTTTCACCGGGAGCCAAGCTCCAAGGACTTGGCCCCCAAGCCGTCTCTGGCCGATCCTCAATGCCTTAATTGGCGGCACCAGATCCACCGCCCAAAACTGCATAGAGTTGCACTTGGTTGGCGATTTTAGCCATCCGCAATCCAACCAATACCTGCTGAGCCCCATAGAGAGATCGTTGCGCTACCGACACACTCAAGAAGTCATCGATTCCCTTGTTGTAGCGAGCAACCGCCAGATCGTAGGTCTCATTCGTGGCAGCAACCAGCGACTCCTGGGCTGCGACTTGCTGGTCGATTGTACCCTTGACTGCAAGTGCATCCGCCACTTCCCTAAAAGCACTCTGAATTGCTTTCTGGTACTGGGTCAGAACGATTTGCTGATCGACCTGGCTGACCCGAAGTGCGGCATGGGTTCGGGGATCAAAAATAGGCATGCCAATTTGAGGAGCGAACGTCCAAGTGTCTGAACCAGAGCTAAAGAGGCCCGACAATGACGTACTCGCCGTCCCCACCAGGGCGGTCAGGGAAATCCTCGGAAAAAAGGCAGCCCGGGCCACCCCGATATAAGCATTGGCAGCCTTCAACTGATGTTCAGCGGCCATGATATCCGGTCGGCCCAGCAGGACCAGTGAAGAGAGGCCAGGGTCAATCTCCTGGGGCAAGGTGACGCTACTCAGGCTTTCCGGCAACAACTCAGTAGGCACTTGTGTACCAGCTAGGAGATTCAGTGCATTCTCATCCTGGGCAGCCAGTTGGGTATAAACAGCCACATTTCGTTGTGCAATGTTCAATTGGGTTTGAACTCTCCGAAGATCCAACGTTGTCGCCAACCCTGCCCTGTACTGCTTTTCGATGAGAGAATAGAATTCCTGCTGGGAATCCAGGGTCGCCTGTGCCAACTGGAGCTGTTCGCGGGAAGCAGCCAGGGCCAAATAGGACTGACCAACAGCGGCTACAAGCGACAATTGGGCCCCACGCCGGCCCGCCTCGCTGGCAAGATACTGTTCCCACGCTTGGTTCTTTTCACTCCGAACGCGGCCAAAAAGATCAATCTCCCAAGATGCAATTCCTACATCGACGCTGTACTCTTCTACCGTCATGGCCGAACCGGTGAAAGAGAGATCTGCTGGCGTCCTGTGCCTGGTTTCCGCGCCCACGGCATAGACCAAAGGATACAGATTCGCTCGCTTGATCCTGTAAAACGCCTGCACCCTTTCGACGTTCAGGGCTGCGAGACGCAAGTCCAGATTGTTCGCCAACGCCAGCTCAAGAACCCCTTGCAGCCTCTTGTCCTGGAAAAATTCCCTGGGGGTCATTTCCGGGGCTGATGTCATCTCCAAGGCAGCCAGGCTGTCCGGGTAGGCCGCCCCCTCAGGCCACTCCGGGGGAACAGATACCTCAGGCTGAATATATAGTGGAGCCATGGTGCAGCCCCCACTGAAAACGATCAGTACCAACAAGAGGGAACAGTTTAGTCTTTTCATTTCGATTCCCCCTTTGGCGGGTTCGGGCCGACAGATTCAACCACGGAGGATTGCCTCCGTTTGCCGAAGAGCGAGTAGATCAAAACATAAAAAAGAGGTGCAAAGAAGATAACCAGGAAAGTGGATGTGATCATGCCGCCCAACACGCCGGTACCGATAGCCTTCTGGGCACCGGAACCGGCCCCAGCCGCGATAGCGAGCGGCAGCACACCAAACCCGAAGGCCAGTGAAGTCATGATGATCGGGCGCAACCGCAACCGGGCGCCTTCGAGCGTGGCTTCAATCAACTCCATGCCCTCATCCACTTTGCCACTGGCGAATTGAATGATAAGAATGGCGTTTTTCGTAGTCAGGCCGAGCACAGTGAGGAGCCCGATCTGGAAGTACACATCATTCACATAGCCCCTCATACCTGTAGCAAGAACGCCGCCGATGATGCCCAGGGGCATGGTCATAAGAACTGCGATGGGAATCGGCCAGCTCTCATAAAGGGCAGCAAGGACCAGAAACACGATGAAGATGGAAAACGCGTACAGCAGGCCGGTTGAGGACGAAGCCATGCGTTCCTGGTAGGACAGTCCGGTCCAGTCGTAGGCAATGCCCTTGGGCAACCTGGAAGTAAGTTCTTCCATGGCCTGCATTGCGTCACCGGAACTCTTGCCCGGCGCGGGCTCACCCCAGAGGTTCATGGCCGGGAACCCGTTGTAACGTTCCAGCAGGGGCGATCCGGACTCCCAGTGCCCGGAAGCCAAAGAAGATAACGGGGTCATCTGACCTACCGTGTTCCGCACATATAGCTTGTCCAGATCTCTGGGCAGCATCCGATCACCGGCATCGGCCTGAACAAAGACTTTTTTGACCCGCCCGTTCTGGATGAAGTCGTTCACGTACGCGCTGCCGAAGGCGGCGGCGACAGTGTTGTGGATGGAAGTGATGGGAACACCCTGAGCAGCGGCCTTGTCCCAGTCCACATCAATTATGTATTCGGCGACATCCTCCATTCCATTGGGGCGAACCCGGACCAGTCGCGGATCCTGGGCGGCCATACCCAGTAACTGGTTGCGGGCCGCCATCAGTGCATCGTGGCCTAGGCCGCCGCGGTCCTGCAGTTGGAAATCGAAGCCAGAGGCATTGCCCAATTCGACCACTGCTGGCGGCGGAAAGGCGAAGACCATGGCCGAGTTGATCTGGGAACAAAACCTCATAGCCCGGCCGGCTATTGCGTCCACTTTGAGATTGGGATCATGGCGAAGGTCCCAGTCCTTGAGCTTGGCGAACCCCAACCCCATATTCTGTCCCTGGCCACTGAAACTCATACCAGAAACGTCCATGAACGATTCCACAGCTTCGGATTCCTGGGTCAGAAAGTACTCCCTGACCCGGCCCATTACTTCTTCGGTTTGTTCCAGGGTTGCACCTGAAGGCAGGATGGCCTGGACCATCAGCATCCCCTGGTCTTCATCAGGGAGGTAGCCGGTAGGCATCCGCATGTATAGGAATCCCATGGCTGCCACAATTATCAGATACACCACCATCGAAACCATCCGGTGCTGCAGAGTCCGCCTTGTTAGGTTCACATAGCGACCCCGGAGACTGTAGAAACTGCGGTCGAACCAACGAAAGAAGGGGCGGAAAATCGGCAGCGCTTGATCCGAAGGCTGGTGTCCCGCAGGAACCGGCCTGAGCAGGGCGACGCAAAGGACCGGGGTGAGAATCAGAGCCACGACCACCGAGAGGAGCATGGAGGCAGCAATGGTCACCGAGAACTGCCGATAAATGATACCCGTGGAACCCGGAAAGAAGGCCATGGGACCGAAGACCGCCGCCAGCACCAACCCGATTCCGATCAGGGCGCTCGAAACCTCGTCCATGGACTTAGCGGCCGCTTCCTTCGCCGAAATTCCCTCTTCGGTCATGATCCGCTCAACGTTTTCAACCACCACGATGGCATCGTCGACGAGCAGGCCAATGGCCAACACCATGGCGAACATGGTTAACATGTTGATGGAATAGCCGAATAGCCCCAGGACGCCGAAGGTGCCGAGGATCACCACGGGCACAGCGATGGTCGGGATCATGGTTGCTCGGATGTTTCCCATGAACACGTACATTACCAGGAACACCAGCAGAATAGCGATCAGGAGTGTTTTAACTACCTCTTCGATGGCTACCTCAGTAAAGGGTGTCGTTTCGTAGGGGTACACCACCTCAATACCTGGAGGGAAGTTCAGACTCAGCTGTTCCATGGCGTGCTTGACGGCCTCGGCCGCTTCCAGGGCATTCGCCCCTGCGGCCTGACGGATCGCCAGGGCAGCCGTTGGGTGATTATTGTAGTTGGCGAGCACGTCGTAACGCTCGGAGCCAATGGCGGTTTCACCGATATCGCGGACTCTGACCGTGGATCCGTCCGGGTTGGTGCGGAGGGGGATTGCCGCAAATTCTTCCGGGGTTTGCAAAAGGTGCTGAACAATGATGGATGCGTTGAGGCGCTGGCCCTCTTTGGCGGGTGCGCCACCGAATTGTCCGGCGGAAATTTCCACGTTATAGGCACGGAGTGCCATGACGACATCTTCAAACGTGAGGTTGAATTGGTTCAGCATGTCGGGGTCAACCCAGATTCGCATGGCGTACTGGGTCCCGAAGCTCTCGACCTCGCCCACGCCCGGTACCCGGGCCAGGACTTTTTCAATATTCGACTGGGCGTAATCCCGCAGGGCGTCTCCGTCCAGGCTGCCATCCGGCGATGTCAGTCCTATGATCAGCAGATAGTTCCTTGTGGATTTGCTTACCTTGACCCCTTGGCGCTGCACAACGTCCGGCAGACTGGCCATGGCCAACTGGAGCTTGTTCTGGACCTTGGCCCAGGCGAGGTCCGGGTCGGTCCCGGGGGCAAAGGTCAACTCCAGGCGCGACATGCCGGATGAGGAACTCTTGCCGGAGATGTAGAGCATGTCGTCGAAACCAGTCATCTTTTGTTCGATGATCTGGGTGATGGTATTTTCGACGGTCTCGGCCGAAGCGCCGGGATAGAACGACTCGATGGCGATGGACGGCGGCGCAATGGGCGGGTACTGGGAAACAGACATACTGTTGATGGCCAGACCGCCGGCTGTCATCAACGCGATGGAGATAACCCAGGCGAAGACAGGTCTCTGAAGGAAGAATCTTGAAAGCATATTGATCCTCCCCTATTCTGGTTTAGCTGTGTTGTGAGTGGATTGTTTTTTGGATCCGCCATTGGGTCCTGCCGGGGAGCCGCCAGAAGCGGCACCATGCCCCGCGTTCTGATCAAAAGGAACCACTTGGACCCGTGTACCAGGGCGTCGCAAGCTCTGCAGCCCTTCGACGATCAACTGATCTCCGGGGGTCAAACCTTCAGTTACCAGCCAATTGTCACCGACAGCACGGTCCAGAACTAGTCCCCGGATTTGGGCCTTGCTCTCCGCGTCGACGATCCAGGCAAACGGATCTCCCTTGGGATCGCGAGAAACACCTTGTTGTGGGACCAGGATGGCGTTCTCAGTGACCCCCTCGTTTACTATCGCGCGGACGAACATCTGCGGTAAGAGTACACCATTCGGATTGGGGAAAACCGCCCGCAGAATGACCGAACCGGTTGTCGGGTCCACCGAGATATCCCGGAACTGAAGGGTGCCCTCCAAGGGGTAAGGCACGCCATCTTCTTCGACCAACCTCACGATGTTCTTCCCGGTGCCGGACTGGTTGAGGGTGCCGTCGGCAAATTCGCGCCTCAAGCGCTGTACTTCGGCGGTTGACTGCGGGATGTCCACATATATAGGATCAAGTTGCTGAATGGTGGCCAAAGACATTGGTTGGTAAGCTGTGACAATGGCGCCCTCGGTCACATTGGACCGTCCTATCCGACCGGTAATAGGCGCGGTGATGTTGGTGTAGTCAATGTTGATGCGGGCCGCCCGCACCTGGGCCTGCCAGGACTTGACGCCTGCCACCGCGTCGTCGTAGTCCTGCTGACTAACCGCATGGTCCGGCAACAGGTCCGCAAATCGGTCCATACGCAGCTGGATAGCTACAAGATTGGCCTCCGCATTATCAAGTGCCGCTTGGTAGGGCGCCGGATCTATCCGGTACAGGATTTGCCCCTTTTCTACCTGCGATCCCTCTTCGAACAAACGCTCCAGGATAATCCCGTTCACCTGAGGGCGGATTTCCGCGATGCGGTAGGGGACCGTACGGCCTGGCATTTCGTTAGTCAGGGTGAGGCTTTGGGTCCCCACCGTCACCACTGAAACCACAGGCTCTCGTGATTGCGGAGGAGCTTCGCCCTTATCGCATCCCGCGAGCAGCACGGTGCTGGCCACAGCGATTGGAATCATTATTTTTTTGAGCGTCCTTGCGCAGGTTTGCATGGAAAATCCTTCCGATGGGTTCACAGGCCCGAAACGGTCTGAAAGTCATGAATCCAGAAGCCCTTTGAATAAAATATCCAAAAGAATATCTGGATCCTGTGGATAGGACCTGATTTCCGGGTCCTCTAAACAGCCAAAAAGGATGGCGGTGGTCAGGCTATCGATGCAAATGGCCAAAAAATAGGGATCGGCAATGTTGTTGAAGCGTTTCCGCTTGATTCCGTCAGCAAAAACCTTAGTGAGTTTCTTTATAAATTCGGTATACCGAACTTTGATTTCGTCATCAAGGCCTACCTTGAAATTGAGCCCGGCCCCGCTTGTCTCCTGGAAATAGAGCCGGACGATCTCCAGGTTTTCACAAAAGACAGCCGCCTTGGCGGTGGCGAAATTCCTCAGCATTTCGATCTCGTCGCTCCCGGAATCTATCGCACTGATCATCGCATTGTGAAACTTTTCCGTTAGCTCACCTAGCAGAGTTTTGTACAGATCTTCCTTGCTGTCGAAAAAGTTATACAGGGTCCCGATGCTGAATTCCGCCTTGTCAGCTACCTGCTGCATTGTCACACTGTGGAATCCGTATTCCGAAAACAAACTCAAGGCAGCGTCCAGGATCTCCCTGTGATGTCTTAGCTTGTCTCTATCCTTACGTGTGAGCACTTTCTTGGGCATGGCCGGTTCTTTCTCGATAAATGAGCTTTAAGCCACGAAGTGAACGCAGCTTCTTTTCTTGAGCCAACATTCAATATAGTGAACATAATCTTTCTGTCCAGACAAAAGTGTCAGTGCTTGAAAGGATTTTTAGGCTGATATGGCGGCCCGCAGCGCGGATCAGATCGTGTTCCAGGGCGGGTGGCTGAACCGGGCCTATGCCTGAGAGGAGAGAGCAATGGTTGGAGAAATCCTGGGCATCCTGGGGAAAGTCGCCGGCGGAGTCGCCGACCGCATCTTCCCGGACCCGGAGCAGGAACTGAAGCGGATCGAACTGCAGCAGGCGCTGCAGGCGGCCGTCCTGGAGCGGACCTCGGAGATCGAACGGGCGGCCGCCGAGGTCGTCAAGGCCGAGGCCCAGGGCCAGAGCTGGCTCCAGCGGACCTGGCGGCCGATCACGATGCTGGTCTTCGTCGCGCTGATCGTTGCCCGGTGGCTCGGGTGGTCGGCCCCGAACCTGGGCGAGGCCGAGGTCCTGAAGCTCTGGGACATCGTCGAGATCGGCCTGGGCGGGTACGTGATCGGGCGGTCGGCGGAGAAGATCCTGCCGGGCGTAGTTAACTCGTTGCAAAAATAATAGGTA
>CAZCDY010000103.1:0-13791 GCA_964497145.1 uncultured Gammaproteobacteria bacterium
TGGGTTTAGAACGTCGTGAGACAGTTCGGTCCCTATCTGCCGTGGGCGTTTGAGAATTGAGGGAAGCTGCTCCTAGTACGAGAGGACCGGAGTGGACGATCCTCTGGTGTTCCGGTTGTCACGCCAGTGGCATTGCCGGGTAGCTATGATCGGACAGGATAACCGCTGAAAGCATCTAAGCGGGAAGCCCCTCCCAAGATTAATTCTCACTAGACTCTTGAAGTCTCTGAAGGGCCGTTGAAGACTACAACGTTGATAGGCTGGGTGTGGAAGTGCAGTAATGTATGAAGCTAACCAGTACTAATTGCCCGTGAGGCTTGACCATATAACACCCAAAGATTTTGGGTGAAGCAAATCTGACCCAAAGCGTCTGATCGATCAAACCGAATGCTTGTTCATTGCAGCGCAATGGACACAACAATTTGCCTGGCGGCAATAGAGTGCTGGAACCACCTGATCCCATCCCGAACTCAGAAGTGAAACGGTACATCGCCGATGGTAGTGTGGGGTCTCCCCATGTGAGAGTAGGTCACTGCCAGGCTTTAATCCGAAACCCCAATCGCGCAAGCGGTTGGGGTTTTTCCTTTGTGGTTTCGGCCGATGTTTCCGTAACTCCTTGCTGATGTGTCAGCTTCTCAATCGGAGTCGTACATTCAAAGGGGTGCTTGTGTTTGAATAACGCCTTGTATCTTTCAATATCCATGTGTGAATTCTGTTTTGAACCGTCTAATCAAGTACTCCTTCGGTTCCGCTGTCGTTGCCGCAACCGTTGTGGGTGGCCTGGGGGGGCTGAATCTCTACACCTATCATCGATTTACCGAGGAGACTCCAGTTGCCACCCTGAAGTTCGAGGCATTGGGGGAGCGCTCCTACCGTGTCACCGTCGATCCAGAGGGTCAGCCGCCATATCAATTGCAGCTTGCGGGTGATGAATGGCAACTTGACGTGCGCATGATCAAGTGGACCGACTGGATGACGTTTCTTGGTGAATCGCCGCTTTACCGTCTTGATCGATTATCGGGCCGGTATGTGTCGATAGAGGAGGCCCGTAAACAAGGGCAGACGTTGCACGCCTTGTCTGATACACGGGGACTCGACGTCTGGGCCTTCGCCCGTCGGGCCGGCGACTGGTTGCCCGGTGTGGATGCCTCTTACGGTTCTAGTGTCTATCTGCCGATGGGAGACAGCATGACGTACATGGTATCCATCTCGCGCACTGGCCTGTTGGCGCGAAAACTGAAAGATGACAATCGCTGATGAGCGTTGCTGTTATATACGAATTGCACGCCTTGGATATGAAGGCGCATGAGTTTACTCTGCGCATCCAGGTGCCTGATCCCTTGCCCGAGGGTCAGCGACTGCAGCTTCCATCCTGGATCCCCGGCAGCTACATGATCCGTGATTTCGCACGCAATATAACCGAGATCCAGGCGCGCGATGACCGGGGAGCTGTGCCGCTGCGCAAGATCGACAAGCAGACCTGGGAGGCCGCAAGCTGCGAAGGCCCTCTGTTCATTGATTATCGTGTTTATGCCTTCGATCTCTCGGTCCGCAGCGCGTACCTTGACCAGACCCGTGCCTACTTCAACGGTACCAGCGTGTTCTTATGTTTGCCGGACAGGCGGGATGCTCCCTGGGAATTGCGGATCGCGCCGCCAACTGGCGCCGAGTTCGATGACTGGCGGGTAGCGACGAGCCTCCCGGCGGCCGATGTAAATGTGCGTGGTTTCGGGTTGTATGCTGGCCAGGGGTATGAACGACTGGTCGATTGCCCGGTCGAAATTGGTGTATTCGCACGTGCCGAATTCAGGGTTGAGGGTGTCCCACACGGGTTCGTGGTCAGCGATGGCGGATGCTTCGATATGGATCGAATTTGCGCAGACCTTAAGCAGATATGCGCCGAACATGAGGCAATGTTTGGCGGGCTTCCTGTTTCCCGTTACCTTTTTCTGACCCTGGCCACAGGCGACGGTTATGGCGGCCTAGAACACTGCGACAGTACCAGTCTGATGTGCAAACGATCAGATCTGCCGGTACCGGGCATGGACAAAGTGGATAAGGGTTACCGGCAGTTCCTGGGCCTTTGCAGTCATGAGTATTTCCACCTTTGGAACGTGAAGCGGATCCGGCCGGCGCGTCTGGCCGAGGCCGATCTGCTCAGTGAGGCCTACACCGAACTGCTGTGGGCGTTTGAGGGCATTACCTCTTATTACGACGAATTGGCCCTTGCGCGCAGCAGCGTGCTCTCGTCCAAAGATTATCTCGATCTGTTCGCAACCACAGTCACCCGTGTACTCCGCACGCCGGGGCGGACGCGTCAGTCTGTCGCAGAATCAAGCTTCGACGCCTGGACCAAGTTTTATAAACAGGATGCCAATGCGCCGAACGCGATCGTGAGCTACTACGCGAAGGGCGCGCTGGTCGCGTTCGGCCTCGATGTGACGATACGCCAACGCAGTGGGGATACCCTGTGCCTGGATGACCTGATGCGTCGACTGTGGCAGCGATTCGGCAAGGCCGATAAGGGTGTGCCCGAGCGGGCGATCGAGCGAGAGGTGGCGACGCTGCTGGGCGAACCGCTGCAGACGTTCTTTGACCAGTTCATCTACGGGACGGACGAACTTCCGCTGCCGGACTGGTTCGCGGCCCTGGGCGTTGGGTACCGTCCGCGTGCGCCTGCTGCGATTGAGGATCTTGGCGGTTACCGCGAGGAGGCCCCCGAACCGAGCTGCTCACCCAGTCTCGGTGCGCGCTTGGACGTCCAGTCTGACGGGCTGCGGTTCACCCATGTCATCGCCGGTGGAGCTGCGCAGGCCGCGGGTCTGTCGTCTGATGACCGGTTGGTTGCCATTGGTGGTGAGCGCGTGACGGCCGCGAACATAAATGATCTGCTGAAGCGTATGCCGGCCGAGGGTGTCGAGGTGCATTATTTCCGGCGTGACCGACTGGCAGTGACGATGCTGCCGAGTTTTCCATCCGTAGACGATACCTGTGACCTCTGGTTTTTGCCTGATTCCGACTTGAGTCCTGATGTTGTCGCGCGCCGGACAGCGTGGCTGCGGTCGAGCCGAGAGCAGGCCGGATAGTCGGCGTGGTGCCGGTTCGAGATCATCTTCTGCGGGAGCTGTCTGACGGGCGCTTCCACTCCGGGCAGCGGCTTGCACAGGCGCTGGGCATCAGTCGCAGCGCGGTCTGGAAGCATGTGCAGCGGCTTGAGTCCGAGTTCGGGCTCTCGATCAGTGCGGTACGTGGGCGTGGCTATCGCTTGTCCCAGCCAATGGAACTGCTCGACGCCGGGCGTATCCGTAGCGAACTCAGTCAGGTCGCCGCAGCGTCATTGCAGGCAATGTCCCTGTTGTCGGCGACGGCGTCGACCAACAGCTGCGCATCGCGGGACCTACCCCCTGGAAGCGGATGTGCACGGGTCTGGCTGGCGGAACACCAGACCGAGGGTCGTGGCAGAAGGGGGCGCAGCTGGGTTTCCACGTTCGGTGAGAATCTTTATATCTCGATTGCGTGGCGATTCGATCTACCCATGAGCGAGCTCGCCGGTCTCAGCCTGGTGGCCGGCGTGGTTGTCTGTGAGGTGCTTGCACATCTGGGTCTTAAAGGCCATTCGCTGAAGTGGCCCAACGATATCTTGGTGGGTCAGCGCAAACTGTCTGGTATCTTGGTCGAGGCCTCCGGTGAGGCCGATGGCCCGGCCACGGCGGTACTGGGAATTGGCGTGAATTTTCGCCTGCCCGAGGCGCAGGGCGTACAGATCGATCAGCCATGGACCGATCTGTCCCGAGTGAGTCCATTGTCGATATCACGCAACCGCATGGCGGGTATCCTGATAGACCGGCTGATCCTTGCCTGCCACCTTTTTGCCGCCGAACGTCTGGCCCCTTTTCTCGATCGCTGGGAGACATTTGACGGATTCAGTGGTCAGCCAGTCAATCTGATCCGTGGTAAGCAAACGATCGAAGGCATCTATCGAGGTATTGCGCCCTCCGGTGCCATGGTCCTCGAGGATGCCTCGGGGCGCAGCGAGCACCACGCCGGTGAGGTGAGTCTGCGCAAGAAGGGGGAGATATGACAGCGTTGCTGCTGGACCTGGGAAACACGCGCTGGAAGATGGCCCGTGCTGAAGGCGCGAATATCGCTAGCGTGCTTAGCGGTGATTATGTAGACCTCGCGGACCTGGGGACTGCCGCCTTGAGGGATGCGGAGGCAATTGACAGCATCTGGCTGGCAAGCGTTGTGGATGCGGGAAGGACCCGGTCCGTCGTTTCGGCCCTGCAGGAATCTGTCGGAATCCCGGTACGACAGGTGATCTCGACCGACCCTATGCCGAATCTTGTCTCCGGGTATCTCAAGCCCGAGCAACTGGGAATCGACCGGCTAATGGCAATGGTGGCGGCGCGAGCATGCTCACCACAGCCGCTCTGCGTCGTGGACGCGGGCACTGCGGTGACGATTGACTTCGTTGACCAGACCGGTCAGCACCTGGGTGGGTTTATTCTGCCCGGCAGGCGCATGTTCCGCGAATGCCTTTTGGCCAACACATCGATTCCGCGCGACAACCAGGTTGACGCGCACGCGGTCCTGGGACGCGACACGCCGACGGCGGTGGCCCTTGCGGCGCGCTATGCGATCTCCGGCATAGTGGAGCATTTTATTGCAGGCCAGGGGGCACTGTTTGCCGGCGTGAAGGCGAACATCTATGTCGGCGGAGGTGATGCCGACCATCTTTTGGCGCTGTTACCAAGACCATGCACTAAACTAGACGACTTGGTTTTACGAGGGCTTGCCGTGATGGCGGCAGGCGGAGTGTCCTAGTGCGCTGGTTCCTAGTTTTTCTGATCGTTGCCAACGTCATTCTGTACTTCTGGGTTCAACAGCAATCCAGGCCTTTGCCCGGCTTGTCCACGCTGCCGTCGCCAGATATCGGTCGACTTCGACTGCTGAGTGAGGTGGATGATGGGCAGGCGCACGGCAGTAGCGAAGAACCGGAGCCGCCTTTGGTGGATGCGGAGGTGGATGCGGAGGTGGAGGCCATGGTTGAGCCCCCCGTCGCCGAGCGCCCTGTTGCTCCCTCCCCCCCCGCAGCCGCTGAACCTCTGGCGGAAATATCTGAGACGACAGGGCGTCCAGGTACCGAATCGAGCGCATATGTTGAACCTTTCATTGGCGGTGCAGAGGTGCCTGATGATCCATCACGGATCGCTCCGCTTATTCCGGAGGCGGCAGAGCCAACTGTCACTGAGGCGACTGAGACTGAGTCGCTGAACAGGCCCGTGGAAGAGATAGAGGAAAAGGCAGCGCAAGACGTATCGGAAAAGGTCGGTCGGCTGGTCGAGCAGGCGCCAGCTGCTGAGGGCTCGGTTCAAGCAACCGCTGCAGTACCGTCTCAGGCCGATCCGGAAGACGTAGCGCCGGTCCCCGATGCAGCAGCGACCTTGGTTGAGACCGACCCGGGAGATACCGAACCCTTATCTCATGCTGCACCGCCAATAGTTCTGGGCGAGTCGGAAGCTGATGAACCGGTAGTTGATGCTGCCGAACCAGTCGTCGGGACTGAGCAGGTTTTGTGCGCCCGAGTCGGGCCGTTCGAATCGGAAGAGGCGGATGAGATGATCTCAAGGCTCCCGGCGTCCTTGATGCTGCTGTCCGATGTCAGCGAAGATTATGCGACCGTGGACAGATACTATGTGCTTATTCCCCCCCTGCCGTCGCGGGCCGCAGGCAGGCAGAAACTCAAAGAACTTGCTGACGCCGGATTCACCGATACCTGGCTGTTCCCGTCGGGCGAGTATCGTAATGCCATATCGCTCGGCTTTTTCAGCCGTGAACGGGGCGCGAAACGGCATGCGGCGAACATTGCAGACAAAGGCTTCATTACAGAGGTCAGGGGGCGGACTTCGACGCGCGAGAGACGTTGGCTTTTGCTGAAGGGTTCTGGCGCCAGTGATCTTGCTTCGAGTCTGACGCTCCCGGCAGGGGTGGGGCTCGAACCGCTGGACTGTCCATGAGCGGGAGGTATTGCAGTATTTTGTGCGGTACCGATCGTTTTTGTTAGAATCAGCAGCCCCTCGCTTCTTGCGAGGTCAGGCCGGCGTAGCTCAGTTGGTAGAGCAGCGGTTTTGTAAACCGCTGGTCGGGGGTTCAAGTCCTCTCGCCGGCTCCATTTTCTCTCCCCGCTACAGGGAGAGCGGACCAACCCTGGATTTTTCGTGGGGTTTGGGTCGGTCCGATCCCTATCATTCGGTTATCGCAGCTGGGCTGCAACCAATGTTTGAATTTGCCAGGAGCAGTAAAAATGAGCGTAGAGATTCCAGAGCGTGACGGCGATGGCTACCTGTTGAGCATGTCTGACTGGACCCCTGAGATCGGGCGCGCAATGGCCGAGCTGGACGAGGTGGAGCTGGACGACGTGAAGTGGGAACAGATCATGAAGGCACGTCAATACTATGAGGACGAGAATGTTGTGCCACCGATTCGCAAGTTCGCCAAGTACATCGGTCAGGACCAGAAAGTGATCTTCAAGATGTGGAAGACCGGTCCGATGAAGCCGATCACCAAGTACGGCGGCCTGCCGAAGCCCACCGGTTGCGTGTGATATCACGCGCTGTTGCCGGAACGGGCGCCCGTTGGGGCGTCCAGGGGCGAAAAACCGCAATCCCACCGGGAGTTGCGGTTTTTTTATGCCCGTTCGCCCCGCTTTAAACGCGGTTTAAGAATCGGCCCGATCGAGCCGCTAAGTATCCCAATCGGTAAATATCGCACGGCTGCCGTGTGCGTGAAGGATTCGTCGCTTGATGGGGCTTGAAAAAAAGTACTGGATATCCGGTCTGCTGGTCAGCTTTGCTGCTGCAGCAATGGCTGCGTTCGGTGGTGAGCTGCTGCCAACCTGGGTGTGGCCGATGCTGGTTGCTGTGGTCTGGTTGCTGCTTCTGCGCTGGTCGTCTGGAACGGTGCATGACGAAAGCGCAGGCGGCCATGGGTCTGCAAATACCCGCGAGGTCGAGCAGGCGGTCAGGGGGTTGATGCGCGTGCTTGAGACCCGACTCGCCGCGGCGGTGGGCGAGATGCACGATGAACTGGAACAGATACGAAAACGGATGGCTGATGCCGCCAGCAGCATCGGAGGGTCTTTCGACGGCATCAATGGTCGGTCTGCGGTGCAGGGACGCCTGGTGGCCGAGATGGTCGGAAAAATGCGAGATTACCCCGAAGGTGAACCGGGGTTGGCGCGCGTGGCTGAGCAGGCGGATGGATTGCTGGCCCATTTCATCGACTACGTGGTCGATACGAGTTCGAACAGCATGGCCATGGTCGAGCGGATCGACGCAATGGTCGACCACATGAATCATGCCGACGAGCTTCTCGGGGACGTCAAGGTCATCGCCGACCAGACCAACCTCCTGGCGCTGAATGCCGCGATCGAGGCGGCACGTGCCGGCGATGCGGGTCGTGGTTTTGCGGTGGTTGCAGATGAAGTCAGAAAGCTGTCGAAACGTTCGGATCGGTTCAACGATGAAATCCGCCAGGTGATCGGGGAGTCGATCAAGGCGATCGACGGCGCGCGCGAGGCTATGGGCAAACTGGCTTCGCACGATATGAACAACGCGATGCAGGCCAAGGTGCGGGTGAGTTCGGTACTGGAACGGCTGGCGACAACCACCGTTTCGGTTGCCGACCAGCTCGAAAGCGTGGCGGCGGTTCACGCTGAAATCGATGGCCTGGTCGGTGAGGCAGAGCGTGCTTTGCCGTTCGAGGATATCGACTCTCAACTCAACGCCTGCGCGGAACGCCACATCGATGGTATTCAGTCGTTGGTCCAGCGCATACGCAGCGGCCTGTCGTCGATCAGTCCTGCAGGGGACAGGGGGGTACAGGAATTCGCCACCGAGCTGAACGGCCTGCTGGCGCAGCTCGGTGCGGCGGTGCCCGAGCGAAAGATGGTCGTGGTGGAGCCCCTGGGTGAGCGTAGTGCAAGGCTTTCGTAAACAGAGATCGAGGCCGCGTCCGTCGAGCTCGACGGTTTCATGCAGGCAAGGTAATAGGTGAGATATGTCGGTAAAGAGTTCGGTTTCCAGTGACGGCAAGGTGGTGACTATCGACGTCGACGGTCGCTTTGATTTCGCCGTGCATCAGCAGTTTATGCTGGCCTACAAGGAGCACCCCCGCGGCGAAAAGTGTTTCGTGGTGGACCTGCAGGATGCGGAGTATATGGACAGCTCGGCCCTGGGCATGCTGCTGCAGTTGCGTGACCATGGCACCAGGGCGTGCGAGGTCGAACTGGTCAACGGTAATCCGGGAATCCTCGAGATCTTGCGGATCGCAAATTTTGACAAGCTGTTCAAAGTTGCCTGAACGAATCCGCAGTTGATGTAATCTGCCGTCTCATCGTACAAAAAAGAGTGCCGCCGTGATCAAACTGCAACCCGTTATCCTTTCCGGTGGTTCCGGTACCCGATTGTGGCCGCTCTCACGTCGTGCCTTTCCGAAACAGTTTCTTGCGCTGGTGGATGATGATTCCCTGCTGCAGTCGACGGCGGCGCGTACAGACAGCCTGGGTGTGGCTGCTGAACTGTTACCGCCCCTTGTCGTGTGCAATGAGGCGCACCGCTTCCTGGTCGCCGAGCAACTGCGGGCAAGTGGGCGCCCGGCAGGGGATATCATTCTGGAACCGGTTGGGCGTAACACGGCGCCGGCGCTGACGCTGGCCGCGTTGACCGCCGAGGCGGATGACCCGGTGCTGATTCTCATGCCCGCTGATCATGTGGTTAGGGACGTGGATGCCTTTGCACAGGCCGTAGCCGCGGGGCTGCCGCATGCGGAGGCGGGAAAGGTCGTAACCTTCGGCATCGTGCCGGATTCGCCTCAGACCGGGTTCGGCTACATCCGTTCGGGCTCGGCAGTGGGTGCGCAGACCTACGAGCTCGAGGCCTTCGTCGAGAAGCCCGATCGCAAGACCGCCGAGTCGTACGTCGCGGGTGGTGACTATTTCTGGAACAGCGGCATGTTCCTGCTGCGCGCGCGGCGCTGGCTGGAACTGATGGAACGTTTCCGGCCCGACATAGCAGCGGCGGTGAGGGATGCGCATGCCGGGGGGCAGCGCGATCTCGATTTCTTCCGGGTCGATCAGGCCGCCTTCGCCGCCTCGCCCGCGGACTCGATTGACTACGCGGTAATGGAGCCGTTGTCGCAAGAGGCAGGCGAGTGTCTGGTCGTTCCGCTGGATGCCGGCTGGTCGGATATCGGTGCCTGGGATGCGCTTTGGGCGGTGTCCGACCGTGATGAGACGGGCAACGCCTGCCATGGCGATGTGATGGCATTCGATGCGCACGACAACGTGTTGCATGCCCAGCACCGGATACTGGCCGCCATCGGCGTCCATGACCTGGTGGTGGTCGAGACCTCGGATGCCGTCCTGGTCGCACACAAGGATCATGCGCAGGATGTAAAAAGGGTCACTGAGCACCTGGATGCGCAGGGGCGTGGCGAGAGCGAGTTTCATCGCTGTGTGCACCGCCCCTGGGGGACCTTCGAGGGAATGGACCAGGGTGACCGCTTTCAGGTCAAACGCCTGAGTGTCAAACCGGGCGCGACGCTGTCGCTGCAGATGCATCACCACCGTGCGGAACATTGGATCGTGGTGAGCGGGACGGCACGGGTGACCTGCGACGACAAGGAGTTTCTGCTGTCGGAGAACCAATCCACCTATATCCCGATCGGCATGCGCCACCGCCTGGAAAACCCCGGCTCGATCCCGCTGGAGATCATCGAGGTGCAGTCAGGCTCCTATCTCGGCGAAGACGATATCGTGCGCTTTGACGACATCTACAATCGCGCCGGCAAGATCGGCTGAGCGGATAAATCCAGGTCTGGTTCTCGCTGGGGCGCTTTTCCGCTATCCTTGCCGGCCTTTTTCGATCGGTTTGTAAGCGGAGCAAGGCCATGGGTTTCAAGTGCGGTATCGTGGGGCTGCCGAATGTGGGCAAGTCCACCCTGTTCAATGCCTTGACCAAGGCGACGATTGCGGCCGAGAACTATCCTTTCTGTACCATCGACCCGAACGTTGGCGTGGTGCCGCTGCCCGACCGTCGGCTGGACGTCCTGGCGGAAATCGTCAAGCCACAGAAAGTCGTGCCGACCACCATGCAGTTCGTCGATATCGCCGGTCTGGTCGCGGGGGCTTCCAAGGGGGAGGGCCTGGGCAACAAGTTCCTGGCCAATATCCGCGAGACCGATGCCATCGCCCAGGTCGTGCGCTGTTTCGAAAACGACGACATCGTGCATGTCGCTGGCAAGATCGACCCCCTGTCGGATATCGAGATCATCAACACCGAGCTTGCACTGGCCGACCTGGAGTCGGTCGAGAAGGCGTTGCAGAAGGCCGACAAGCTGGTCAAGACGGGCGACAAAAAGGTGCTTGCCCGTCGTGACGTGCTCGAGCGCGTGCGTGACCAGCTCGACCAGGGGTTGCCGGTGCGTTCCATGGCGCTCGGCGAGGATGAGTCGCTGGAACTGCGCGATCTGCACCTGCTGACTATCAAGCGCACGCTGTACATTGCCAACGTTAATGACGACGGCTTCGAGAACAACGCCTACCTGGATGCGGTGCGCGCCCATGCTGAGGCGGAGGGCGCCGAGGTGGTGCCGGTTTGCGCGGCGATCGAGGCGGAGCTCTCCGAACTGGACGACGAGGACAAGACCGAGTTTCTGGCTGAGATGGGACTCGAGGAGGCCGGGCTCGATCGGGTGGTGCGCGCCGGCTATCAGCTGTTACATCTGCAGACCTATTTCACCGCCGGGGTCAAAGAGGTGCGGGCCTGGACGGTACCGGTCGGCGCTACCGCGCCGCAGGCCGCCGGGGTGATCCACACCGATTTCGAACGCGGTTTTATCCGCGCAGAAGTGACCTCTTACGATGATTTCGTCGCCTGCAAAGGTGAGCATGGGGCCAAAGATGCCGGCAAATTGCGACTGGAGGGTAAGGAATACATTGTCCAAGACGGCGATGTCATCCATTTCCGGTTCAACGTTTAGTGTCGGCTTAATTGACAATTTGCGCGCCCAACCGCTATAGTCTCGCGCCTTATTTGGCAAGGTAGCTCAGCTGGTTAGAGCACCGCACTCATAATGCGGGGGTCGGCAGTTCAAGTCTGCCCCTTGCTACCATCTTGTAGAAGACCGGGTCCTTGAGGGGCCCGGTTTTTTTGTCTCTGGCCCTTGTGTATTCTCCGATGCCGGCCCGCAGGTGCGAATTTGATTTGCAGATCGGATGAAACTTTCTGGGGCAGGGGCAGGTCCGATTCTGCAGGGGCTAGATGCCCCGCAACGAACATGATGTTCGTTGAGACTCCCCTTGGTGATTGGCTGATGCCCTGAATAAGGGCGTCAGCCTTCTTTTTTTGCCCTGAATCGGTGCTTTTCTCGGATTTCACGCGTCGTAATGGTGCGATCAGTTTGGCTCTCGCGGCCCCGCTTTCGGTGCTGTCTTATAAATCAATGTCTTATCTGGTGGCATGTTTGGTGCATGCGCTAGCGCAGTCGATTTCTCCCGATGCGCAGAAGATAAACAGGATGAGGCAAGAGATGAAGAAAGCTACCGCGAACATGCTGTCAGTTCTGACGGCTTTTTTACTGCTGTTACCGGGAGTCAGCCTGGCTGATGAGGGCGCCGCGAGCGGTGCAAACACGGCCTGGATTCTGACCTCTACCGCTCTGGTTCTGTTTATGACGCTGCCGGGCCTTGCGCTTTTTTATGGTGGCCTGGTGCGTAGCAAGAACGTGCTGTCGGTTCTGATGCAGTGTTTTGCAATTGCAGGCGTGGCCTCCATCCTGTGGTTGATCGCCGGCTACAGCCTGGCTTTCGGTGAGGGCAACGCCTGGATCGGTGATTTCAGCAAGGTGATGATGAGCGGCGTCGGCCGCGAGTCCCTGTCGGGCGATATTCCCGAGTCGCTTTTCATGCTGTTCCAGATGACCTTCGCGATCATAACCCCGGCGCTGATCATCGGCGCCTTTGCCGAGCGCATGAAATTTTCCGCCATGCTGTTGTTCAGCGCCCTGTGGTTGATGCTGGTCTATGTGCCGGTGACCCATTGGGTGTGGGGTGGCGGCTGGCTTGGCGAGATGGGCCTGTACGATTTTGCCGGAGGTACCGTCGTGCACATCACCGCCGGCGTTGCGGCGCTGGTTGCGGCCCTGGTGCTGGGGCCGCGACGTGGGTTTCCGGAGGTGGCCATGCCGCCGCACAATATGACAATGACGGTCACGGGGGCCGGCATGCTGTGGGTTGGCTGGTTCGGCTTCAACGGTGGCAGCGCACTGGCTGCCAACGGTGACGCTGCGATGGCCATGCTGGTCACCCATATATCTGCAGCCGCGGGGGCGATGTTGTGGATGATCATGGAATGGCTAAAGTTCGGGAAGCCCAGCGCCTTGGGTGCGGTCACCGGTATGGTGGCGGGCCTCGGTACCATTACACCGGCATCGGGATTTGTTGGCCCGGGCGGGGCTCTGATTATCGGGATTCTGGCCGGCTTTACTTGCTTCAACGCCACCATGTACATCAAGCGCGTACTCAAGATCGACGATTCGCTCGACGTTTTCCCGGTGCACGGCGTGGGCGGTATCCTGGGCACCCTGATGGCCGGCGTGTTCTCGGCCACCAGCCTGGGTGTGTTCAGTGGTTACGGTTTTGCCGACGGCATCCGCAGCATGGGTGGTCAGCTCTACGTACAGCTGATCGGGGTGCTGGCAATCGTGGTTTTCACTGCCGTCGTCACCTACGTCATCCTCAAGGTCGTTGGGGCTGTGGCAGGGTTGCGCGTCACCGAGGACCAGGAGATCGAGGGTCTGGATATCGCGCTGCATGAGGAGCGTGGTTACGACATCCGCTGAACAACAAGGTAGGATTGAAAAAGGGGCGCTTGTGCGCCCTTTTTTTCGTTTCTGCGCTACCACCTTGCCCCGGGAAGCCGCGTCACCGCGGGCAATAAAAAAGCAGCCGCCAGGGCTGCTTTTTGAATTGGTCGGAGTGAGAGGATTCGAACCTCCGACCCCCGCCTCCCGAAGGCGGTGCTCTACCAAGCTGAGCTACACTCCGCAGTAAATCGCGCGTCAGAAAGAACGGCTGACTGAGAAATCTGCAACGGCCGCGAGGGCGTTGCGGAAAGCCGATTCGGGGAGCGCCTCAAGGGCCGCTTTGGCCCGCGCTGCCTCGTCCTTCGCGAGCCGCGCAGTGTAAGCGATCGCATCGGTCGATTCAATCGCTGAGACCACCTCTTCTATACGCTCGGTGCCGCCTTTTTCGATGACCTCGCGCAGCATGTCGCGGGTGCTCGGGTCACTCAACTCGATCGCCCGGATCAACGGCAGGGTAGGTTTTCCCTCGGCCAGGTCGTCGCCCAGGTTCTTGCCGATATCCTCACCGGACGAGCCGTAGTCGAGTGCGTCATCGATCATCTGGAAGGCCATGCCCAGGTGCAGCCCATAGGCCGCCAGTGCCGACTCTGTCTCAGGGTCGCTGTCGCTGATGATGGCGCCGAGACGCGCGCCGGCCTCGAACAGGGTCGCGGTCTTGCGCAGGATGACCTCGCGGTAGCGGCTTTCGTCGGTATCCGGGTCGTTGCAGTTGAGCAACTGCAGGACTTCGCCTTCCGCGATCCGGTTGGTTGCGTGTGACAGCACCTCCATGACCCGCATGGCGTCCACCGCCACCATCATCTCGAAAGAGCGCGAGTAGAGGAAGTCACCGACCAGTACGCTGGCGGCATTGCCCCAAACGGCGTT
>CAZCDY010000104.1:0-13788 GCA_964497145.1 uncultured Gammaproteobacteria bacterium
GATGTTGTAGCTGCGGAAAGGCAGGCCGCTTTTGAAGAAAACCGAAATTATTTCATCTTTCCACACCGACTTGCAGATGGTGAAATTAGAACTGTCGAAGTACATTCGAGCCCAATATCGGTGAACAGTGCAACTTTACTTTTCTCTATTGTGCATGACATCACCGAGCGCAAGCGCATTGAGCAGGATCTCATTGAACAGAAAAATCATTGATGAAGGAGGAGCAGCTATGTGGACAAGTGTGAATGACATCGACAGAATGTTTGGTGCCATGGATCTGTTTCGCAACCGCATGAACAGGTTATTTACGGATTTTGACAGATCATATGGAGAGGATTATGGCTGGCGGCTGGCGGCTAATGGAGCTCCAAGGACGAAACTATATGATAATGGTGATGAGTTCCTTGTGGTTGCCGAGGTTCCAGGAATGAGTAAAGATGATATTGTCAGTGACTTTCCCGAATTAAATGGGGATGATATTTCAGCCTGTCTGGCATACGCCGCAGATCGACCTCGACCGCTATATGCCAACCGCAGTTGCGCCGGCGGGCGGGGCTGAAGCAGGGCCCGCGCAGACTGCACAGGGGCAGCCGGCACAAGGAGAGGCTCAGGCGGCCCCCGGCGATCCTCTAGCCGCCTTGCGGACTCTGGATTTCGTCGGTGAGTTCAAGATCGGCAAGCTAAAGGTGAACAATGTCCGCATGAGCAACGTGTCCACCAAGGTGGTGTCGAAGCGTGGTGTGCTGGAGGTGGCACCGATGGCGGCCAATCTCTACGAAGGGAGCTTCAAAGGTAGTGCGGTTCTCGATGCCAGCGGCAAGAAACCCAGCTTGAGCGCAAAGAATCATCTCACCGATATCCAGATCGGCCCGCTGTTGAAGGATGTTGCCGGTGAGGATCGGTTGATCGGCCGTGGTGAGCTGCATGCCGATGTGCGCATGGTCGGCTTGAGCGAGGCTGAGATCCGCCGCACGCTCAATGGTACTTCGCGCTTCGCTTTCAGGGACGGGGCGCTCAAGGGGATCAACATTGCACAGGTGATCCGCGAAGCCAGTAGCAAGCTCGGCCTGGGTAGCGACAAGATAGATACGGGCACGCCTGGACAGACCGATTTCACCGAGATCAGTGCCTCCCTGACCATGACCAATGGTGTAATCAAGAATCAGGACCTGCAGGCCAAGTCGCCCTTGCTGCGGATCGAGGGCAAGGGCGAAGTAGACCTCCCAAAGGACACTATCGATTATGTGGTTACCACCGAGCTCGTGAGATCGCTCGCAGGCCAGGGCGGCAAGGGCAGGGATGATCTTGCGGGCATCGCAATTCCGGTGAGGGTTGTTGGTCCGCTGAGCCAGCCCAAATACCGTCCGGACCTGGAGGCGGCGCTCAGTGCGAAGGCCAAGGCCCAGCTCGAGGAGAAAAAGCAGGAAGTGACCAAGAAGGTCGAGGAGAAGGCCAGGGAAAAGCTCGACGGCGTCTTCAAAGGCCTCTTCAAGTAAGCGTTTGGGTGCCGCAGCACCCGCAGCCCATACAGCATTTTGGTCCGAAATGCCCCGATCCAGATCAGGCTTAGCCCGACGGGAATCCTTCCCCTCGGCAGATTACTTCTCCGCAGTCATGTAACAGATCCAGCCCGCATCTGGCTCTGCGTGTTTTGCGGGATTGAAGTCTCCATCCGGTTCGCCATGCTTGTCCCAGCCTTGCCAGTAAACCGTAACGTGTTTGAAGCCCGACTCCTTTAGCAGGTCCTGGACCTCCGGCAATGTCCACAGGCGCCATTCGTAGTTGAATGCATTGCGCATTTCCGAGCCGTCAGGAAGTGCGAAATGGATGTGGCATTCCATGCGGTGCGTGATGGGATCGAATGCAGCCTGCTCCCAGATGTAGGTGAAGCCCTGACCACCGTCGTCTATCTCGCGTTCCTCGACGATCTCCTTGTGGCTGTCATAGCCGCCGTAGGCGTCGAGGAAAAATATGCCTTCGTCATTGAGCGCGCCGTGCACGCTTTCAAAATAGCTTTTCAGCAGGGCACGATCCTGCAAGAGCCAATAGCTGAAATTCATGGCTGAAATGATATCCGGCCGCTCTGTTTCCACCTCGAGCACGTTCTGCTGTAGCAGGGTGATGCGTTCACGTTTCTTCTTGCTCAGCTGAGAGAGGTTGTTCCTGCGCCCCCAGTCCAATACCTCGGGATCCAGGTCGATCCCGATCGCACGGCGCTTATGGCCCCGTTTGACCCACTCGCAGCAAACGTTGGCGGTGCCACAAAAGTCCTCCCGCAGCAGCGTGGCCCGGCGTTTGCGCAGGCGCCTGAATACGTCGTCCACGAAATCAATCTCGGCCTCTGCGCACTGTACCGAGAGTTCGTACAGATGATGGCGATCGGCCGTGGATGCGAGGGTGGGTTTGGGCTTGCGACGATGCTTGCGTTTCGTGTTCATCCTGCGGTCCGACTCTTTGTTACTCAGAACGCTGACTATACTTGAATACAGCGGCAAAACCCCACGGCCCTTTCCGGCCGGTGGCAGGGCGTGCTCTCCCTGCAATCAGGTTTTGCTGTGGGCGGGGCGATGAGCCCGGGTGAAAGTGACAATTTGGAGGAAATAACAATGGGTATTGCAACGACACTCCAGGATTATCTGGAGAGCCGTGGCATTGCTTACGAAGTAGTCGAGCATCCACATACCGATTCGGCCATGCGTGCCGCAGAAGCAGCGCATGTGCCAGGAGATCAGGTGGCCAAACCGGTGCTGCTTGGTGATGATGACAGTTATCTCCTGGCCGTGATTCCGGCCACTCATCGCCTGGAACTGGACCGGGTGAATCAGATGATGGCGCGCAGCCTCGAAATGCTGCCGGAAGACGAGATAGAAGCCACTTTTTCAGATTGCGAGCGGGGAGCCATACCCGCCATCGGCGAGCCCTACGGGATTGACGTGGTCGTGGACCCGGCACTGATCCAGCAGCCCGAGGTCTATTTCGAGTCGGGTGATCACGAGCACCTGATTCATGTGCATGGCGACGTCTTCCGCGGTTTGATGCAAGACGTGCCCCGCGTGCACCTCAGTCATCACCTCTGAATCCAACCCGGCCAGGGCTGCGTGTTGCGCCTGGGCCAGGACTGGTTTACTCTTGCGCGCTTCGTTTTCGCACCGATCGTGTCGATTGCTTGCTGCCGGGCGGAAACGATTCCGGAGAGATGTCTGAGCGGTTGAAAGAGCACGCCTGGAAAGTGTGTATACGTTAATAGCGTATCGAGGGTTCGAATCCCTCTCTCTCCGCCAACCAGTCTGCAGTGTCTCGGCTCTCTACTGAATGAGACGGTGCAGCCCCACGAAAAGCCCGCGTTTGCGGGCATTTTCGTTTCTGGGGCGAGCGGGTTAAAGGGGTCGGTGACGAATGCACCTCATCCTCGATAGAGGATGGCTCCCAGGTTGAGCTCCCGATGAAATCCGATTGATTCGCCAAGCAGTAGAGTATGGACTCGCGCGACGATTGCCATTGTTATCTTGGTGTTCTTTCGGATACCTATCGACGCCGTCAAGTCGAAGTGCGTGCCTACCTGCTATTGACATCGCAGATGACCGCACGTGTTTTCCGTGTCATGCAATCGATTGGTTGGCCATACGTGAAATACCTGAACAAGGCTTATCGCTGCTGCGCACGGTTCGGGTGAGTCTACACAAGGCAGGCCCAGTGCATGCGAAGCATTATCTGATTTGCCATTCAAGATGCGAATCGGTCAGCCTTGGGCCGAATCATGGGACGAGCAATCCGTGGTAGGACTGCTCCGAAAGGCATAGCCCAACGCGAACAATTGGCATTTGTCGCCGACCCCTTTAGATTAGACAGCGACGGATTGGAACATCAATTATGCTATATTCCCCGTTTTTGTAAGGACTTTTCCGCAAATGCCCAAAGTCATCATCCTTAGCGCCGGGCAGGGCCGTCGGCTCTCGCCAATGACGGAGGCAACACCCAAGTGCATGCTTCCGATCCAGGGGAAAACCTTGATCGAATGGCAGCTCGAAGCGCTCGAGGCGTGCGGCATTGAACAGGTCACGGTGGTGGTTGGCTTCGGTGCGCAGCGGGTCGAGGAGCTGCTTGCCGGCCGTGACGGAAAGGCGAAGACGAAGCTTTGTTTCAATCCCTTTTTTGAGGCCGCGGACAATCTGATCAGTTGCTGGGTTGCCAAGGGCGAAATGACCGATGATTTCGTGCTGCTGAATGGCGATACCCTGTTTGAGCCCGCAGTGCTGCAGCGTCTGCTCGATTCACCGGCGCGGCCGATCACCCTGGCGACCGACGAGAAACCCGTCTACGACGCGGACGACATGAAGGTTGGCCTGTCCGGGGAACGTCTCCTGCGAGTCGGGAAGGATCTCAGTTCAGACCAGACGAACGGCGAGTCCATCGGTCTGATGCTGTTCAGGGGCGAAGGCGTGGATTTGTTCCGTACGGCACTCGAGCGGGCGGTGCGGGATCCGCACAGCCTGAAGCACTGGTATCTTTCGATCATCGGCCAGATCGCAGAATCGAGCGGGCAGGTCTGGACGCAGCTGATATCAGGCCTGGATTGGTCCGAGGTCGACTATCCGCTGGACCTGCTGCGCGCCTCGGTGATGGTGGGTCGTTGGGGCTTTACGGATGCCGCCGATCTGACCCTGAGCGCCTGAGCGTCGACCTCAGGTTTGGGACTCGCCCGTCCGGGTCGCGAGAATCCGTTCAGCGAGATCTTTGTCACTCGGCTTGTCGACATCGACCGCAGCGTCAGGGAAAGGCAATATGACCGGACAGATGTTTACGCCAAGGCGGTCCGAGAGCAATCGTAGCGTGGCCTCCAGCGACAGGCGCCCGGTCAGATAGGCGAGCAGAGGTCTCCAGCCCAGTGCGCGGGCAATCCGCCATGGTCGTTTGCGGTCTTGTTCGACCTGGCTCCAGAAGTCGGCTACCCGTCTTGAGGCGGGGGTGAGGAAGGCGTATAGATTGCAACCGCAATAGGCGCCGCCACGAAAGCGCAGAGCGGTCCTCTGCGCATCCGGGAAGGCCGACACCACCTGGGCATGATCAACCAGCGCCACGGCGAGATCGCAGCCCGTTTGACGCGCGGCGGCACAGAAGTGGTCCACCACCTCGGCACGCAAGAGTGCGTGATCCGCGGTCGTGAGCAGGACCGGCGCAGCTTCAGGCAGAGACTGGAGCGCGGCATAGGCGCTCGTGGCCGGTGAGGGGCCCGGCTGGCCCCAGTCCCAGCGGCCTGCGGCCATACCTTGCGTGAGGTGGCTGCTGTGTTCCAGCTGCGCTCTGTCGGGGCCGCTCATCAGGATAGAACCGACCTCGGTGCTGTCGCTCAGCGCGTCCAGGACCCGGTACAACATGGGCGTTCCGCCGACCGGAACCAATGCCTTGCAGCCCGCGCCTGAGTTTTCTGTCAGCGCTTCGGGCTCTCCGCGCTCGCCCGCGAGCACGAGGGCGGTGAACACTGGATTCCGGTATATTTTCTCGCCTGTCATTCGGAAGGTTCTCGATGAGTATCCAAGTGCACCAAGTCTCGAGCCGGGGAGAGCTGAAATCCTGGGTAAAGCTGCCGTACCAGCTGTATGAGGGCCACCCCTACCAGGTCCCGCAGCTGTTTTCTGATGAGCTTGACTATTTTGACCGGAAAAAGAACCCGGCTTTCGAGGTATCGGACGTCAGGCTGCTTTTTGCAAGCGATGCGGGGAAGATCGTAGGGAGACTCTGTTGCATCGTCAATACTCTGGAGACCGAGAAGCTCGGCTACAAGCGCGGCCGCTTCGGCTGGTTCGAGTGTATCGATGACCGGGGCGTCGCCAATAGCTTGCTCGACAGTGCGGCAGATTGGTTCCGCAGCCAGGGCTGCGCCGAGATGACCGGGCCGCAGGGGTTTACCGATCTCGATCCCGAGGGTCTCTTGATCGAGGGCTTCGACCATTTGCCGACCATCAGTGGAAGCTACAACTTTCCCTACTACCAGCGGCTGATCGAGGACTACGGTTTCGAAAAGGATGTCGACTACGTCGAGTTCCGCTCGCGGGTCCCGAAAAATTCGCGAATGCTGGATAGGCTGCACAAACGCTTCGCCCGCGATGATGCGTATCGGGTGGTCACCTGCACGAGCCGCAAGGAGCTGCTGTCCCATGCCACGGAGGTCTGGGAGGTGCTCGAGGCCGCCTTCGCCGGACTCTACGGGGTCATGCCGCTGACGCAGAAGCAGAAGGACTATTACACCAAAAAGTATTTCGGCTTCCTGGACCCCGATTTCGTCACGCTGATGTTCTCGAAACAAGGCGAGCTGGTCGGGTTCATGATCGGTATGCCCAACCTCAGCGAGGGTTTCAAAAAGGCCCGCGGGCGGCTCCTGCCGTTCGGCTTCCTGCATCTGATCAAGGCGTACAAGAAACCGCAAACGGTGGACTTTCTGCTCGCGGGTATGAAGCAGGGAGTACCCTCCGGCCTGATCACCTTCAATGGGCTGGCCATGATCGATTCGCTCAACCGCCGCGGGGTCAGTTACATGGAGACGAACAGAGAGCTGGAAGACAACACCGCGGTCACCGGTATCTGGAGCAAGTTCGAACGGGTTTTTTTCCGGCGTTCCAGGGTCTACCGCCTGGATCTGCGCTGAGTGCAAGTTATGTCGACCACGAGTAAGGGAGATTGGATCCTCGCGCATTTTTCGGATCCCCATCTCACAAGTCTGGACGGCCTTGGTGCAGCGGATCTGATGAGCAAACGCCTGCTGGGTTACCTTTCATGGCGCCGGCGCAGACGTCACGAGCACCGTCCCGAGGTGCTCGACGCACTGATCGCCGATATCGAATCGATCGGACCGGATCACGTGGCCATCACCGGCGACCTGACACACCTGGGCACCCGACAGGAGTTCAAGGAGGCCGCTGACTGGCTGCCCAGGGTCGGCACCCCGCAGCACGTGACCCTGGTGCCCGGCAACCACGATACCTACGTGTCGGAGCCCTGGGAGGGAACTTTTTCATTGTGGTCGCCCTATATGCGCTCGGATGGTCGGGATGCAGGAAGCGGGCATGGGCCGGACTCGGTTTTTCCGAGTCTGCGTGTCCGTGGCGATGTTGCATTGATCGGCCTGAGTTCGGCCGTTCCCTCGTCACCCCTGCTGGCGACGGGGCGAATCGGGAAACGCCAGATGGAGCTTGTCTCGCAACTTCTTCAACAGGCGGGGGAGGCGGATCTGTTCCGGGTTCTCCTGCTGCACCATCCACCGGTGCCGGGGAGCATCCGTTGGCGCAAACGCCTGACCGATGCGTCCGCACTGGCGTCCGTCATCGCGGAGCAGGGTGTCGAACTGGTGTTGCACGGACATGCTCACCGCTCGTACATGAACTGGCTACCCACGCCAGGAGGTCAGGCGCCGGTGGTAGGCGCCTGCTCTGCCTCGGAGCTGGCGGAGAATCCACCGCGCCGCGCGCAGTACCATCTCTACCGAATCCTGACCGGCTCGGGGAAGCCTCAGGTGACGATGTCGGTGCGTAGGTATTCGAAGCGCAGGGGTGCCTTTATGGCCGTGGCCGACGAACAATCTCTGGTTTGAGCAGCGCAGCAGGCGTCGGCCATGTCGCTGCAGGGTCTGGCCGAGCGGGCCAGTGCAGTCGGGGAAGCTGAAACCGGCCGTCTCAACGACGCCTAGAGGCGGCAGATCCTGCACGCGTTTGCATTGTGGGTGGGCAGTCCTTCACTCGTGCGCCTTGGCCATGAGCTTTTCTGATCCTGCTGAAACGATGCGAACTTCTGACTCAGGAGACAAGTTGCCCTGCGAGCCCCTGTGTCCACGCCCAGCCGCGGTCATCTCGCCAGATGGTCGATCACAAGACGGCTCGTCTCCTCGCCGTCCTTCGTGTTGGAAACCTGCACCGGCAGGAAGTTCAGCTCCGGCGCGTGCCAGAAAGTCGCCGCCTTGCTGCTCTCCGGACGCTGCCGAGCGAATGACAGCGTTGCCAGCTTGCCCATCGGCGTGGGAATCGTGGTCTCGCCGAGAGGCCGGATCTGGTAGGTCTTTAGGCGTCCGCGGGCGACAACGTTGTATGCATCGGCGGGCCTGTCGCTGTGCAGGTCCAGCATCGTGAGAAGGTAGAGGCTCAGAGGATCGACCGTGCGTGTGCCCAGCGTTATTGTGCTTGTCTCTTCATTGACGACGGAAGTCACTTCCCCGCGATCCCACGCGAAGTCCAGGCTCACCTTGCGCGTCTTGTTGCCGGTCCTCTCGGCGCGATAGCGCAGGGGTCTGGGTACGCCCCCGACGATCTTCCCCTCGACCTCTTCTTTTTCGCTTCTCGCGTCGATCAGTCTCGCCAGGCCGCTCACGCTCAGGCTCGAACGCATCCGGTAGCGCTCGGCATCCTCGTACTCGAGCTGCAGGATGACTTCGCCCACCGGAATGTCCGCCTGGTAGATCCTGTAACGGGCCTCGAACGGCGGGATGGGCCGCGTCTCATCTGCCCGTCCTGTAGCGACCAGGCAGAAAAAGATCAGGGCGAGAATCCAGCGACGATGTCGGGGGGTGATGGCGGTCATAGGGGCCTTGCTCTGGGCGCCGCTCAACATTGTCGGGGACCAAGGAGTTGCGAACCGCGGCACCAGCGCGCGTCCCCTGGGATCAACCCTGCCCGTAGGCGCTGCGGGTCACCGAGAAGTGTCTGAAGGCGCGTGGGTGCTCTTTTGCCGCACTGTCCGGGCTGCTCAGCCAGGAGCGCAGGGGTTCGCCGGTCACGCGGACGATGGTCCCGTAGAGCAGGCGCAGGGTCAGCACGGCCGTCGTCAGGACCGTCCACAGGGCAACGGCGACGAAACCCCAATCGGGCCGGCCGATGGCCACCGCCAGGGTCAGCAGGATCATGCAGGTGTTTCGGCGTGCCGTGAACAGCCGGAAGTAGGCATCGAAGGGTCTCCATCCGAAGATGCTGCAACTCCCCAGCAGGTGGAACATGCCCTCACACACGCGTCCGCCTATGTAGCCGATGAAGATCATCCAGTAGTATTCCGTCTGATTCAGACCGAGCATGGTGTCGAAGTTGGTCAGCGACATGCCCCAGATCACGTACCAGAAAGGGGGGTGCAGCAGGTCTATACCGTGGTCCAGGTAATGGCCCAGGCGGCTCGACTGGGCGGTGACCCGGGCGAGTTTGCCGTCGACGGTATCCAGGAAGGTCATGATCCAGCCGGCGGCGAGTCCCAGCGCATAATGACCGTGGTAGAAAAGAACGCCGGCCACCAGCATGAGCAGGAATCCGACCGAGGTGATCATATTCGGGGTTACGCCGAGGTTGGCGAACAGATGCACTGCTCGCTTGGCTGGCCGCGGCCAGAACCACTTGGTCACCAGATCGGTGATGCCCTTGTAGGCGTTGCCATACAGCAGGTCTTCCAGGCGGACCTGCTCGCCTGCCGTCACGGGTTCCAGCAGGGGTGGGGCCGAACGACGAAGGTCGATGTCAAAGGCGTCCAGTTCTGCCGGGTCGACGACATCCAAGCCCTCGGGTATGTCAGTCAGATCACCTCGCAGCAGGGCCGCCGCGACCTCTGCGTGCTTTGCTGACACGCAGCCAGCCGTCAACCGTTGATCCGCCGCATAGCGGAGCAGGATGTCTGGATGACTTATCAGTCTGCGGAAGGTTCGCACCTCGGTAAGAAAATCGCCGCGCGCGAGTATGACCAACGCCCCCTTGGGGAGGGTGCCAAGATCATCGATAGGCGAGACGTCAGCGACGTGCCGGATCTGCCTGATCAGACGCTCGCGCGGCGTGAGGCCCCAGAGCTTGACCTGAGGGTCGCCGATGACGTGAAAGTAGAGTTGCTGCATGCCGGTTCAGATTGTGCCTTGTCGGTCCTGAGATGATTACGGGGCGCTATCGTGCGCGAACGCACCTTGATTGGGCGGGTGCTCGCTAGGCATGGTCTCCGGCACGCAGTCCGCACAGGGCCTCTTGAATCCGGTCCACCTGGGCGTCTGTATGCGCTGCACTCAGGCTGCAACGCAGCAGGGGACCCCCGGTCGGCGTCGCCGGCGGCAGCACGAGGTTAACGTAGACGCCCTGCTCCAACAACTGTCTCCACCAGACCAGGGCCTGCTCCGTGTTGTCCATCTGCATCGCTATCACCGGACCCGGCTCCGGACCCAGCGTGAAGCCGGCCTGTTCGAGCCCGTTGTACAGACGTTTTGCGTTGCGCCAAAGGTGTTCACGCAGGTCGCGGCCATCGCGCAGGATACGCAGGGCGACCCTTGTCGAGGCTATGATCGATGGGGCGGGGGACGCGGTGAAGATGTAGGGACGGGCGCTGTAACGCACCAACTCCAGCTCCGGGTGGCGGCTGGTGCAGAAACCGCCGACCGAACCCAGGCTCTTGCTGAAGGTGCCGACGACGAAATCCACGGCGTCCTCTACCCCCGCTTCCTCGATCAGCCCCCGGCCCGTCTCCCCGAGCACACCCATCGAGTGTGCCTCGTCGACCATCAGGTAGGCGCCGTACTTTTTCGCCAGCGCGGCGATTTCCGACAGGGGGGCACGGTCCCCGAGCATACTGTAGATGCCCTCGACCACGATCAGTGTGTTGTTTTCCTGCCCCTCGATGCGGCGCAGGCGTTTCTCGAGATCCGCGGGGTTATTGTGGCGGAATCGGATCACCTCTGCACCGCTGACGCGGGTGCCTTCGTAGATGCTGGCATGGCAGTCGGCGTCGAGCAAAATCCGGTCACCGGGCCCCGCGAGGCTGCTCACTGCACCCATGGTGGCCAGAAAGCCGGTGGAGAAGACGATTGCCGATGGCGTTTGGTAGAACGCCGCCAACTCCTTCTCCAGTGCCAGGTGACCGCCGTAGCTGCCGTTGGCCAGACGCGAGCCTGTGGTGCCGGTACCCTGCTCGAGCAGGGCCTGGCAGGCGGCCTCGATGCAATCCGGATCGAAGGTCAGACCGAGGTAGTTGTTGGTCCCCGCGAGTATCACCGGATGACCGAGGACGACACCCTCGGTGGCCGAGGAAATATGCTCGATCTCCACGCCGAAAGGCATGATGCCCAGCTCTGCCAGCTGCTCCATGCCGGCAGCCACATCACGAAATTTGTCAAAGATACCCACGGATTTTTACCGGTTCCTTGTCCTGCTTGCAGGGGCGCTTCAGAGCATGGGCGATCAGGCTCTGCCAAGTGTTACTGTCGCCCCGGGGAGGGCGCCGCTCAGCTGTCCGTCGGACGAATCCACGGCCACCGTCTGCGGCAACGCGCTGACTGGGCTTCGTGATATGTTCACGTCGGACAAAGATTGATTTTACGACCAGGACCCGATTGTATCAGGATTGGGAACGAACCATAAACGCCGGACGGGCCTGTTGATCATCAAGCGTTACGTCACTCGCGAGATAAGCCGCCCCTTCCTGATCATCGTCAGCATCTGTGGGGTGATTTTCGCGAGCTTCACCACTGCCGTGATCCTCAACGAGGTTGCTGCCGGCCTGATTCCCGCGGGTACCGTCGCCAAGCTCGTGTTGATCAGGTTGGTGATTGCGCTTGAAATGCTGATTCCGGTGTCGCTTTATTTCGGGGTCGTGTTCGGGCTCGGACGCCTGCATTCGGACAGCGAGATCGTCGCACTGTCTGCAGGCGGGATAGGCGAGCCTCGACTGGTGGGCATCGTTCTGCAGTTTTCCCTGTTGATCGCCCTGGTGGTGGCCTGCATTTCCATGTTCGCGCGACCCTGGGCCTACCAGCAGCAATACCTGCTGCGGGCGCAGGTTGCGGCCGAGTTCGATATCGCTTACCTGGAGGCCAGGCAGTTGCTGGTCAATCCAGGTTCGGACTATGCCATCTTCGCCGCTACGGTCGATCACAAGACCCGAAGCGCCGGGGAAGTGATCGTGCAGATCCGGAAACCGGATGTGATGCAGATCATTACCGCAAAAAGCCTGTTCCAGCCACCCAGGGAGCAGGATGCCCCGCCGTTGTTTACGTTCAAAGAGGGGTATGTATACGAGCTGGACACACAGGGTAGCAATGACGTGATCGGCAGGTTCGGAACCTTGAATCTGACGCTTTCCCCGCCAGAGCCCAAGGTGATCGGCTACAAGAGCAAGGCCGAGGGTCTGCTGGCCCTCAGTAAGTCCAGGCATCGCAAGGACCTAGCCGAGTTTCAATGGCGCCTGTCGACGCCGGCGGCAACCGTGCTGATCGCGTTGCTGGCTGTGCCCTTGAGCCGTAGCGGGCCGCGTGGAGGGCGCTTTGCCAAGGCGCTGACGGCAGTTGCCGCCTATGCCGTCTTTTTCAATCTCATGACGTTCGCAAAAAACCTGGTCCAGGAAGGTCTGGTCGGCGCCGTCCCCGGGCTGTGGTGGCCGATCGTGCTGCTAGGGCTGTTGCTTGCGGCATTGTTCTGGAGACCCTCGGGTTTCGCGCGCGCATGAACCAGCTTGATCGCTATATCGCCGTCGAGATCTTAAAGGTCTTTGTGCTGGTCATGCTGGCCCTGGTTTTCCTGTTCAGCTTTCTCGACCTGATCAAGCAGCTCGACGACGTCGGCTCGGGTGACTATCGGTTTTCGGATGCCCTGCTGTTCGAACTGCGCATGCTCGCCCCGCGCGCCCTGGATCTGCTCCCGGTTGGGGCTTTGATGGGGACCACCATCGCGCTGTCTCTGCTTGCCCATCACGGCGAGGTCAATGCCATGCTGGCCGCCGGTGTCTCGAAGTTGCGATTCACCTGGGGCGTCTTGAAAACCGGGCTTCTGCTCGTGCTGGTCGCCGTTCTGATGGATGACCTGGTGGTATCGGGCCTGCACCAGGAGGCGGTCCGGCAACAGGCGCTGTCGCTGTCGGGGGCGGAGATGACGCAGGTCGACGAGGGCTTCTGGATCTATCACGGAAACAGGTTCATTCATATCAGTCGGGTTGAGCACGGACGGGTTCCGATGGACATCGACATCCTGGAGCTGGACGGCGAGCGGCGCGTGAACCGCTTCATTCAGGCCCGGCAGGCGGACCTGGGTGATCCTAACCGGTGGCTGCTGAAAGACGTGTTGGTGAAGGAGCTGGGCGGGTCCAAGGTATCCAATGAACAGTTCCAGCAAATGCATTGGGATTCTTTGATGACGCCCGAGCAGATCGGCCTGTTGGAACTTGCATCGGAGACCATGTCGCCCAGACAGCTCTACGCCTACGTGCTATACGTGAAAAGTACCGGCCAGAAATCGGATCGCTATGAGCTTAGCCTTTGGAAGAAACTGACCATGCCGATCTCGGTGACGGTAATGGTGCTGCTGGCAATCCCCGCTGCCTTTGGTGCGTCGCGCTCGACCTCCATGGAGAAGCGCGTAATAGCCGCCGCGGCGGCGGGGATGGTGTTCCAGATCGCCAACCAGGTATTTATCAATTCGGGGCTTGTTCTGCAGCTCCCGCCGGCAATGACCACCCTGGCCGCCCCCTTTGTGGCAGCCATTATTGCTTTGGTATTATTGAACCGCGCTCGAATTTGAAAAAAGCCTTCTGTCGGTTGGGGCTCGCATGACGTTTTAAGAAACCTTTCGCGCCAGAAGGCGTGCCTTTGTCAAAGATCATGGCCGGCGCATGCTTCAGGCCCTGGACCGATACCAGGGGCGTGCATCCCTGGTCGGTGGTCACCCGTTCTTTCCTGCAGACCTGTCCCCCTGCAACCAGACGCTTGAAGACAATTGGGAGACGATTCGTGCCGAACTGGACCGGCTGCTCCAGCACCGCGAGCAGCTCGGCCGCTAACGGAAGGCACCGCGTCGGTAG
>CAZCDY010000105.1:0-13375 GCA_964497145.1 uncultured Gammaproteobacteria bacterium
TATGTGCTTTAGGCGGCGGGTGAATGCAAAGCTGCGATCGTAGTAACCGCCGCCCATGCCGATACGATGACATTCGCTGTCGAAACCGAGTAGCGGCACGATAACGAGATCCAGATTGCGTGCAGTGATCTGTTTGTTGGCGTGGAAGACCGGTTCCGGGATGCCGAACCGGTTGCGGACCAGCCTGTCTCCAGGCTGCCAGCGGCAAAACCACAGTCG
This sequence comes from uncultured Gammaproteobacteria bacterium, assembly GCA_964497145.1. GTDB lineage: Bacteria > Pseudomonadota > Gammaproteobacteria > Chromatiales > Chromatiaceae > Thiosocius. Next base: position 220 of record CAZCDY010000105.1, read on the forward strand.
ACCGCTGAAAAACGGGTGCAGGACCGGGAGGTAGCATTTCTTGTTTAGCGCTGCCGCCTGCTCCAGCAGAGGCATGGGGTTGAGTTCGCCCTTGCTTCCGAAATAGCCGGCGATCCGTTTTGCATGGAGAAACCGGGGTTGTTGGGTCACGCGGGCCGTGGCTGCGATTGCCGCTTCCGCCTGTGCGCGAGCCGAAAGTTCAAGACGGGTACGTTTGAGATGCTGGCGGAGTGCGTGTTGCTCATTCATGCGCGGAGCTGAGGTGGGTAGCGACATTCCCCGCCTGTGTCGGTACTCGCCGTCATCCTTGAACCGTGGGGTTCAAGTGGGACCGAAACGGCACCTAAGGCTTCCCGCTACGAGGCGGACATGCACACTGGTAAACGTGACCCGGTCCCGGGGTGCATAAAGCATAGGCTCAAGGGAATATCAGGCCAGCTATCGAACACCGCAGGGAATGTCTGACTTAAGGCTAAACCCAAATCCGTCAGAGTTCCAGTTGTGTGCTGTCGTTAAGTGCAATCTCGATTCTTTCCCGGAGCGAGCGGATGCGCTTGTTGGATGAACTGGCAGCAGAGTCCTGGTCGGATTTTTCCTTCAGCAGCTCGTGGGCCAGGTTGAGCGCCACCATGACGGCGATACGGTCGGTCCCGATCACCTTGCCGGTGCTGCGTACTTCACGCATTCGGGTGTCTAGGAAACGTGAGGCGCTGATCAGTTCGTCTTCGGTGCCCGGCTCACAGGCTATCCGGTAGTCTTTTCCGAGGATGCTCACCGCGACGGGCTCGTTGGGTTTGCTCACGCTTCATCCTCCAGGCGTTTGAGCCGCGCGATCATGTCTTCGACACGATGCTTTGCCTGATCATTCTTGGACGCCAGCCTGTCGTGCTCGGTCATCAGTTCCTGCTCGCGGGCACGCAGCGTCTTGTTTTCGTCTTTGAGGTGGGTGCAGGCGCGGATCAGTTCCTCGACACGCAATTCCAGCGCGCGCAGGTCCTGTTCCTGGATGCCTTGTTTATCATTAGTACTCATAGCTCTCCTGACTATAGATTCGGTCGTCGAGCCGGGTCAATGGCGCTGCGTGATAGGATTATAAATTACTTGTCGAATTGTGAAGCGATCCGATGGATGTTCCCAGCCACTCCGCCGTGCCGGAGTACTCTGAGCTAGCTGCGGCCATGCAGCGCTGTAACATGCCGCAGAGCCCGGCAGAATCGCAGGGTTTTGCGCTTGGCCTCTATGTCGCCAGGGTGACGGAGCCTCTGGCACTGTGGCAGAAAGAACTGTATTCCGACTTTGACCCGGCTGACGTGTTGGCGGGCGAATGTCGCAAGAGTCTCGACCGTGTGTTTGCCAATGTATTTGCGACAGATGACTCGGAACCTATGCAGCTGGCCCTGTTGTTGCCCGGGGATATCGTGGTCGACAGTGCGCGGGTCGGCGCCGTGTGCGATTGGTGCCAGGGATTCCTGTTTGGATTCGGTCTCGGCGGCGAACGCGCAGCCAGCCGCCTGTCCGATCAGTCTCGGGAGCTGTTGCAGGATATCGCCGAGATGACACGTCTGGATACCGAGGATGTTGAAAACAACGCCGAGAATCAGTCTGCGCTGATCGAAATCGAGGAGTTCCTGAGGGTAGGCGTGCTGCTGATGCGCGATGAGCTGAGTGGGCGGGGGCAGCATGAATCCGAGTGAGTTCAAGCGGCGCCGGCGCCAGATCATGAGCATGATGGGGCCGGGTAGTTTGGCCATCCTGCCAACTGCCACAGAGGCGGTGCGTAACCATGATGTGCACTACCCGTTTCGTCCCGACAGTGACTTTTACTACCTGACCGGTTTCGGCGAGCCTGAGGCGGTGATGGTCATGGTGCCCGGGCGGCCGCACGGCGAATACATTCTGTTCTGCCGCGAGAAGGATCCGGGGAAGGAGATCTGGGACGGCTACCGCGCCGGGCTGGAAGGTGCAGTGAGTGATTTTGGTGCCGATGACGCGTTTCCCATCAGCGACCTCGACGATATCCTGCCGGGGCTGCTCGAAGAGCGCGAGCGGGTGTTTTTTGCCATGGGTTCAGACCCTGCGTTCGACAAGCGGGTGTCGGACTGGGTGAGTCAGGTGCGTTCGCGTGCACGTGCCGGTGTGCATGGTCCAATAGAGTTTCATGCACTCGATCACTTTCTGCACGACATGCGGCTGTACAAGAGTCGGGCCGAGGTGGCTGTGATGCGTCGCGCTGCACGGCTGTCGGCAAAGGCGCACATTGAGATGATGCGTCGTTGCGAGTCGGGCATGCAGGAGTACCAGCTTGCCTCCGTGTTCAGTCATCATTGTCAGATGAGTGGTGCAGGCCAACTTGCGTATCCCTCCATCGTCGGTGGCGGCGACAATGCCTGTGTGCTCCACTACATAGAGAACAGTCAGCCACTGCAGGATGGTGACCTGGTTCTGGTCGATGCCGGTTGCGAGCTCGATTGCTATGCTTCCGATATCACCCGAACCTTCCCGATCAACGGCCGCTTCAGCGATGCACAGCGCGCGCTCTACGAACTGGTGCTGGCGGCACAACTGGCGGCCATCGGCAAGGCCCGCGCCGGTAATCACTGGAATGATCCGCATCAGGCGGCCGTACGGGTGCTGACCAAGGGCCTGCTCAAGCTCGGTCTTTTACGTGGCACCCTGGCGAAGGCATTGAAGGCGAAATCCTATACCCGTTTCTATATGCATCGGACCGGCCATTGGCTGGGTATGGATGTGCACGATGTCGGTGACTACAAGGTCGACGGTCACTGGCGCGAGCTCGAACCGGGCATGGTGCTGACCATCGAGCCGGGGCTTTACATACCGAAAGGTGCAAAGGGCGTGGCTAAAAAGTGGCAGGGTATCGGCATCCGTATCGAGGATGATGTCCTGGTCACTCGCGCAGAGCCGGACGTGCTGAGTCGCGACGCGCCCAAGACCGTCCAGCAGATCGAGGCATTGATGGCCCGATGACCAAGCCAGCGACATACGACATGATCATCGTTGGCGGTGGCATGGTGGGAGCAAGCCTCGCCATTGCGCTGGCGCACCGTGGCCTGCGGCTGGCCCTGGTCGAGGCCTACACGCCGGGTGCAGAGAGTCAGCCCAGCTACGATGATCGTGCCATCGCGCTCGCCTATGGTACGCGGCGGATCTTCGAGGCAACCGGGGTCTGGCCTTCACTGAGTGAAATCGCAGAGCCCATCCTCGACATCCACGTATCTGACCGCGGACATTTTGGCTTCACCCGCCTGAGTGCGGCCGATGAAGGTGTACCTGCATTGGGGCATGTGGTCACCGCGCGCGAGCTGGGACACGTGCTGCTCGACAGGATGCGCAAGGACGCGTCGCTCGAGGTGATTGCGCCGGCCCGCCTGATCAGTTTCGAAGACCAGGGGGAGCAGGTTTGCGTAGAGGTCGAGCGCGAAGGCCTGATGAGTACACTCCAATGCAGGCTGCTGGTCGCGGCCGACGGCGGCAACTCCGAGATCCGTGCGCAGCTCGGGGTGCCGGTGCAGCGCTGGGAATATGGTCAATCGGCGGTGGTGACCAATATCACTCCGGCACAACCGCATCGCAATGTGGCCTACGAGCGTTTTACCGATAGCGGGCCGGTGGCGCTGCTGCCGATGACCGAGCAGCGTTGCGCGGTGGTATGGACTGTGCGCGACGAGCAGCTTGAGTCGGTGCTGGCACTTGATGATGACGCCTTCCTGGCGGCATTCCAGCAACGTTTCGGCTATCGCCTGGGGCGTTTTCTGCGCACCGGCAAGCGGGCCGCCTACCCGCTGAGCCTGTTGCGCGCGCGCGAGTCGGTGCGTGGCCGGGTGGCGGTCATTGGCAATGCGGCCCATACCCTGCACCCTATTGCAGGGCAGGGGTTCAATCTGGGCATCCGCGACGTCGCCGCATTGGCGGAGGTCGTTGACGATGCATTCAGGGCCGGCAGGGACATCGGCGCGGCCGAGACCCTCGCGGTCTATGAAAGCTGGCGGCTCGCCGAGCAGCGCAACGTCGCGCTGGCTACCGATGGCCTGGCGCGCCTGTTCAGCAATCCGCTGGCCGCGGTTCGCCTGGGGCGCAATCTGGGCCTGCTGGCGATGGAGTTTCTGCCCGGTGCCAAGCATCCGCTGGCGCGCGCCGCCATGGGGATGCTGGGCCGTCAGCCGCGTCTGGGGCGGGGGGTGCCGCTTGACTGAGCAGGAATATGATGTGGCGGTGGTTGGCGGCGGTATGGTTGGTGCCGCCCTGGCCTGTGCACTCGGCCAGCGTGGTTTCTGGACGGCGCTGCTGGAGGCGCGCGAGCCTGAACTGAGCTGGCGCCCCGAGGGCCATGACCTGCGTGTCTCCGCGATCACGCGCGCGTCGCAGCAGATGCTGCAGAACCTTGGCGTCTGGCAGGCCATGCAGGACGATCGGGTGACGCCGTATCAGCACATGCATGTCTGGGATCGCGCCGGATTCGGTGAGATCCATTTCGATGCCGCGGACCTTGCCGAACCCGATCTCGGTCATATCGTCGAAAACCGGGTAATCGTGCGCGCGCTCTGGCAGTCGCTGGAGGGCGCCGGTGTGACCGTGCTGGCACCGACCAGGCTCAGTGCACTGAGTGCCGGCGACGATGGTGCCACCCTGACCCTGGCCGACGGCACCTTGCTGCGGGCCGGTCTTGTGGTCGGTGCAGACGGCGCGCGCTCCCAGGTGCGGCTGTTGGCGGGTATCGGGTCACGCAGCGAATCCTATGACCAGCATGCGGTGGTCGCGACGGTGGGCGCCGAGCGGGGCAATGGCTCGACAGCCTGGCAGCGCTTCATGAAGGACGGTCCGCTGGCGCTGCTGCCACTCGAACGCGAGCTTTTTTCGATTGTCTGGTCGACCTCGCCCAACGAGGCTGAGCGCCTGTGCGCCCTGCCCGAAGCGGAGTTCAACAAACTGTTGACCGAGGCCAGCGAGTCGCGCCTGGGCCAGCTTGCACTGCAGGGCGCGCGCGCTGCGTTCCCTTTGCGCCTGCAGCATGCCGAGCGCTATGTGCTGCCCGGCCTTGCCCTGGTGGGCGACGCGGCGCATGTGATCCACCCCCTGGCGGGGCAGGGTGTCAATCTCGGTTTTCTCGATGCCGGGGCGCTGGTCGATGCCGTGGTCGCCGGGCGTGAACGTGGTCGTGCACCGGGGGCGCTGGCCTCATTGAGGGTCTACGAGCGCGGCCGCAAGGGACACAATACGGCCACCCAGCTGGCCATGGATGGATTCAAGCACCTGTTCAGCAACGATTCCGGGGTACTGTCCCTGGTGCGAAATGTTGGACTGGGTGCGGCCGGTCGGGTGGGACCGCTGCGGCGCCTGTTTGAGCGTGTAGCCCTGGGACATGGACTCGAGTTGCCGACCATCAGCCAGCCCCCGCGCTGATCTTCCGCCCGTTCCGCTGCGCCGGCCTGATCTGTCGGGTCTGCTTTTACGTGCGGGCCGTTGGGGTGGCGTGCCTGTTGACATCGCTCGTAACAATAATACAATTGCGAATCATTCGTATTACGGTATCAATTCTGGAGTGTTTCGATGTCACGTCTAATCCTTTGTGTATTGCTTGCAGGCACCGTGCTGGCGCCAACCCTGGTTTGGGCTGAAGAGGTGGTCGTCTATTCGGCCCGTAAGGAGCATCTGATCAAGCCGCTGTTTGACCGTTACACGGAAGAGACAGGCGTCCCGATCAGTTACATCACAGATAAGGCTGGGCCGCTGCTTCAGCGCCTGCGAGCGGAGGGCAAGCGTACCCCGGCTGACATGCTGATCACGGTGGATGCCGGCAACCTGTGGCACGCGGCCGAGAGTGGTGTGCTCGCCGAAATCGACTCGCCCGTACTGGAGGCCAATGTGCCCGCGAACCTGCGTGACTCCGAAGGGCGCTGGTTCGGGTTATCCGAGCGCGCGCGAACCATCGTATACAGCACGGAGCGCGTCACACCCGGGCAGCTGAGCAGCTACGAAGACCTGGCAGACCCGAAGTGGAAGGGCCGATTGTGTCTGCGGACATCCAAGAAGGTTTACAACCAGTCCCTGGTCGCCACCCTGATCGCGCGCCACGGGGAAGAGAAAGCCGAACAGATCGTGCGTGGCTGGGTCGCGAATCTTGCCGCGGCGCCGTTCTCCAATGACGCCAAGGCGATGCAGGCGGTAGAAGCGGGGCAGTGCGATGTCACCATCGTGAATACCTATTACTTCGGCCGACTTCAGAACGAGCAGCCGGATATCAGGCTGGCGCTTTTCTGGGCCAACCAGGACAGCAGCGGTGTGCATATCAATGTCTCCGGTGCCGGCGTGACCCGGCACGCGAAGCATCCTGAGGCGGCGCAGAGACTGTTGGAGTGGTTGTCTTCCGAGACCGCCCAGGCGGAGTTCGCCGGCAGCAATATGGAGTTTCCGATCAATCCAAAGGTGGCTCCGGATGCGACGGTGGCCGCCTGGGGGAGCTTCAAGGCGGATGAGTTGAACGTGAACGAGGCCGGTCGTCTTCAGGCAGCGGCGATCCGTCTGATGGACCGGGCAGGCTACCGGTGATGCCCGGCCGGGGGATGGAGACCAAGGGGCGAGGCAGTCGGCGTGGCTGATACCTCGACTCTTGATTCCAGTCCGTCGCGCCCTGTCGGGCGTGTAACGCCCGATGACCTCTGGCGCTGGGCTGCGCGTCTGCTTGCGGTCAGCGTACTGATTCCGCTGGCGGTGATTCTCGGTTCCTGGCTGTACTTTGACCCCGGGGTCTGGTCGCATCTTGGCACCACGGTGCTGCCTCAGCTACTGGTCAACACCTTCTGGCTGGTTGTTGGGGTGGCGTTCGGTACGCTGCTGCTTGGGGTCCCGCTGGCCTGGCTTACGGTGATGTGTGAATTCCCGGGGCGGCGGATACTTGATTGGGCCCTGATGCTGCCGTTTGCCCTGCCAGCCTATGTGCTGGCATTTGTGTTCCTCGGCGTGCTTGACTTCGCCGGCCCCTTGCAGGTGGGGCTCCGTGGACTCCTGGGGCTGCCACCCGCGTGGTCATTCGAGGTGCGCAATACGCTCGGGGTCATCGTCGTCATGACCCTGGTGCTTTACCCCTATGTGTATATGCTGGCGCGGGTGGCGTTTCTGGGCCAGGGACAGAGTGCCTACGAGGCCGGACGCAGTCTCGGTCTGGGGCCATGGGCGGCGTTTTTCCACGTCTCCCTGCCTATGGCGCGTCCCGCCATCGTTGCCGGGCTAAGCCTTGCACTGATGGAGGCCCTGGCGGACTTCGGCGCGGTATCTGTATTCAACTTCGATACCTTCACCACGGCGATTTACAAGTCATGGTTCGGCTTCTTTGACCTGCAGAGTGCGGCCCAGCTGGCATCTATCCTGTTGACCATCGTGCTGGTGGCGCTGGTGGTCGAACGCCGCTTCCGCGACCGCGCGCGATTCACCGAGTCCGGGCGAGGCGGTGCGCGGCGGCGAATGCGACTGACGGGCCGGCGCGCGATCGCTGCGAGCCTGTTCGGCTGGGCGGTCTTGTTCCTCGCCTTCGCGGCCCCGGTGGTCCGCCTGGCGACCTGGGCCTGGGGCAGCCTGGAGGATCTCGACCTACGCTATCTGGATCTGTTTTTTCACACCCTGTCGCTGGGTTTGATGGCGGGTATGCTGACGGTTAGCGCTGCTTTCGTGCTGGCCTTCGCGCATCGATACCACGCCGATTATTCGACCGCGCTGAGCGTGCGTGTCAGCACCCTGGGTTATGCGCTGCCCGGTTCGGTGCTGGCGGTCGGCGTCATGCTGTCGCTGACCTGGTTCGATAATCGCCTGGCGGATGGTGTCGAATGGCTGACCGGAGAAGACATGGGGCTGGTCATTTCGGGGACCGTTGTCGCCTTGCTGATGGCCTATTTCGCACGCTTCCTGGCGGTCGCCTACGGTCCTGTCGACAGCAGTCTGGAGCGTATACGCCCGAGCATCCGCGACGCCGCGCGCAGCCTGGGCGCGGGGCAATGGGAGACGGTCTGGCGGGTTTATCTGCCGATGTTGCGACCGGGCCTGCTGACCGCCGGGCTGCTGGTACTGGTCGACGTGATGAAAGAGATGCCGGCAACCCTGCTGCTGCGACCCTTTGGCTGGGACACCCTGGCGGTAAGGATCTATGAGCTGACCTCCGAGGGAGAGTGGGAGCGCGCGGCCCTGCCGGCGGTGGCTCTGCTGGCAGTGGGATTGCTGCCGGTGATCCTGCTGGTGCGCAAATCAGCCCACTGAAAGGTTGTAGCGCTGGCCGAGGTATTCAAGCGTTGCGATGATGCCGAATTGACTGGCCGAGTTGACGGCGTCCAGATTGAACAGCGAACGCATGATCGGAAATTCCATGTCGATGGCGCGTGCAAGGTAGTCTGGCGAGAGGGCCCCATCCCGCGGCTCCATCGTGCGGTGTGTCAGCCTGAACGAATGCTTGCGTGCGATCGGCGGGCGTTGGGTGCCCAGGAATGACTTCAGCCGATACTTGAGCGGCCGCGGGCCGTCCAGGGGAAAACCGTAATCGCTCGGGTAGGCCGCGAGGCGGGGGTCGACCTGCGCGATCATGCGGCCCTGCAGATAGCCTAGGTCCTTGAGCCCCAGCGGTACCTTGGCGGTGTTCGAAATGGCCGAGTGCTCAAGGTAAGGGAAGAACATCGGGCCGAAGCGCTGGTTTATCTGGGCGTCACGCCCGGTCCAGAAGCGCCCCCTGAATTTTGGGTAGAGTTCCTCGACCTGCGAGCGTTCGAGTTCATCGGACTGCGAGCCTATGGCCTCGCGCATGGCCCTGGCCATGCCGCTTCGGTAGTCGTGCTCGTTGAAATGGTCTGTAAAGGCCCTGGGGTCATAGCGCGAGTAGAAGGTCGATATCACCCCGCCGGTACTCGAGGGCCTGTCGGGCATGTAGAAAAAGTTGCGGTAGATCTCGCCGAGCGAGCCATTGAGCGGCACCTGGCCGTCGAGGTGCCGCCGCAGCCGGTCCCGTCGGTCAACCCCGAAATCGAACAGGCTGGTTTCGACCTTCCAGCCATCGAAGGCGAACAGGTTTTTCAGTGTCTCTTGCGCAAACGCATCGGGATCGAGTGGCGGCATGACGCTCTTGTCGATCCACTCGACCGGCAGCCCCTCCGCTTTGCAGATGGTCTGCGCTATCTGGACGTCATCATCTTGTTCCTGGCCGTAGACGAACAGGGTTGGTCTGGCGCCATGCGCCAACAGCATGGCGAGCATCAGGCGTGAGTCGAAGCCGCCGGAGAAGGAGAGCCTGATCCTGTCGCCGTAATGCTGGGCGATCGGCGAGAAGACCTTCTCCAGGCGCCTGCAGTGATAGTCGGCGGCCTGATCGAGCGTGAGCGCTTCACCGAGCGAGCTGTTCTCTATCGGACTTGGCCTCTGGTGGATATCTGTCCGATCATGGCCTACCGACAGAATCGCGTTCGCGGACAGGCTGGTAATGCCTTCGACCAGGGTTCTGCGGCCGAAAATGGAACCGTTGATCACGTACTCGTAACAGGCCTGTCGGTCGAAATTCCGCGGCCGGGTGATTTCGCACATGGCCAGGAAGGAGTTGGACCAGGCTGTGTTCTGCGCATCCGTATAGATCTTGCAGGCGCCGAGACCGTCACCGGCGACGTAAAGAGTCCCCGCCTTGTGTGCCAGGATGACATGCGTGCCAAGCAGTCCTTTCCAATCGAAGCTCCCGGCGTCGAAGGCGGTCAAAAGCCGGGGAAGGCTGTCCTGCGCGGTCTGGCCGTCGGCTATCAGGGAGCCAAGCACCGCGATGAAATCACCGTTCTCGCCTTCGAAGAACGGCAGGCTTGCCCCTGCCTGGTTGTCAAAGAGGATGAGCTGCCTCTCTCCCAGGTCGATCTTCCTGTTCAACGCAAAGTGATTCGACGAGGCTGACCCGATAAAGCGGGTAACGGAATCCTGAACACCGTCGTTCTTACACAGCAAGAAAAAACTCATGGTGTCTCCAGGTCACCGCTCATGATGTCCCGTATTATAGTGATGCCCAGCCGCCTGTCGGTGCGCGGAGTGATATTTGATCCCACGGGTACGGGGCTGCCCGGTGGGTTCCTGGACCAGCGCCTCGGGAAATTCTGTGCGACGTTTTTTCTCTCGCTATCTGGTACTCGTCGGTGTATTGGCCAATCTGCTGGTCGTTGCGCTGATCCTGTATTGGGCTGCCGCCAAGTTCACCGGGTCTGAACTCTATCGCGAGGGGCGTCGCATTGTGTCCGGTCCGCTCGATGGCGTCGAGGTCACCGCGGTGCCTGCTGTGGCCCCGGGCATGGTCAATCCCGCATTGAAACGGTTGCCTGCCGGTTCCTGGATAAAGATCCACCAGCAGGATGCCGGCTCAGACGAGGCATTCGTTCGACAGGCCCACGGCGGTGCCGCGTTCGATCCGCTGAGGGGGCGCGTGATATTGTTCGGCAGCGATACGCATAGCCGGGACTGGGACAATTCGGTACGTTTTTTCGACATCGGTACACTCAGCTGGTCGCGTGCGTACCCGGAGGATGACCCGGATACCTATCGTGTGAACGCCGAGGGATTTCCTGTTGCCGGCGAGGGGGTTGAGCGGCCCTGGGCGATGCACACCTTCGATGCCGTGGAATTTGACCCGACCAGGGATCGGCTGATCGTCGCCAGCCACCCCAAGCACATGACGCCGAAAAAGAAATGGGGGGTGGACAAGGCATTGTGGAACAGCATCAGGTCGCACCCGACCTGGTTCTACTACGTCGCTGAAAACCGTTGGGAGCCCATGCGCGGCAAAGCGGTTTCGTTTTTCCCCAATGGTGGGACATTTGATCCGAACAGACGGGCCTTCGTAGGGGTAAACGCGGGCGGCTATTGGGAGCTGGCGGCCGATTCGACGAAATGGCGGCATCTCGGCAAAGGCAGTGCGCGTGCGTGGCACAACTCCGCCGCCTATGACAGTGATCGCGATGTCGTCGTTTCGTTTGGCACCAACAACCGTTCGAACGCCATATGGCAGTACCGCCGGGACGAGAAGAAGGGGCGGAAGATGCCGACGCCGGGTTTGAGGCCCCCGGGCGCCGAATCTCCGCCCCTGGTCTACCACCCGGGCATCCAGCGGGTCGTCGCACTCGTGAAGCGTCGCAAGAAGAATGCACCCGGTTCCACCGAGACCTGGCTTTACTCGACGCGGGACGATGCCTGGTCTCGGCTGGAAACCGCGACCCTGCCTTTCGATATCGGCATGAACTACGACATGGTCTACGATCCCCGACACGAACTGCTGGTGCTGGTTGCCAATATGCGTGGTGAGCCCACGGCGGTCTGGGTGTTGCGTCTCTAGCTACCCGATACGGTGTTGCTCTGTCGCGACACGGCGGGCAGGCAGGGCGATGGTGTGTCGTACTCGATGGGGCCGATGTCGGGCTTGAGCGGCCGGGGTTTGCCACATAGGTCGAGCATCCCCTTGGGTTCTATATTTCCCCGGTCCAATATCTTTTCCCCTTCGCGCAAGCGAAAGTCCCCGGTCAGTGCCGCCTGGTACCAATCCCCGGGCGAGCATGAATTCAGCCAGCGTGAGATCCAGCCACATTCCGAGGAGACAAGGTTGTTGTCGGTGAAGTGGGTTCCGCCGTCGCGATCCCTGATTCTCCCACTTATGATGTTGTTGTGAATGGAGGCGGAACTGGTCTTGAAACGTACGTCGATGCCGGCGTTGGCAATCAACAGGTTGTTGTGAATCTGGGTGTGTGCGGCCCGGTTGAGATAGATGCCGACGTCGGTCGGACAGCGCGCGATAATGTTGTTGCGGATGATCCCTGCGGTGTGTTCGGTGTTGCAGTCTCCGCGCCGGCAGAAGCGGTCGCCCGTGCCGCCTCCGCCGAACGACAGGCCGAGCCGGATATCACCATCGACCGGCAGGCGCCAGTGGCAGACCACGAGATTACGCTCGAACACGCCGCCTTCCGAATTCCCCTTCATGAAGGCGGCGTAACTGATTCGGTTGCCCCGGCCTTTGGAGAAGTCCGCAATAAAGTTTGCGCTGACCACCCAACCGTTGCCCGAATTGATATTCAACGGGGTCGAGGGGTTGCCGGTCCGTCTCGGTCTCGTGTTGTAGATGTCGTTGTTCTGTACCAGGCCGAAATCAGGGAATTTTTCGCGGCCCTTGCGACGGTCCCCGTTGACCTTCAGCACAGCATTGAAATCGACCAGTTCGTTGTTTCGGAGGGTTACCCCGATCGCGGACCCGAAGACGTGGAAGGCGTGCTCGCATCGTGAGTCTTCGGTACAGACGCCCTTCATCCTGAGGTTTTCGAACACCCAATAGGATTTGTCGACGAAGAAGCCTTCCAGTGTGTCGAGTTCGATGCTCACATCACCGAAGGTCTGTGCCCTGACATAGATGGGGGTATTCGGCGTGCCGTGGCCCCCGAGTTTTATGCGCCTGCCCTTAACGCGGTAGCTGCCAGGCTGCAGGGTTATGGCGTCGCCGGCCTTCGCTTTTGCAACGGCGTTGAGCAGTGATTTCGTGTCGTTGACAGTGACGACACGGATCACACCCGACGGCGGCTCCCTGCCCGCGGCACTTTGAAGCGGTATGCCGCGGTCGTCGTAACGCTGGGCCTGCAGGCCCTCGGGAAAAACGCCCTGGGCCGGCCATTGGCGAGGTCCGGGGAACGGCGGCAGATGCTGTTTGGCTTTGTGCTGCTGCGCCGGCAGCAGGTTGCGCAGCAGCGAAACCGCAGATGCCAGTGTCGGGTGTCTTTCTTGCAGCCGTCCGGGTGCTTTACGGATCACCTCGGTGACACTGTAGCCGCCGGAAAGGATCGGTATTGCCATTATGGCGGCAAGCAGCAACACATGGGCCGCGATGCCGGAGACAAAGAAATAGGCTTCGAGGCGTTTTCTGGGCAATTTGGGCTTGCTTTAGGGGCATGTGACCGGCGGTGCCCGGGATTGGCGCCCCGCCAAATTTGAGATTAATATAGCACCTCGATTGCAACCCCCCCTACGGGAGAGTCCGGTCTGTTGCCGGCGCCGAAGGCGCAATTCCGCCCGGAATCGCTCAGGCAAAAGGACCACGGGGGGCGAGGGTGACGTACCCTCGGATCGACTCTGGAGAGCGGTGCCTTCAAAGGTATCCACC
>CAZCDY010000105.1:13385-13748 GCA_964497145.1 uncultured Gammaproteobacteria bacterium
AGGCAAAAGGACCACGGGGGTGGTGGACAGCGAATCTTCGTGTCACCGGGTCGACTCTGGAGAGCGGTGCGCGCAGTTGCACCCACCGACGGGGCAGGGAGCGCGGGGCGCTTTCAAACTCTCAGGTTTCCGGACAGAGGGGCGGTATGGTCTTCGTGGACTGCGGATGCCATACCGCCCCTTTTCTGTTTGGCTGTTGCTGCCGGAGTGAAGCATGGATAAAAAGACGGTTCTTAACGAAACCCATCGTGAAATGGGGGCGCGTATGGTGCCGTTTGGCGGATGGGATATGCCGGTCAACTATGGTTCCCAGATCGATGAGCACCACGCCGTTCGTCGCGATGCCGGCATGTTCGACGTCTG
>CAZCDY010000106.1:0-2813 GCA_964497145.1 uncultured Gammaproteobacteria bacterium
CGCGCGGCACCCAAGCGTTGCGTCGGCTGACGAGCACTACATGCGGCGGGCGCTGGAACTGGCCCGACGGGCACAGGCTGAGGGCGAGGTGCCGGTGGGTGCAGTACTCGTGTCGGGTGGTAAGATTATCGGCGAAGGCTGGAACCGGCCGATCGGCTCTCACGATCCCACGGCACATGCGGAGATCGTGGCCCTGCGCGCGGCGGCAAACGCTACCGAGAACTACCGTCTGCCCGGGACCACGTTGTTTGTAACCCTGGAACCCTGTCCGATGTGTGCCGGCGCCATTATCCACGCACGTGTAGATCGTGTGGTGTTTGCCACCGTCGATCCACGCTCCGGTGCTGCAGGAAGCACCTTCGATCTGCTCCCCTCGGATGAAAGGTTCAATCATTACACGCGTTGTGATGGTGGCCTGCTGGCGGAAGAGAGTGCAGAAATGTTGCGTGGGTTTTTTCGGGCACGCCGATAATCTTTGAGCTTACTGGAGCACCAAGTATGAAATACCTGATTCTGGCTGTTTTGCTCCTGCTGGCTGCTGGCCTGCAGGCTGCGTCCAAGTACCCGCCGGTCACCGTGGATGTATCCGTCGAGCAGGTCTCCGAGCACGCTTACTATGCGCCGGGTGCGGCCGGTACGGCGACCGACAATGAGGGTTTTATCTCCAACGCAGGTTTCGTGGTTACCGGCGAGGGCGTGGTCGTGTTTGACAGCCTCGGCTCTCCATCGTTGGGCTGGGCATTACGCGAACATATCCGCAAGATAACCGAGCAGCCGGTGGTAAAGGTGATAGTCAGCCATTACCATGCCGATCACATCTATGGTCTGCAGGTCTTCAAGGACGAGGGAGCGGAGATCATCGCGCCCCGGGGTGCGTATGAGTACCTCGACTCCGCAGTGTCACAGGACAGGCTGGAGGAGCGTCGCCTCTCACTCGACCCCTGGGTCAATGACGACACACGCCTGGTCCGGCCTGATCTCATGATAGAGGAGTTCCACCAGTTTTCACTGGGCGGTATCGATTTCCGGCTGAACTACCTCGGCAGTGCACATTCCGACGGTGACCTGACAATGTATGTGGTCCAGGACCGGGTCCTGTTTTCGGGCGACATCATATTCGAGGGCAGGGTGCCCTTCGTTGGTGACGCAGACACCAAGCGCTGGTTGGAGACCCTGCAGGCACTCGAGACCAACCAACTGCTTGCGCTGGTTCCTGGGCATGGGCCGGCAGCGAAAGACCCGGTGGAAGCGGTGGCGCGCACCCGCGAGTACCTTGCCTATCTGCGCGAGGTCATGGGCGCCGCGGTAGAGAATCTGGATGATTTTGCCGATGCGTACGATGCGGCGGACTGGAGTCAGTTTGAAAATCAGCCGGCGTTCAAGGCTGCCAACCGGCGCAATGCCTATCAGGTATTTCTGTCGATGGAAGCCGAGGCGCTGGGCCAATAGTCAGTCTTTTTCGGCTGACAGCAGGTGGTCCCGGGTACTGCGGTCGCTGGTCGTCGTGTACCAGACCAGCAGATCGTAGTAGTTGCGGATATTGTCTACGTAGTTCACGGGTTCGCGCCCGCGTGCGGCACCATGGCGAACGGTTTTGTAGTATTTCTCCTGTGCAAGCAGGGGCAGCCGTTGCTTTACCTCCAACCAGAGATCGGGGCTTGCGCCATCGCGCTGTGTCAGCACGCGTGCGTCTTCCAGGTGTCCAAAGCCAATATTGTATCCAGCCAGGGTCAGCCATAGGCGATTCGGCTCCTGAATCCGCTCGGGAATTTTTTTCTCCACTTGGCGCAGGTACTTTGCGCCGCCTACTATGCTCTGTTTCGGGTCATTACGATCCTTGATGCCCATCTGTTTGGCCGTCGCCTGAGTCAGCATCATGATGCCGCGCACGCCGGTCGGGGAGACCGCATCGGCGTGCCAATGGGACTCCTGGTAACCGATCGCCGCCAACAGCCGCCAGTCGATACCGGTTTGTTCGGCGGCCTCCTCGAAGTAACTTTGCAGCTCCGGGAGACGGTCACGAACATGTCGCCAGAAGTCGCGCGTATCAACGAAGTTGAGGCGCCCGCTGTGACCGAAGTACCGCGCCCGAAGACGTTGAAGCCGCCCGTCCTTCTCTATCAGCTTGAGGAAGTCGTCGGCCGCATTGCGCAGAGAGTCATCGCCTGTCTTGCTGAAAGCCCACGCGATCGGCTGAGGCTCGCCCAGTTCGAATGCGGTTGCCGCGTGTGTGAATACGCGACGATTCAATGCAATGTCGTCGGAGTCGGCCACGGTCAGTCGAAGATTGCCCTGTTCCAATGCCGACAGCAGGCGCGCGGTACTGACGCCAGGATGACCCTGCCAGGACAGGGACGGAAACTGCGTGGCATTCAGGTGACGCAGGGTCTCTTCGTGACTCGAGTGGGCCACCACATGCAGATCATCCGGGCCGACTTCTGAGAGCGAACGTGGTCGTCTGGACCCACGCCGATAGACGACCTGCTCGGTGACGTAGCGGTAGGGCAGGGAGAAGGCCAGATGTTTTTCACGCGAGGGGGTGATGGTCAGGCCTGCTGCCGCCAGGTGCACGCTGCCGCGAATCGTTGCATCGAGCAGCTCTTCCAGGGTGTGCGGAAATACGAAACGGGGCTGCATGTTCAGATGCCGGGCAAATGCCTGTACCAGCGCGTATTCGAAACCGTCGGGGCCATTCGCGCCGTCATGGTAAGTGCTGGGCGCGCGCCGGGTGGCAACCACGAGGGTGCCACCCTGGCGGATGCGTTCCAGGAAGCCGAGGGCATCACGCGCGAGGACGCGCAGCTCTCGCTGTA
>CAZCDY010000106.1:2823-10373 GCA_964497145.1 uncultured Gammaproteobacteria bacterium
CGGATGCGTTCCAGGACTGCTGGCGTCTCCTGCCGCAGCAGCGTGATCAGGCCGAAGACGCCTGCCAGCAGCACGGTTGCCGCGATTGATGCGGCGAGCGCGTTTTTTGCTTTGGCAGACAGGTTCATTGTTGCAGATGCCTTACCCTGGTGGTCTGGGTGAGGCTATAGTTGCCGACCACGTTATATCCCTTGATATCGGCGGGCAGGGCGCCCGCCAACACCGGAAGATAGTCATTGCCGCGACAAAATGCCACCCGGGATCTGCTTCCCGAGCTGCCGATACACGGCAGCCTGAGTGAACTCCGAAAGGCCTTGTCGCGGGGGCATGCGGTGCTTAGCGCCGAGCCCGGTTCCGGAAAGACAACCCTGGTACCGCTGTTGCTGCAGGATGAGTCCTGGCTGGATGGCCGCAAGATCCTGATGCTCGAACCGCGTCGGCCGGCTGCGCGCATGGCGGCCAGACGCATGGCCACACTGCTGGGCGAAGCGGTGGGGGAAACAGTGGGTTACCAGGTCCGATTCGAACGCAAAGTTTCGGCGCGCACCCGCATCGAGGTGCTGACCGAGGGCCTGTTGCTGCGACGCCTGCAGGCAGACCCCGAGCTCAAGGGTGTCGGCCTGCTGATCTTCGACGAATTTCACGAACGTAATCTTCAGGGAGACCTTTCACTCGCGCTCAGCCTGGATGTGGCCTCGGCGCTGCGTGATGATCTGCGCCTGTTGGTGATGTCTGCCTCGCTGGACGCGCAACCGTTGGTTGCCATGATGTCGGCAACCGCAATTGACGCCCCTGGTAGGGTCCATCCGGTGGAGATCAGCCATGCGGATGCGGACGCCGACCTGCGAAATCCCGTGCCGGGCTGCATGCGTGCGCTGGTGTCGGCGCTCTCGCAGACGGCTGGTGACGTGCTGGTATTTCTACCCGGCAGGCGCGAGATCGAGCGGATGTGCGCCGAGGTCGCGGCGAAATGGACGGACGAGGTAGACGCACTGACCCTGTACGGTGAAATGCCGGCGGCTGATCAGGATGCCGTATTACGTGGTGGAGGGCCGCGTCGCCGGGTGATCATGACGACCGATATTGCCGAGACCAGTCTCACCATTGAGGGTGTGGAGGCGGTGGTCGACAGCGGCCTGGCGCGAAAGCCTGCGTTCGAACCCAATACCGGGCTGACGCGCCTGGAAACGCGCCGGATCAGCAAGGCATCAGCATTGCAGCGCGCCGGAAGGGCCGGACGCCTCGGGCCGGGACATTGCTATCGTAGCTGGACCCTCGCCAGACAGGCGCGTATGGAAGACTGGACCGTACCCGAGCTGATGGAGGCGGATCTGGCTCCGCTGGTACTCGAGCTTGCGAATTGGGGCGTGGTGGACGCGGCTGAATTGCGCTGGCTGGATCCGCCGCCCGAGGCGCACTGGCAGCAGGCGGTGGAACTTCTGCGCCAGCTGGGCGCGGTCGATGAGCCTCGGCGGATCACGAGTGCCGGGCGACGCATGGCCCGTTTCCCGGCCCATCCGCGACTGGCCCACGTGCTGGTTGCAGCAAGCAACCGGGCCGAACAGCTACTGGCTGCCGATGTGGCGGCCCTGTTGTCAGAGAGGGATCCGCTGCGCCGGGGAGGGGGGCGGATGCGAACCGCCGATCTTGGTCTTCGCCTCGATGCCCTGGCGGCCATGCGTCAAAAGGGCTCGGTGCCAGCTGGTTTCGATCGTGCGTCGCTGCGCCAGGTCGACAAGGTGGCGCAACAGTTCCTGCGTCTGTGTGACGAGCCCACGGATCGGGGGGGGCATCCGATGGGGCCCGGGCAGTGTCTGGCGCTCGCCTATCCGGATCGGGTGGCGATGCGCACCTCGACCGACGGAAGGCGTTATCTGATGCGCAACGGCCGCGCTGCGCTGCTGGATGAGTCGGATCCGCTTCGCGCCAGCCCCTTTCTTGCCATTGCCGGCGTTGATGCAGGAAGGCGTGAAGGCATCATCTGGCTGGCCGCAACGATGTTGAAAGAGGAGTTCGAGGAGCTCTTCGCCGAGCAGATCAGGGAACAGCGTGAGGTACGCTGGGACCCTGGCAAGCGCGACGTGGTGGCGCGTTTTGTTCGTCGCCTGGATGCGATCCTGTTGAGCGATGAGGCCGTTGCATTACGGACAGATGATCCGGTGCCTCAGCTGTTGCTGGAACAGATACGCCAGCAGGGGTTGGCTGCGTTCTTTGACGATCCGCTCGATCTTCGGGCGCGGGTGCAGCTGATACGGTCGGTTGAAGACACGCAGGATTGGCCCGATTTCTCCGAGCAGGGGCTGCTCGACAGTCTCGACGAATGGTTATTGCCCTGGCTGAGGAACGGGGAGGGTGCGCGACAACTGCGCGGCATCCGTCTGCAGGAGGTGTTGGCGGGTTCGCTTGGCTGGGAGCGTGTGCAACTGCTCGATCAACGGCTGCCCGCTCACTTCGAGACGCCGGCCGGAACCCGTCGGCGTATCCAGTATGGCCTCGATGGCTCACCGGTGTTGGCGGTTCCCCTGCAGGAGATGCTTGGCCTGCGCGAGGGGCCTGTACTTGCCGATGGCCGGGTGCCCCTGGTCCTGCATCTGCTTTCGCCCGCCGGGCGACCGCTGCAGCTGACGACAGATCTTGCGGCCTTTTGGGCGGGTGCCTATGTCGAGGTTAAAAAAGAGATGCGGGGTCGTTATCCCAAACATTACTGGCCGGATGATCCAGCCGCTTCACAGGCCACCCGTTTCAGCAAACGCCGGATGAAGAGAGATTCCTGAACAGAGCGGCACATGGTGCATCCGGTCGGGTTATGGGCAACCCGTCAACTGCTTACCATCTTGCGCACAAGGCTGCGCACTGTGTCGGGTTGAAAGGGTTTGTCGCAGATCGCCGAGACACCGATCTGCTGCACCGCCGCCAGACGGTTTTCATTTGCTTCACTGGTGACCATCAGCACCGGAACCGATGCCTGGGCCGAATTGTGGCGGATATGGTCGAGCAGTTCTTTTCCATCCATGCGCGGCATGTTGTAGTCGGTCACGATGAAATCGTAATAATGTTCACTGACCATCTCCAGCGCCTGCACACCGTCCTGGGCGTGATCGATATGCTCGATACCGAGTGACTGCAGTACACGTGCGATGTGTTTGCGCGAGAACGGGCTGTCATCGACCACCAGGACGTGCAGCGATTCGCCTTCCAGCTCGCCCAGGACTTCGGGGCTCTCCTGCAACAGGTCGAGGGTTGTCTCCAGTGCTGTCCGCAATTCCGAATTGGTGAAAGGTTTCGGCAGAATGCCGACCACGCCTGCCTGGCGGATTGGGTCCAGATAGCGGAAACGTGTCTCACTGGAAATCAGCATGAAGGGTGTATCGGCGTGGCTCGAGGATTCGCGGATCCGGCGAACCAGATCGGTACCGTTCATGTCGGCAAGATACAGCGAGCTGATGACCAGATCGGGTGAATCGTCGCTGAGGCGCTGCAAGGCCTGTTCGCCGGTCTCCGTCTCGAGGATCGTGGGTATGCCGTTGTCGCGTAATGCGCGGCAGATGATCCGCCGTTGCGTAGCTGACGGCTCGACCACCAGGGTAATGAGTTCAGTCAGACCGATGTCCGTCATTGGATTTTCCGTGTTCCCGCCGCGATGAAAGTTTAACGGCCACACCTTTGGCGTCTTTAAGTTGACCGGGACGGACGCCTGGAGGCGTTTCTGGCAAACTGGAGCTCTTCCTGTTGATGGGATTCCGAGTGGTGAACGACGGTGTCGGAAGAAAACGAAAAAACTAAGAAACTCTCGCTCCTGCAGGTGTTTGGCAGTGTGACCTCATCGTTCCTCGGGGTGCAGAAAAACGCCACCCGGGAGCGTGATTTCAAACGCGGTCGGGCGCGCGATTTCATCATCGTGGGTGTGATCCTCACCTTGCTGTTCATACTCGCGGTCTGGGGCGTCGTGCAACTGGTCATGAGTGTCGCCACCAAGGGTTGAGTGGAACTGCCGTGTGCGGAAGGGCCGGGAAACCTGCCTGTGCAGGCTCCCGGTGGGACCACCCATGACGGATTGAACGCTACAGTGGGTTTCAACCGGTCTTCAGTCGCGCGCGGATGTCCGCTTTCGCCTGATCGATGATGGATTCCCGGTCCAGGCTGTCGAGAATCTCGCGTACCGCAAGCTTGGGGCCGACTGCGCCCCAGGACTTTCCATTGGCGAGGTAACGTTCGGCCGCCCGTCCCACCACGTAGGTGCTGTAGTAGGCGACGGCGCCCTGGGCACCGCCCGTGACGATGGCCGACAGGCCACCGGTACCCAGCTTGAGCGCGGAGGAGATCAGGTTGACCGCCCAGACCGTACCCATCAGTAGAAGCATCTGGGTGCCGATGGTCGCGACCAGTTCGCCGGCCTCGCGGCGGGTCAGTGGCAGGCCGTAACTGCGCGAGAGGTGCACGACCATGCTGATGTCGACCACTGCCGCGGCCACCAGGTCGGCAACCGGCACGGGATTCAGGGCGACCGCGACCCCTTTCGCGATACACCAGGTCCGAATCACTCTGTCTCCCAGCGTGCGGCGTGCGATCAACACGCGGTCGGCTACCTGGTCGCTCAATTCGCCCGCAAACAGTGAGGCGTTGAGGGCGGCCAGGGTGTTCCCTTCCTGCTCGATCACTTGCCATAGACGCGCCTTGAGTTCCGCCACATCGGCCTCTGCCTGGCGCTGGTGTTCGGTCTCGCGCCCGTCCTCGTCTACCCTGACGATCCACTGCGCTGCCGGTTTAGCGGCGGTAGATACCAGGTTTTCGGGTGGTACCAGTTGAGCGCTATGCGCCTTCAGTGCCTCGAGCAGGCTGTCCCTTTCCTCGCTGTTGTACCGGTCGATCTTGTTCAGGACCAGCAGCAGGGGGCGATGCGTTTCTGCCAAGGTCTGCAGGGCGCTCAGCTCGGCCTGGGTAAGGTCGCCATCGACCACGAACAGTACCAGGTCGGCACGGCCGGCCACCTCTTTTGCCAGTTGTTCGCGTGCCTCGCCGTCGACTTCGTTGATCCCCGGGGTGTCGATCAGGAAAACGTTGCCATCGCGAAATTCGTTCCACTGCCCGCTCTGTACAGTTCGGGTCTCCCCATGCAGCGGGCTGGTCGCAAAACGCTGCTCGCCAAGCAGTGCGTTGACCAGGGCAGACTTGCCGACGCTGACGCGTCCGAATATCGCGATGTGGATGTGACCGTGTTCGAGTTTGTCCAGCATGTTCTGAACCTGCTGGTAATCCTCGTTCAGAGAGGCGCGGACCTCCTCGGGTACGCGCGTGTCGCTGAGCAGTTCGCCCAGACTCTCGCGCGCGAGTGCAAGGTGGCTGTCGCCGCCGCTCTCAGTTTCCGTCGTTGTCGCGGCGGGTCTGCTCGATAACCATGCGGGCAAGGCTTCGCGCAGACGTCTCCATATTTTCACCAAGTTTCTCCTCGAACAATTTGGCCGTCTGCCTCGGATGCAGCTCGCCGCGCGTTTCCAGGGTAGTGGTCAATGACCTTCCCAGGGTACGGAAGATTATGCCGTAGGCGATCGCGTGCAGGGCGCCGCCGGCGAGCGTTCCGACCCCGGGAAAGGCCTTGAGCGCGTTGCCTGCGACCGCCAGGAGCAGGGTGTGGGCGCGTCCGACATGCTTTTGCACCAGCTTCAATAGCAACTCGCTGTCGACCTTTCCAACCTTGGTGTCGTAAAGCTCGGCCAGTTCGCGCACCAGTTGGGTCCCCAGCCAACCCTGAATCAGCAGGTCCGAGCCTGGCGTGATGGCGGCGAGTGCGCCGAAAACAGCTTTGACCGCGTAGCTGTCCACGAGTTTGTCGGCCTTGGCCCTGCGTGATATGGCCAGGGCCTCATCCAGTTTTTGTGATGCCAGGACAAAGGTCGCGCTGTCCCTGAGGCGGTCCAGCATCTGCTGATCGCCGTCCACCAGCCGCTGCAGTGCGGCGCCCAGCGCCTGGACCTGTGGGGGTCGCTCCCGGAACTCGGCCTCTTCAGTGCCGTCGGGGAGTTGTTTGATGACCTGGCGTCGGGCTGCTGCGGATACCTGCACGAATTCCGAGTGCGGATGATCCTGGATCAGCTGGCCCAGCCTGGCCGAGAGCTGTGCCGCTTCCTCCGGGTCGTAACGGTCTGTCTTGTTGAGTACCAGGACCAGGGGCTTCTGCAGTCTGATCAGGTCCTGCAATGCGGCATGTTGTGCGCGGTTGAGATCACCATCACACACATAGACGACGATGTGCGCGCGCTTGGCCTCGTCCGCCGCCATCTGGTCCAGGCTGCCGTCCGCCTCTCCGGTGCCCGGCATATCGGTTATCAGCAGGGTGTCGCCGCCCGGGCTGTGCCACCGATAGCGAGACAGCTCCCGCGTGGTGCCACCGCGTACATCACTCTGGATCTCCGCATCCGGGAGCAGGGCCTTGACCAGCGCCGACTTGCCGGTCGAAATCTCGCCGAACAGGGCGATGTGGATTGCGCCGGACTCTCGCCGGCGCTGCAACTCGGCGAGTTCATGACGTATCCGGCTGGTGTCGGCACCGAGCGCTTCGGCAGCCGCCATCGCCGAGTCGATCTCTTCGGCAGAGGGTGCCACCGGGGTCTGTTCGGTAGCGGGCTCCCGGAGCCGGGGGCGTGGGCGCAGGATACGCCACAGCAACCAGCCGACCAGTAGGCTGGCAATCGCCAGCAGGCCCCACCAGCCCTGTCTCAACCATATCGGAGCGTCCTCCAGGTGGGCCTGGATGTTCAATGTCGCCTCGCTGATGGTCAAAACCAGCAGCAGTGCAGCGAGGCTGAGTACCAGCACCGCCAGGGCGATGAGTACGCGAACGCTGCGTGGCAGATTCATGTGTTTGTCCCGGACGAGAAAGCGCTATGGATTACTGCGTACAGAAGCTACCCCAGCACCCGCGCTGCGGCAACGCATTCGCACGGTCCGTGGTCGCTTCGTGTGTCTCGCAGAGAGGATAAAGCCGCCTTGCGGGCGGCTTCCATATCCACATTGCGGCTGGCTTACGCCGCTGAGTAGATGGATCTTGCGGGTGAGGTGACTTTGCCCTGTCGCTTCAGATAAGCGAGCGTCTGGGCGAGGTTGTTTGCAACCACACCGCGGTTTTCGAGTTCGGCCTTGATCTCTTTGGTAGAGACCTTCTTGGCCTTGCTCACAATTTCCAGCACCTGGTCGGTGACGCTTCCACCGGCCGATGCTCGCCTTTTGCCACGTGCGCTGCGGCCACCCAGGGCGCGAATCTCGGCATCGATGGCCGCGAGTTCCTTGCGGTGCCGTGCCACGGTCTCGCGACGGGAATTGCGCAGTTCCTCGATCTGCGCGCGCGCCGCCTCTTTCTCGGCTGCGGCTTCTTGTTCTTCGCGCTCCTGCGCGAGTCTGTACAGTTCGTCAGAGCTCAGGTCTGACAGGCTTTTCTTCGCCATTGAAACGGACTCCAGATAAGTGTTGCCAACACCTCTTCGTATTGAGAGGTTAATAGAGTAGAGATATCTACATGGCGAAATATAACCGCGCGAAGTATATTTTGCAATCGC
>CAZCDY010000106.1:10473-13685 GCA_964497145.1 uncultured Gammaproteobacteria bacterium
AAGTCGTAATGATCTGCGATTGCTTTTATCTGCACGTAGGCTGCGGGAGACAAAAGTATCACGATCAGCAGGATGCTGGCGGCATTGCTTCCATGGTGCAGGCGAATCAGGAACCAGCCCATGGACACTGGTAGCAGCACCGTGGTCCATGCCAGATTGATGATGTATCCGGGAAGCGGTGAGGTAAAAAAATAGTCGGCGAGTGGAATGAACTGGTCGAGTAGAAGGGCGGTTATCAGTATGAGGCTCACAAAGCTGAGCGCCGAGGGGTAATCCCAGCGCTGCGACGTGATCCGGTTGACGGCGAGCAAACCGACCGAAAGGCCTAGCGCGGCCAGCATCAGGGTAAGCTGGTCTCGCCCGTAGGAATCCCAGTTGAGCAGACGGGGCGTCGACAGATAATTATCGATGGCACTCAACACCATCAGGACAGCAAACAGCAATAACGCCCAGACCCAGTGACCGAAAAGACAGGAGCTGCCGTTGCGGCAACTCATCAGGCGTGTCGGCGCCACAGGCTGTGAGCTGCTCAGTATGCGGATATGCGTGCGACCGGCATCGAAAGCTAGCGGCAGCTTCGTCAGGCTGATGGGATCATGAACCTGGCGTCGGCCTAACCGGATACCGTTCTCGTCTGCGAGTGAGTGCAGTTCAAACGTTCCAGTGTCATTCCTGCGAATCAGGAAATGATACGGGGATACGGATGGGTCTGAAAGAATGACGTCATTGTCCAGCGCGCGGCCGACCCGCACCACGGGCTTATCTATCCTGTGATATTGATTTGCACCGCGGCCCGGAATCTCGATGATCAGGGCTGCCATCTTATTTCCTTCAGGAATCGTACGATCAAGCGATTCGCCGCGGCAAAGTCGGTTCCGGACAGGTCGAGATTGAATATGAATCCGGTGTCCTTTCTTCCGATCAGGGCGGCGGTGAAAAGCACATCGCTCAGCCCCGGATATTTTTTGTAATCACGGATGCAAATGGTGGTTTTCAGCTCCAGTCCGTTTACATCGACGAAACCTGTATCACAGCGGAAGCGAGAAACGTCGTCTTTTCCGGCACGACTGCTGAACTGGCTGCTGTTGAGCGCACGATAGAGACGATAGAAGCGCAGCGGTTCCAGTTGATCTGATTCAACCCAGAGATACTCGTAGATTATTTTTCCGACTTCCAGCTTGTCTGTGAGATAGATATCGTTCTCGTTCTTACAGCTGATGCTGAAACGTCTATACAACAACTCGGGCTCGGGTTTGGTACTCGCATCCCAGCACCGGATGGTGGGCGAGATGGCCCCTGGCATTTCCAGGTTCCGTAGGGTGGTCGTCGGCCAGGGTGCCGCCACGATCCCGTCAAGGTAGCCGACCTGGTAGTTGCGGATCTGCTGCCCGATATCGGTCAGAAGCGCACCCGGGGAAGCGGCATCGGCCATGGTCAGCTTGACCAGGTATCGGGTCGGGACGATAAAGCTGATGTCATTGTGCGCGGTGGAGACATTGATGCCGACAACGACACCCTGGTCGTCGAAGGTGGGCCCGCCGCTCATCCCCGGATTGAGACTGCCCGAAAACAGAATCCGACTCTCATCCGTCTGGCTAAGAACGCCCCCGTTGGTGCCTGCAGCGATGGTAAGACCGAGGTCGAGCGGGTTGCCCATGGCGAACAATCCGGCCCCTTTGGCCGGCGGCTCACCGACCGCCAGGGGGGCACCGAGTATCTCGTCGGCCTCGACCAGGGCGAGATCGTGGACTGCGTCCACCGCGATCAGCCGTAGCGGTCCTTCGGTGCCGTCGGCAGCCAGGTAACGCAGCTCGTAGCTGTCAGATTTTTCGATGAAGGTGCTTACCACATGGTAATTGGTCGCCAGCCGGTTGGACCGATCGAAGATGAAGCCCGAGCCAATGCTGCTTTTCTTGCCAGTCTCGCGATTGATGACACGAATCTGGTAGAGCGCGTATTCGTTGCGCTCGAATATCGCCTGTGCGTCGAGCGCCATTGCAGGCAGGGCAGCCAGCCACAGGGTGGCGGCAAGCAGCATGACCGAATTTCGGGTGATCCGATTCATCCCTGTGCCGTTTGTCACGGTATCGTGTTTAAAGAATCGCAGTCGATTAAGGCCGCAGCGGCGGGCGAAAGTTCCAGAATCAGCCCTCATTCGTTCGGGCGATGTCGTAGGTCTCGTCCAGGTACTCGAGAACGGCGGCCTGGTCTCCGCTGAATACAATGCGCTCCGCCTTCTTGCTCAGTTGATACTCATACATCCCGTCATAGTATTCGTGCAGAAGGTAGGCGATCCAGGCCCTGTGCCCCTCGGTATCACCGCTGTCGGCGTGCCGGGCGAGCGCATCCTGCAGCATCCCTCTGACCCTTGCGTGCCGGTCTCCGCCCAGTCGGCGCCGGATGCGATCGAGGCTGTCCTGCAGGTAGGTCGACCAACCGCCAAAGCCGGCCTGGTCGCCGCTTTCGCATTGGAAAGAGGCGAGCGAATCGTGCACATATTCCTGCAGTGTGATCTCGACGCGTTCTTCATCGGTGGCCTCGAGCAACACCAGCGGCGCAGTTTCCAGACGGCTGAAGAAAACCGGGGGTATGTGGCGGCTGCCGATGTTTCGGCTTTCGTCTTCGACCGCAAAGGCATGGTTGCCGTTTATCACCTGTTTCATCAGCGCAATCGAAAAGCTGTTTTCGAAATCGATCTGCGTCGGCTGCGGCTGCGGGTGATGGCCAAACGCTGAACCGCGATGGTGTGCCAGGTCTTCCAGGTCGATCTTCGCGTCACAGTGGGCGAGCAGTCGGGTCTTGCCGACGCCGGTCCGCCCGCCGATCACCACCGGCCTGCAGGTCGCGCTGTTCTCTTCGATGTGATCGATCAGGAAACGCCGCATTGCCTTGTACCCGCCGCGTACCCGGGGGCAGTTGATGCCAGCCTCCTCGAGCAGCCAGCGTTGGCTGGTCTTCGAACGCATGCCGCCACGGAAGCAGTAAAGTACGGCGTCCGGATGACGGTGCAGGAACGACTGCCATTGGCTGATGCGCTGCGCCTTGAGTTCACCGCTTACCAGTTCCTCACCCAGTTCGATTGCCTGGTCCTGGCCATGTTCCTTGTAGGTGATACCGATCTGATGTCTTTCGTCGTTATCGATCAGGGGGTGGTTCTCGGCGGTTGGAAAGGCACCTTCGGCAAATTCTACCGGCGCACGCACGTCCAGCAG
>CAZCDY010000107.1:0-13663 GCA_964497145.1 uncultured Gammaproteobacteria bacterium
TTTGATTGATCCGGGTTAATGCGAGACCCCATATTTGCCCGCATTTCCGTTTGAGCGTAGTGGGGGCATCTGGTACCGTCTAATCCCGTCCGTTGAACCTCCTTAATGAGCCCCTTGGCCCATGGCTAAATGCATTTTCATTACGGGCGGCGTCGTGTCGTCCCTGGGCAAAGGTATTGCCTCTGCCTCCCTGGGTGCCTTGCTTGAGGCCCGTGGCCTGAGGGTCACGATGATCAAGCTCGACCCCTATATCAATGTCGACCCTGGGACGATGAGTCCTTTCCAGCACGGTGAGGTTTTTGTCACCGAAGACGGTGCCGAGACAGACCTGGACCTGGGGCATTACGAGCGTTTCATCCGCACCACGATGGGGCGCAACAACAATTTCACCACCGGCCAGATCTACGAGAACGTCATCCGCAAGGAACGCCGTGGCGAGTATCTTGGCGGCACGGTACAGGTGATCCCGCATATCACCAACGAGATCAAGGATTGCGTGCGCCGAGGCGCCGGCGACGCCGATGTTGCGCTGGTGGAGATCGGGGGTACGGTCGGCGACATCGAGTCGCTGCCGTTCCTGGAGGCTATTCGACAGATGGGTGTGGAGATGGGGCACGACAATGTGCTGTATATGCACCTGACCCTGGTGCCCTATATCCCGACCTCCGGCGAGGTCAAGACCAAGCCGACCCAGCACTCGGTCAAGGAACTACGCTCGATCGGTATCCAGCCGGATGTGCTGGTATGCCGGGCTGACCGGCCGGTTCCGGACGGCGAGCGGCGCAAGATCGCGCTGTTTACCAATGTGGCCGAACGCGCTGTGATTTCGGCGATCGACGCCGACAGCATTTACCGAATTCCGCTGATGCTGCATGCGCAGGCACTGGATGAGATCGTGGTTGACCAGTTGCGGCTGGATGTCCCGCCGGCGGATCTGACCGAATGGCAGGCCGTGGTGGATGGCCTGGACAATGCGGTCGGCGAGGTCAATATCGCCATGGTGGGCAAGTACGTGGATCTGACCGAATCTTACAAATCACTGAACGAGGCCCTGGTGCATGCGGGAATAAAATCTGCGCGCAAGGTCAACATTCATTACGTCGATTCCGAGTTGCTGGAGACCGAGGGTGTCGGCAGTCTCGAACCGATGGATGCAATCCTGGTGCCCGGTGGCTTCGGCGAACGCGGGGTAGAAGGCAAGATCGCTGCGGCGCGCTATGCGCGTGAAAACGATGTCCCCTATCTCGGTATCTGCCTGGGTATGCAGGTGGCGGTCATCGAAATTGCACGTAATCTTGCCAATCTGGAGGGAGCACACAGCACTGAGTTCAATCCAGCCACGCCGTACCCGGTGATCGCTTTGATCACCGAGTGGTTGAATGCGGACGGCTCGGTCGAGCAGCGGGGGGCAGACGCGGATCTCGGTGGCACCATGCGACTGGGTGCGCAACAGTGCAAACTGGCAAGAGGCACGCTGGCGCGCAAGGCCTATCGGCAGGACGTCATCAGTGAGCGTCATCGGCACCGCTACGAGTTCAATAACGGTTACAGGCAGGAACTGGAGGATGCCGGGATGAAGGTCGCCGGAACCTCGATCGATGGACGCCTGGTCGAGATGGTCGAACTGCCTTCTCATCCCTGGTATGTCGCCTGTCAGTTCCATCCCGAGTTTACATCGACGCCGCGCTACGGGCATCCGCTGTTTCAGGGCTTCATGGAAGCCGCATTAGCGCATCGTCACAAGACTGTCGAAGAGGTGGTATCGGCATGAATCTGTGTGGTTTCGAAGTCGGACTGGACCATCCGTTTTTCCTGATTGCGGGAACCTGTGTCATCGAGGGGGAGGCATCCGCTCTGACGGTGGCGGCGGGGCTGAAAGAGATTACCGCGGCGCTGGGTGTCCCGTTTATCTACAAGTCATCGTTCGACAAGGCCAATCGCTCCGCGCATGACAGTCCACGTGGACCGGGACTCGAACAGGGGCTGAGAATACTCGAACGCGTCAAGACCGAATTGCATCTTCCGGTGCTGACCGATGTCCACGAGGACACGCCGTTGGATGAGGTGGCATCGGTCGTGGATGTATTGCAGACTCCGGCGTTCCTGTGTCGCCAGACCAATTTCATCCAGAACGTGGCCCGCGCAGGCAAGCCGGTGAACATCAAAAAGGGTCAGTTCCTCGCGCCCTGGGACATGGGCAATGTCGTGGACAAGGCACGTGCCACGGGCAACGAACAGATCATGGTCTGCGAGCGCGGCGTGTCCTTCGGCTACAACACCCTGGTGTCCGATATGCGCGGTCTGGCGGTGATGCGCTCCACGGGTTGCCCGGTGGTGTTTGATGCCACCCATTCGGTGCAGCAGCCGGGAGGCCTGGGCAGTACATCCGGCGGCCAGCGCGAGCATGTGCCGGTATTGGCGCGGGCAGCGGTGGCAGTGGGCATCTCGGGTCTGTTCATGGAGACCCATCCGGACCCGGAGAAGGCTTTATCCGATGGCCCAAATTCCTGGCCGCTGGACAAAATGCAGCGCCTGCTCGAGACCCTGGTCGAACTCGATCGCACGGTCAAGCGCAGTGGCTTCATCGAACAGGAGCTGTAAGGCGGGCCGCGGACAAGGGGACTGTTGCCACTGCCGGTAACGGTTTTCTCCAGAGTCGTCGGCGCCTTTCTTTAGCCGTTAGCAAAGTTTTAATTTCAGGAGTACCCATGTCCGAGATCATCGATATCCGCGCCCGTGAAATTCTCGATTCGCGCGGAAACCCCACCGTAGAGGCCGACGTATTGACTGATGATGGTGCAATTGGTCGCGCCGTCGTCCCTTCCGGGGCCTCGACCGGTTCACGCGAGGCCCTGGAACTGCGTGATGGTGACAAGCAGCGCTACCTCGGCAAGGGTGTGCTGACCGCGGTCGCCAATGTCAACGGTGAGATTCGTGATGCACTGCTGGGGCAGGAAGTGGGTGGCCAGGAAGCGATCGATCGCCGCCTGATCGATCTCGACGGCACCGAAAACAAGTCACGCCTGGGAGCCAACGCCATGCTGGCCGTCTCACTGGCGTCTGCACATGCGGCCGCGCAGGAAAAGGCCATGCCGCTTTATCAATCCCTTGGCGATGGCACTTACCGCATGCCGGTGCCGATGATGAACATCATCAACGGTGGCGAACATGCGGACAACAGTGTCGATCTCCAGGAATTCATGATATTGCCGGTAGCTGCCGGCTCGATTCGCGAAGCCGTGCGCTACGGCGCCGAAGTCTTTCATGCGCTGAAAGCCGTGCTGGGGAAGCGCTCGTTGGCGACGACTGTGGGTGACGAGGGGGGCTTTGCTCCGGATCTGCGTTCAAACGAGGAAGCAATCGAGGTCATCCTCGAGGCCATTGGCATGGCGGGCTTCAAGCCCGGTGAAGACATTTATCTAGGTCTGGATGCGGCAAGCTCGGAGTTTTACAAGGACGGCAAGTACGTGCTGGCCTCCGAGGGCAAGTCTTTCGATTCGGCTGGATTCACCGACTTCCTTACCAACTGGGTCGATCAATATCCGATCATCTCGATAGAGGACGGCATGGACGAGGGTGACTGGGACGGGTGGAAGCTGCTCACGGAAAAACTTGGCCAGCGCGTGCAACTGGTCGGCGACGACCTGTTCGTAACCAATACGCGCATTCTCCAGGAGGGTATCGACAAGGGTATCGCCAACTCGATCCTGATCAAGTTCAACCAGATCGGCACCCTGACCGAGACGCTCGAGGCCATACGAATGGCCCAGGCCGCCGGTTACAGCGCGGTCATCTCTCATCGTTCCGGGGAAACCGAAGACACGACCATCGCCGACCTGGCCGTCGCCACGGGTACCGGCCAGATCAAGACCGGCTCCCTGTCCCGCTCCGACCGCGTCGCCAAATACAACCAGCTGATGCGAATCGAAGACCAGTTGGGCGACGAGGCGGTGTATGCGGGAAAGAGCGCCTTTCCCTGCTTCTGAACGGCTGCCGAGCCGACTGTGAGCTGGAAGCTGCAGCTGGTGGTTGCCCTGCTCCTGCTGGTATTGCTCGGATTGCAGTACCGTCTTTGGGTGGGCGAGGGTAGCCTGGCGGAGGTGTCCACCCTGAGGCAGCAACTGGCGGACCAGCGGGTGGAGTTGAAAGACCTGCAGGAGCGCAATGCCACCTTGCGCGCCGAGGTCGACGATCTGAAGGAGGGCCTGGCAGCCATCGAAGCAAGGGCGCGTAGCGAACTCGGCCTGATCCGACAGGACGAGACCTACTTCCAGCTGCTTCCTCCAGATGGCAAGGCCGATGAATGAGCCTTCCTTCTGGGCGATCGTGCCGGCCGCCGGGGTCGGCCGTCGCATGGGCGGTGCAGTTCCCAAGCAGTATCTCGAACTCAATAGTCGTCGTGTGATCGATCACACGATCGAGCGCATGCTGATGTACCCGACAGTCGACGGACTTTACCTCGCGCTGGGCGAAGAGGACGGATGGTGGGGTGATACGGAATTCAGCGGCCATCCCGATCTGGTGCGGGTTGTTGGTGGCAGCGAGCGTTGTCATTCGGTGTTCAATGCCCTTGAGGCCCTGGCAGCGAGGGCGGAACGTGATGACTGGGTGCTGGTCCACGATGCCGCGCGCCCCTGTGTCAGGCGTTCCGACATCGATCGGCTGATCGGGCTCGTTGGTGGTGACGAGGTTGGTGGTCTGCTCGGTCTGCCGGTGCGCGATACCATGAAGAGGACGGACGCCGGCGATCGTGTGCTGGATACCGTTGAGCGCAACCACCTGTGGCATGCATTCACCCCGCAGATGTTCCGTTTTGGCGTGCTGCGGGATGCATTGGGAGGGGCGCTGGCTGCCGGGGTTCTGGTCACCGATGAGGCCAGCGCGATCGAATGGGCGGGTCATCGGCCGGTCATGGTCGAGGGCCACGCCGACAACCTCAAGATCACTCGCCCGGAGGACCTCCGGCTTGCCGCCTATTATCTCGAACAGCAGTCACTCGAGGTGGAGAATCGTCGATAAGGACGGTTTTTACAGGGCGGGCTGCGCCTGCCGTCCTCAGGCCAGGCCCGCTGCCAAGCCAACCGGTCAGAGCCCGAGTACGCTGCGTGCATTCGCCGTGGTGACCTCGGCGACCTCTGCTTCCGCCAGGTCGCGCAGTGCCGCCATACTTTTGAGCACCTCGGGCAGGTAGGCCGGGCTATTACGCTGGTACTGATGTGAGGCCACTGTCATGTCGGGTGCATCGGTCTCCAGCACCATGGCCTCGAGCGGCAGAGCGGCCGCCAGTCGGCGCAGGTGTTTTGATCGCTCGAACGTCAGCATGCCGCCGAATCCCAGTCGAAACCCCATGTCCAGATAACGCCCGGCCTGTTCCAGACTGCCATTGAAGGCATGACAAAAGCCGCCTTTGAGGTGAAAGCGCTTGAGGGTTTTGAGCATGGCATCGTGTGCCTTGCGTACGTGCAGGACCACGGGCAGCTGGCAGGCCTGTGCGATCTCGAGCTGGGCTTCGAGCAGGTCCTGCTGTTGTGTCCTGTCGAGGCCTTTCAGCTGCCAGTCGAGTCCGATTTCGCCGATCGCCACAGGACTGGATCGTGCGACTTCATCGCTGAGTGCCACGGTGTCCCGGGGCTGGTGGTGTTGCAGGTAGACCGGGTGCATGCCCAGGGCGAGGTGCAGCCCCGGGTCGGCGGCGCAGAGAGCAATCAGTGCCGGCCATGTCGTGCGGCGCACTGCCGGAACCAACAGATCGGCGACGCCGCCCGCGCGCGCATCGTCGAGTACCCGGGTTCTGTCCGGATCGAATTCCCCGACATCGATATGACAGTGGGTGTCGAACAGCTGCATGCGCCAAGTTTAGCGCGCCACGGGTGGTATGATCGCGGCCTCTGTTGCGAGCAAGTCATGAGATTATGCGTATCGGTCATGGATTTGATGCCCATCGGTTCTGCGAAGGCGGCCACATCATCATTGGCGGCGTCGTGATTGATCACGACAAAGGGCTCGAGGCACATTCAGACGGAGACGTGCTGGTGCATGCGGTGTGTGATGCCCTGCTCGGGGCCGCGGGACTGGGCGACATCGGCCGCCATTTTCCCGATACCGACGCGCAATTCCGTGGCATCGACAGCCGCATCCTGCTGCGGCGCGTGCGCGATTCCCTGGCCGAACTTGGTCTGCGTCTGGCGAATCTGGATTCTACGGTTGTCGCTCAGGCGCCGCGCATGGGCCCGCATATCGCGCAGATGTGCGTGAACATGGCGGAGGACATGGGCGTTGCTGTCGATCGGGTCAATGTAAAAGCGACGACGACGGAACGGATGGGGTTTACCGGGCGTGGCGAGGGCATCGCAGCGCACGCGGTAGTCCTGCTGGTGGCGATCTGATGGTCGACGAGTTGCCGCAGGGTGATCCGACCCTGGATCTGCCGCATGCACATGGTGGGCCACCGCTGACGGGGCGCCTGCGCAACACCCCGGAAGACTTCGTTGTCGAGGAGGAACTCGGTTACCAGGCCTCCGGCGAGGGTGAGCACGTGTTCCTCAGGGTGTGCAAGCGCGGCCGCAATACGCAAGAGGTGGCGCGCACCATTGCCAAGCGCGCGGGCGTCGGCCAGATGGCGGTCGGTTACGCCGGCCTCAAGGATCGCCATGCGGTCACGACCCAGCATTTCAGTGTGCAGCTGCCCGGGCGCGAGGCGCCGGACTGGGCGGCACTCGAAGACGATTCGTTGCAGATTCTCAGTGCCGAACGCCATCATCGCAAGATCCGGCGGGGCGGCCTGCGCGGTAACCGTTTTGTCATTCGGGTGGACCAGGTGCAGGGTGAACGGGATCTGGCCGAGCAGCGCCTGCAGCGTATCGCAGAGGTCGGTGTACCGAACTATTTTGGCACCCAGCGGTTTGGCCGAGATGGCCAGAATCTGGCGCGCGTAGCTGAACTGTTTGCCGGTCGCGGCCGCAGACCCGGGCGCGAGCAACGCGGTCTGCTGCTGTCTGCCGCACGTGCGCAGCTGTTCAACCTCGTGTTGCAGGCCCGGGTCGGGAAAGGCAGCTGGGATCAGTCGATGGACGGCGACGTGATGCTGCTCTCGGGATCGCAGCGACAGTTCATGTACGACCCGGGAGACGCGACCATCGCCGCCAGGCTGGCCGAACTCGACATCCATCCGAGCGGACCTCTGTGCGGGCGACCCAGTCGTGCCCTGGAGACGGCTTCGGAGGCGAAGTCGCTTGAGGATCGGGCCCTGCTGAACTGGGCCGATTGGATAGACGGCCTGCAACGCTTCGGTCTGGATGCCGACCGTCGGGCCTTGCGCCTGTCGGTGCAGGATATGCACTGGCGCTGGGACGACGAAGTGCTGGAAATCGGGTTCAGCCTGGTGGCCGGGGCCTATGCGACTGCGGTGTTGCGCGAGATCGTCCAGTCCTGAATCGCGCTGCCAGCCGGAAACGGGACAAACTGCAACTCCGAATGCGGAGGCCGGAAATCAATCAAATGCCCTTCACGATCATGCGAGCCTCAATAAGCGCGTTCACCTCCATGTAATGTGCCGCTCAGAAATGCCTGCGATATTTGCCGGACAGCAGCACGTATACAGCGCCGGTGCCGCCATCCCAGCGCGGCGCAGTCACGAAGGCGAGTACCTCCTCTTTCTGGCGCAACCACTGGTTGGCCTTCTGTTTCAGTACCGGCTGCTGCGCGCCCGAGCCACGGCCCTTGCCGTGAATGATCCTGACGCAGCGTCGTCCGGTCGCGAGACTGTGATTGAGGAATCGGGCAAGCGCGGGTTTGGCCTCGCGTACCCGCAGGCCATGCAGGTCGAGCGTGCCCTCGGCCTCGATCACGCCGCGTTGAAGATCACGGAACAGACGGTTCTGGATGCCGGGGCGGCGGAATTCGATAAAGTCGCCAGTCTCGATTGCCATGTCCTTGAAATCGTCTTGGTCTTCGTCCCCGACGGGTATGTCCACCGGAACGGGGCGGCGTTTTTTGCGATACGGATCGACGCGCTGATCCTCAATCGGCTCGACGCCTTCCATGGCCTCACGGAAAGCGGTCTCGTCTTCGTTGTTGCTGTCTTCGTCGGCGTTGCCCATGGGTTGGATTGAAGCGGGTTCCCCGGCGCAGTTCAAGATGAGGAGATGTACGGTTTGCAGTATCATTTGCCGCCTCATAGTCGGCCCGGTGTGACGGACCGGCCGAAACCCGGGACGGTATGCAGATTCTGCTCAGTAACGACGACGGCTACCAGGCCCAGGGCCTGAAGGCCCTGTATGACGCAATCAGCGCGATGGCGGATACCGTGGTGGTTGCGCCGGACCGCGATCGCAGTGGTGCCAGCAATTCGCTCACGCTCGAGCAGCCCATACGTGCGCGGCAGACCGACAACGGGTTTATACGCGTCGAAGGTACGCCGACCGATTGTGTGCATCTGGCAATCACAGGTCTGCTCGAGACCGAGCCCGATATGGTCGTCTCGGGCATCAATGCCGGAGCCAATATGGGCGACGACGTGCTCTATTCGGGCACCGTGGCAGCCGCCACCGAGGGGCGCTTTCTGGGTTATCCGGCGATCGCGGTATCCATGTCGTCGCACAGCCCGCGTCATTTCGAGAGCGGGGCGCGGGTGGCGGCCGGGCTGATCCAGCGATTGTTCCGGCAGCCGATCGCATCCGATTCGATCCTCAACGTGAATGTGCCGGATCTGCCCTATGAGGAATTGCAGGGCATGGTCGCGACTCGCCTGGGGCATCGTCACAAGGCCGAACCTGTGGTGAAGTCCGAAGACCCGCGCGGCCGCCCGATCTACTGGGTGGGACCGGCCGGGGCGGAGCAGGATGCGGGGCCCGGCACGGATTTTTATGCCGTGCGCAACGGTTTCGTCTCGATCACCCCGCTTCAGGTGGATCTGACACGCCATCAGGCGCTGCCGGATCTGGCTGCCTGGCTGAAGGAGGTGCAATGACTCCGGTGGGGCTTGGTATTGGGATGACCTCTCAGCGCACGCGCGAGCGGCTTATCCAGCGTCTCCGTGATGACGGCATTCGTAACCATCAGGTCCTCGATCGCATGCGCAATACGCCGCGCCATTTGTTCGTGGATGAAGCGCTCGCGAGCCGCGCCTATGAAGATACCGCCCTGCCGATCGGTAAGGGTCAGACGATTTCTCAGCCATACATCGTTGCGCGCATGACGGAGGTTCTGCTCGAGGGTGGGCCGTTGGAGTATGTGCTCGAGGTCGGTACCGGGTCCGGCTATCAGACCGCGGTGCTGGCACCACTGGTAAGAAGGATCTACACCACAGAGCGTATCCAGGTCCTGCTCGACCAGGCACGGCGGCGGTTTCGGGGTCTGAAGATTCGCAATGTGATCACCAAGTACACGGACGGCGGGATCGGACTGCCCGAGTATGCGCCATTCGACGGGATCATAGTGACCGCGGCACCGGAGGGAATCCCCCTGGCGCTGGTCGAGCAGTTGCGACTGGGGGGACGCATGGTGTTGCCGATCGGAGGGCGCGAGGAACAGGTACTGGTGCGCGTGACACGGACGGCCGATGGTTACGAGCACGAAATGCTCGAGCGCGTCAGCTTCGTCCCACTGCTCGGCGGGGTGATCTGAGTGAAACTGTTTTCGCCGCTGTATGAAAAGGCCATGCGCTGGGCGCGCCATCCGCGTGCACCCTGGTATCTCGGGGGGCTGAGTTTCGCCGAATCTTCATTTTTTCCGATCCCGCCCGACGTCATGCTGGCGCCGATGAGCATGGCACAACCCAAGCGGGCGCTCTGGTTCGGAACCCTGACGACGCTGACCTCGGTGCTCGGGGGAATATTCGGTTACCTGATAGGGATGTATGGATTTGAACTGATTGCGCCCTGGGTGCAGGAGGGCCGCTACGCAGATCCTTTCGCACATGCGCAGCATTGGTTCGGCGAATGGGGTTTTCTGGCGATTCTGGCCGCCGGGTTTTCGCCGATCCCGTACAAGATATTCACGATCACGGCCGGCGTCCTGAGCATGGCTTTCCTGCCGTTCGTGCTGGCCTCTTTCATTGGCCGCGGTGCACGTTTCTACCTCGTGGCCATGCTGATGGCCTGGGGTGGAGAGGCAGTGGAGGAAAAACTGCATCGCTGGATCGACTGGCTGGGCTGGTTGACGGTAGCGGCCGGGGTCATCATAGTCCTGGTTTACAGGTTCTGATTGAGCAGGGTGAAGAAGCGGAAGTCTTGAAGCAGAACAACTTCCGGATCCAGTTACGCAGCCGGCTGTTCCCCCGCGAGGGGCGGACAGCTTTGCTCTGTGGTCTGGTTCTTGTCGCTGTCGGCCTGGCCGGCTGCACCTCCACCTGGCAGGCGCCGGTCGAATCACGCGGACATGGGACGGTCTCGTCCAAATCGCCACGCAGGCTCATCCGTGCCGATCATTATCGTGTGCAGCGTGGCGACACGCTTTATGGCATAGCCTGGCAGAAGGGCGTGGACTACCGCCTGATCGCACAATGGAACGGCATCCGCTACCCCTACCGCATCTATGCCGGTCAGACCCTGCGCCTCAAGCCGCCGGCAACAAGCCGAAAACCTCCGCCGGCGCCAAAACCCGCTACAAGTACGACGCCCGCAGCGAAACCCAAGCCGCGTGCAAGGGCTGAGAGCAAGCCTGCTACCAGGCCTGTGCCAAGGCCTGCCAAGAAGCAGCCTGTAGCAAGCAAGAAACTCGCATGGCGTTGGCCGGTTACGGGCAGGATCGTCTCCAGCTTCAAGGCCGGAGACCCGTTGCGCAAGGGCATCAAGATTGCCGGGTACGGTGGGAAATCTATTCTGGCCGCAGAGAGCGGCAGGGTCGTCTACAGCGGTAGTGGACTGATTGGCTACGGGAGGCTTATCATCGTTAAGCATAATGATAACTATCTGAGTGCCTATGGGCACAACAGAAAGATTCTGGTCAAAGAAGGCGATCAGGTCACCAAAGGAAAAAAGATTGCAGAGATGGGGACCGCGAACAACGGTGACCCGATACTGCACTTTGAGATAAGACGCGACGGTAAACCTGTTGATCCCGTGCGGCTCTTGCCGCGTCGCTGATGCTTCAGAGAGTTGCTGCGCGCTTATCGGTGTGGTCACAGAGTGATGGAGGGGGCATGCCCGCAAAGCGTGACGGAGTCGATGCGGACGTCGTTGAGGACATCCAGGCGGTCGATGGTGATAAGGATATCGACATTGACGTCGATGCGGAGGTCGATGCCGATACCGCCGAAATAGACGATAAACCGAAGAAAATCGCCGTTGCCGACGACGGTGAGAAAAAGTTCGTTGCCGGCGATGTTCCCGACAGTCAACTCGACGCGACCCGCCTGTACCTCAATGAGATCGGGTTCTCCAAGCTGCTGACCGCCGAGGAAGAGGTCTACTATGCGCGCCTTGCGCAGAAGGGGGATGCGGCCGCAAGACGCCGTATGATCGAGTGTAATCTGCGCCTGGTGGTGAAGATTGCGCGTCGTTACATGAACCGTGGTCTGGCCCTGCTCGACCTGATCGAAGAAGGTAACCTCGGCCTGATCCGGGCGGTGGAAAAATTTGATCCGGAGCGGGGTTTCCGGTTTTCCACGTACGCAACCTGGTGGATTCGCCAGACCATCGAGCGCGCG
This sequence comes from uncultured Gammaproteobacteria bacterium, assembly GCA_964497145.1. Taxonomy (GTDB): domain Bacteria; phylum Pseudomonadota; class Gammaproteobacteria; order Chromatiales; family Chromatiaceae; genus Thiosocius. The sequence continues at coordinate 11,648 of CAZCDY010000107.1, forward strand.
ATAATGAATCAGACGCGCACCATCCGTCTGCCCATACACGTGGTCAAGGAAATCAACGTCTATCTGCGCGCGGCACGCCAGTTGACTCAGAAACTCGATCATGAACCGACGGCAGAGGAGATTGCCGATCTGCTCGATCGTCCGATTGGCGAGGTGAAACGTATGCTCGGGCTGAATGAGCGTGTCACCTCAGTCGATACCCCGTATGGAAAAGATGCGGATAAACCGCTGCTCGACACCATTGCCGACGAGAATGCAATGGACCCGACGGAGCATATCCAGGCGGACAATCTATCGGGTCATCTCGACGACTGGCTGGCGAAGCTGAACGACAAACAGCGCGAGGTGGTCGAGCGTCGGTTTGGTTTGCACGGCTACGAGAATTCGACTCTCGAGCAGGTGGCGAATGAGCTGGGCGTGACACGTGAAAGGGTTCGGCAGATCCAGATGGACGCGCTCAAACGCCTGCGTGGGATCCTTGAGCAGGACGGCTTCTCGATAGACGCCATTTTCAAGTAGCCGCATTCGCGGCGACGCACACCGCTGAAACCCCGGATTGGCCTATAGCTGTCGTGGTTGGCACCGGGCGGATTCGGGTATGCTGTATCTCTTATATACAAATCGTGAATTCGCGTCTCCCGAAGGGAGTCCGCGTGGTGTCTCCGCTGCGAGGTGTCACGCCCGCGTCCGTGCACATGTGCCCAGGTCGCGCGACGGTGAATTCATGCCGTGTTGTGAAAGCCTCCAGAATCACCCAAGGGCCCCCTGGTGACTGGAAACAATGGAGTCCGGATTGCGATGACCGACACAAGCAAAAAAGAACGTGAAATCCTGGTGGTGATGCGCAAGGTGCTGGCACAGATCATCAAGGATACGACGCCGCCCAGTCGTGCCATGAAGCACCCGCTGAGCGATCAGACGATCCAGGATGTGCGCCAATGCCTCGGTTTGATCTCGCTGCGAGAGCGCGAGTTGGCCGATGCGGCCGGTGCTGTGCAGGAGCGGCCGCATTACACCGATGAGCAGGCTGCCGCCCGGGTCGTGCCGATAGGAAAGCTCGCCAGGCAGGACAAAAAAACCGAGGACTGAACGACCGACAGACCACGCCGGCCAGGCTCGAACAGCCCACCAGTTCCAGTGGGCTGTTCTTTCGACGTCAATCCTGTTTTTCCGGCTCCTGCACCTCTATGCGGGTCTTATCACGGATCGCATTGATTGCCTCGGCGATCTGTTGCTGCTGGATCTCTTTTTCGAGCTGGGGCTTCATCGATTCGAATTCGGGCGGCGGGGCCTCGCGGCTCTCCTCGCGCAGGATGACGTGCCAGCCGAACCTGGTCTTGACCGGCGCCTTGCTGTAAGCACCGTCAGCCAGTTGTACGGTTGCTTCGGAAAATTCGCTGACCATCTGATCGGCCTCGAACCAGCCCAGGTTTCCGCCATCTGACTTGCTCGGTCCCGTTGAGCGATCGGATGCCAGGGTCGCGAAGTCTGCGCCGCCGTCCAGTTCTACGATAACCGCCTTGGCGTCTTCCTCGTTCTCCAGCAGGATGTGGCGGGCCTTGTACTCGTGGCTCGGTTGAGCGTATTCAGCATCGTACAGCTCCCGCAGGCGCTTCTCGTCAACCGGGTTGTCGTCGAGTTGGGTACGGATAAAGGCCTGGGCAATCAGGCGCACACGTGCCACCTCGAGCGCGGCTGCCACCTCGGGGTCGTTTGCCAGTTCCCGGCCCTGTGCTGAGTTGGCGACCATGACGTTGTTCACCAGTTCGTTCAGCAGGCTTATCTGTCCCTGAGCGTCTTTCGGGTTGCGCCCGGTCTGGCTGGCAAACAGCGCGAAGTGCAGGTTGGTGACTGCAAAGTCATCGACTTTGACCAGGGTCTGCGGCTCCACCTGTTCCTCGGCCAGGGCCGATGAGCCGATGCTGAGGCAAAGGGCCAATGCACAAACCCGCATTGCATTACTGCGCATATTCGAAATCTCCTTGTGTCTTGTGATCACTACTGCGGAAAGACTTG
>CAZCDY010000108.1:0-13557 GCA_964497145.1 uncultured Gammaproteobacteria bacterium
CCGAACCGATGCTTCGAGGCTGTTTTTCTGGCGCCCATGCATGAGGAGTCCTGCGGACGGCCCGCATCGCGACACTTGGGCCGTGGCCGAGAGTTACGTTGGTTGTAGTTTGGCCGTAACCAGCGCGAAGAGATCCTGATAGGGATATGCGCTCGATAGCAGAAAGCGGATCCGGCGGGTGTTGCGAGTAATCACCGCGCCGATTTTCAACAGCTTCAATCGGATCGTACCGACATAGGCGTTAGCCAGTTCGGTGCCATCAAGTCCCAGACGTCGAAGCGCTTCCAGCAGCGTGTAGGCCAGACTGGATAAGAGCAAGCGGAATTGGTTCGGCCACCACGCATGACAGCTGGTGCGATCAGCAAACAAATCCAGCTGTTGTTCTTTGATGCGATTCTCAGCTTCGCCACGGGCGCAGTAGACTTGATCGTACAAGTATTTGGGTTGTGCCTTGAGATTGGTCACCAGGTAGCGAGGATTGCTGCCCTGTGCCGTATGTTCGGCTTTGACGATGATGCGCCGGCGTTTGTCCCAGGTGCCGGCCGCGTAATACATCTCGTGGAAGCGACGCTGCTTTTGCCCTGTTCGCTGGAAACGTTGCTCGGCCTTATCAATAAAGGCCTTTGCCTGTGCGGCGAGGCGGTCATTGCGTGCGATACCGACGAGGTAATCGACACCGTGGCGTTCGCACCAGTGCAGCATCTTCCGGCGGCAGAAGCCTGAGTCTGCCCGCAAGAGGATGCGGACCTTCGGCCATGTCTGGCGCAGGCGTTTGACCAGTAGGGAAAGGATGGCCCAGGCATGCTTGGCTCCATCGATCTTGCTGGGTCGCAGGTAACTGACCAGCAGTTGCTTTCCGCAGAAGACATACAGCGGCAGGAAACAATAGTGGTCGTAATAGCCGTGGAAAAAGCGACCTTCCTGCTGGCCATGAACGGCATCATCGGTTGCATCAAAATCCAAGATCAGGCGTTTGGGTGGGCGACGAAACGAGGCGATGAATTGATCGATCAAGACCTGGTGGAGACGCCAAGCCGTCGCGCGATCCGCGCGATTCTCCCAACGGCATAGTGTCGAGGCACTGGCCAGTTCCGTGTCGCGTTTGACAGCTGTCTGCAAGGCCAGATCATTTCGCAACGTTTGGTGGTCATTGAGATCTTCGTAGCCCAGGGCCAAGCCATATAAGCGCTGGCGTAACAGACTCAGCAAATCGTGTTGGCAACTTGCCTGCCGGCGGGAATCATTGATGACGCTGGCCATCGCGCGGCTCAACCCCAACCGCTGATCGACCTGTTGCAGCAACAGCACGCCGCCATCGCTGGTGATGTCACCACCGTCGAACTGGGCTTCAACGCGGCGGCGTTGACAGGGTGGAAAGGCAAACGACTCTTGGGTACATTCTGTCATGGGCAAAGTCCGGTTCGTTTTCAGCGTAAGCAACTGAATTTTATCGAACTACACGGGCTTTGCCCTTCTTATTGGTGCAATATTGCAGCTAGAGACGAGAAAGTCATCGCGTGAACAGGCGCCAGTCGTTCACCAGGCCTGCAGAGCCGACAAAACGAAATACTGATTCCCAGAAATCTCTGCATATTCAAACCGGAGCGAGCGGGACCCGTTCCCGCGGTGACCCTTGCGAGGGTGGTTTCGGGCCCACCCTTCTGCGCTTCCCCGTGTATCGGCACGGACAGCTGAAACTGTCGGACCGTAGAAACTCGCTAGCCCGCCTTGCTTCCGCCACCCTTCTGGTACACCTTGCGTTTGAAAAGGTCTGTGCGCCGACTGACGACGCGGTCGACGAACAGCATGCCGTCGAGATGATCGATCTCATGCTGTGCGGCGCGCGCCTCGTAACCCTCCATGTCGAACTCAAGAGGTTCGCCATCGGGATCATTCGCTGTGAGATGGATGCGTGTGGCCCGGATCACGTTGCCCGTATAGTCAGGCACCGAGAGACAGCCCTCCCTGCCCATCTCGTAACCCTCCCAATGGGTTATCTCCGGATTGACCAGGATCAGGTGTCCATGATTGGGCACCGGTTTGCGCGTGCCCGAACAATCCAGGATCACCACCCGTTTGAAATAGCCCACCTGAGGGGCTGCTATACCGACCGCCGCCGGTCCATTCGCCCGCGTCTCTTCCAGGTCCGCAATGAAGGCTCGCAGTTCGTCATCAAACGCGGTCACCGGCTCTGAAACCTGTTTCAGGGCATCGTCAGGCAGGGTCAGTATCTCCAGAATAGCCACGCTCTGCCTCAACCGATATAGGTTTCAATCGCACTCACGTTCACATCCACGCCATCCTCGCGCAGCGGCTCGAGCGCGCGTTCGATGGTCTCAACCGGGACGTCGGCAACCCCTGCAATCTGCATGATGTAAACAGGCCTCTCTGCAGTGCCGGCCACATCGGACTCGAGATCCAGGATATTGAAGCCGGCCTCGGCCAGCGCGGCCGTCACCTGGGCAACGATGCCGGCACGGTCGGCACCGGTGACGGTGACCTGGATGTTCGGCAGCAGGTGCTCATGCAGATGGGCCTGGATCGGATCGATGTTCAGACACATCCCCTGCGCCTCGATGACCGGCTTGAGCCGCTCACGCAACGCCGACTCCTCGTGATCTCCGGATACCATCATCATCACGGTGAAGTTTCCGCCCAGGCGCAGCATCGAGGTCTCGCCGAGGTTGAGGCCGAATGCAAACAATGCCTTGGTAATCGCCGCAACGATCCCAGGTTTGTCTTCGCCAATGAGCGTGAGCATGTACCAATGAGTTGTCATGATGATTCTCTCGCGTCTTTCAGGGTGTCAGCCAGATCAGGCTGGCCATTCTGCCGGTAACGCCATCGCGGCGATAGGAAAAGAAGCGTGCCGGGTCGCTTAAGGTACACAGCCCGCCTCCACTGACCTGGTCGATACCGACGCTGGCGAGGCGGTCGCGCGCCAGTCCATACAGATCGGCCAGCCAATGGCCGGCACCATGGGGCCGGAAGTGTCTCGCGCTGGCGGTGGATTCGGCGGCGAATTCGGCACGCACCTCATCACCCACCTCGAAGGCCTGCGGTCCGATCGCCGGACCGAACCAGGCCATAAGACGTTGCGGCGGATCCTCGAACGCCGCCGCTGTCTGTTCCAGAACCCCTGCCAGAAGCCCACGCCAACCGGCGTGGGCAGCGGCAACACGGGTACCGGCGGCGTTGCAGAACAGGACCGGCAGGCAATCGGCAGTCAATACCGCGCACACGCGCCCGGGCCGGTCATCGAAACAGGCATCCGCACAGTCCAGCGGCCGGCCGGGCAGACAAACCTGCGCTCCATGCACCTGGCTAAGCCACTGCGGCTCGCCCGGCAACCCAAGCTGATCAGATAATCGGGCGCGGTTTTCGGCCACCGCCCGGGGGTCATCATCGACATGCCCGCCGAGGTTGAGACCGGCCCAGGGCCCCCGGCTGACACCGCCGATACGGGTCGTGGTGCAGGCCCTGACTGCGGAGGGCGCGGGCCATTGCGGCCGGATACACTCAATCTTCGTCTTCGCCGTATTCATCGAAACCATCGTAATCGTCGAAGCCTGCATAGTCTTCGTGATCTTGGTCCTGCCAATGGATATTCGCGTCCGCGGCAAGCGCATCGATCACCGCCCGCATGTCGGCCGGGATGGCACACTCGAAACGCATCGGCCTGCCGCTGATCGGATGCTGCAACTGTAGCCGCTTGGCGTGCAGCGCCTGACGCCTGAATCCGCGCAAGACCTGTTTCAACTCCTCGGAGGCCCCGCCCGGCAGATGCAGCCGGCCACCGTACACCTGGTCACCGAAGATGGGGTGGCGCAGATGCGCCATATGAACCCGGATCTGGTGGGTACGACCTGTCTCCAGGATCACCTTGAGCAGGGTGTGACCACGAAAATGTTCGAGCACGCGGAAGTGCGTGACCGAGGGCTTGCCCATCGGGTTGACCGCCATCCGCGTGCGTTGGGTCGGGTGCCGGCCGATCGGCATGTCGATGGTCCCGCCGGCCGGCATGCCGCCGATCACCAACGCCCGATATTCGCGTTTGACCTCGCGCGCGGCAATTGCCTCGACCAGGCGTTTGTAGGCGGCCTGGCTGCGCCCTATCACCATCAGACCCGTCGTGTCCTTGTCGAGCCGGTGCACAATACCGGCACGCGGTAACTCGATCAGTGCCGGGTCATGGTAGAGCAGACCGTTCTGCAAAGTCCCGTCGGGGTTGCCGGCGGCCGGGTGTACCACCAGTCCCGCGGGTTTGTTGACCACCAGCAGGTCCGCATCCTCAAAAACGATCCGCAACGGAATATCCTGTGGCTCGCAGCGCACCTGATCCTCGGCCACCGCACGCAGCTGCAGACGGTCGTCCATGGCGACCTTGTCACGCGGTCGCCGCTGCTCGCCATTGACGCTCACCCGTCCCTCGCGGGTCCAGGCCTGCAGCCGGCTGCGCGAATAATCGGAAAACAGGCCTGCCAGGGCCTGATCCAGCCGCGCGCCGGCCAGATCGGCTCCGACCGTCGCCTCGAGGAGAGTTTCTTCCTGTTTCTGATCCGTCAAGTTGCTTCCGGTATAATCGCCGCTGAGTTTCGAGAATCCGGATTATCACCCATGTCGCGCACCGCTTGGCCAATTTTGCTTTTTGCCCTGTTTCTCTCTGCCTGCTCGGTGTTCGAGGAGAAAGACGAAACACTTGGCTGGAGCCAACAGAAACTCTACACGGAAGCGACTTCCGAGATGAACAGCGACAACTGGGAAAAGGCGATCAAGTACTACGAGATCCTGGAGTCGCGCTATCCGTTCGGCAAATACGCCCACCAGTCCCAGCTCAACGTCGCCTATGCCTACTATCGATACGACGAGCACGAATCGGCGCTCGCCGCCGCCGACCGCTTCATCAAGCTTCATCCCGGACATCCGGCAACGGCCTACGCCTACTACCTGCGCGGTCTGATCAATTTCACCCGCACCCGCAGTTTTCTCGACCGCTTCGTGCCGACCGATACTGCGCAGCGTGACCCAGGCGCGGCGCTTGAGTCGTACAAAGACTTCAGCGAGGTCGTCCGCCTGTTCCCGGACAGCGAATATGCCGAGGATTCCATCCGCCACATGCTGCATCTGCGCAACAACCTCGCACGCCATGAAGTCAGAGTCGCAGACTTTTACATGCGTCGCGGTGCCTTTCTGGCTGCCGCCAACCGCGCGGAGTATGTGGTCCAGAACTATCAGCGCACGCCAGCGCTGCGCGACGCATTACAGCTGATGATCGCGGCCTACCTTGAATTGGGTATGGACGACCTGGCACAGGACACCCAACGGGTTCTCGCCCTGAACGAAGACACCGGGGCCCTGATTGATGATCCGCAGGAGGTCCTGGACAAGCCGTTCACCCAGGAAGTCTGGGATTTCTTCGAACTGGAAAAGGACTGAGGGCAGTTCGTAGCCATTCGGCCGTTGCGCAGTCTGCAGATGAAAAGACCCCGAGCGACGGGGTCTTCATGACGTTGCCCGCCCTGCAGGATCAGATTGCCTCGTCGTCCTGTTCTCCGGTGCGGATACGGACGACCTTCTCCACGCTGGACACGAAAATCTTGCCATCACCGATCTTGCCGGTGCGAGCAGCGCTGGTGATCGCCTCGATGCATGCGTCGACCTGGTCATCACTGATCACCACATCGATCTTCAGCTTGGGCAGGAAGTCGACCACGTACTCGGCCCCACGGTACAGCTCGGTGTGTCCCTTCTGCCGCCCGAACCCCTTCACCTCACTCGCGGTCATACCGGTAACACCGATACTCGACAGGCTTTCACGTACGTCATCCAGCTTAAACGGCTTGATTATGGCCTCGATCTTTTTCATGACTCACTCCCCCAAAACATTGCTCTTGCCGGCATTGATGCCTAAGCGCGGTAGTTTAATTCAGAACCCGTTGACGATGGGATAACGGCGATCCCGTCCGTAGGCACGTTTCGTTATCTTAACCCCGGGCGGCGCCTGGCGGCGCTTGTATTCGTTACGGTCGACCAGGCGGGTGACGCGCTCAACCACAGCGCGGTCGTATCCGGCCGCGACGATCGCGTCAACGCAATCATCCTGCTCCACATACATGGCCAGAATGGAGTCCAGGATCTCGTAGTCGGGCAGACTGTCTGAATCCTTCTGGTCGGGCCGCAGCTCGGCCGATGGCGGGCGGTCGATGACCCTCTGCGGAATCACCTCCGCATCACGATTGCGCCAGCGTGCGAGACGGAACACCAGTAGTTTCGGCACATCTTTCAGGGGGGCAAAACCGCCCGCCATATCGCCGTATAGGGTGGCATAACCCACCGACATCTCGCTCTTGTTGCCGGTGGTCAGCAGCATCCGCCCGCGTTTGTTGCTGATCGCCATCAGGATGACGCCTCGACAGCGTGCCTGAATATTCTCCTCGGTGATATCAGGTTCGGTGCCCGCAAAGGTTTCCGACAGCATGTCGAGAAAGGCAGTGAAAGCCGGCTCGATCGGTATCGAATGGTAGGCCACCCCCATCAACTGCGCCTGTCGGGCGGCGTCCTGGTTGCTGATATCGGCCGTGTAACGTGAAGGCATCGAAACGGCTTCCACGTTCTCCGCACCCAATGCATCTGCCGCGATCGCCAGGGTCAGGGCCGAATCGATGCCGCCGGAAATACCCAATACCACGGAGCTGAAGCCATTCTTGGTCACATAGTCCCGGGTTCCCTGGACCAGGGCATGGTAAACCTGAGCCTCTTCATCCTCGAACGGCCGCAACCCGCCGGGCTGCGGCAGCCCGTCTTTGAGGGTCACCAGGGTCTCGCTCTCTTCAAAAAATACAGCCCTGTGCCGGACCGTGCCCTCGCGATCCACGACGAAAGAACCGCCGTCGAATACCAGCTCATCCTGGCCACCGACCAGATTGACATACACCACGGAGACGCCAAAGGCCGCCGCGCGCTCGGCCACCAGGGCCTCGCGTTCGGCCGCCTTGCCCTGGTGGAAGGGTGAGGCATTGAGATTCAACAAGACCTGGGCGCCAGCCGAGGCTGCACGCTGCACCGGTGCGTCAAACCAGATATCTTCGCAGATCGTAACCCCGAACCTTACCCCACCCTGGCTGAAGACCACGGCGTTGGCGCCCGGTTCGAAATAACGGCGTTCGTCGAACACGCTGTAGTTCGGCAACTGCATCTTTCGGTACTCGGCGTCAACCACGCCGTCACGCAGCACACCGGCGGCGTTGTAGCGAACGCCGTCGCGCATCGCGGGATAGCCGATCACCAGGGTCACGCCAACCGCTGCGCGGGCAATCCCCTGCAGAGCCTCCGCAACGCGCTTATCGCAATCGCGACGCAGCAAAAGGTCTTCGGGCGGATACCCGGTCAGCGTCAGTTCGGGAAACACGATGATGTCGGCGCTGCCATGCAGGCGCGCGGCACAATCGATGACACGCCGGGCATTGCCCGCGATGTCACCGACCAACAGGTTCAGTTGTGCAAGTGCAACGGTTGTCAAATTGAACGAGTCTCCTGAGGATCATGGCCGGCACGGGTGCCGCCGCACGGAAAACGCGCTTAAGGTTACACCAAGGCGAAGAAAAAATCGGAGGGGGCGTTCACGGATGGGCACCAATACAGGGGCTGTCGGTTGCAGCATGTCGTACAAAGCACCCACCGGCCGGCCGGCAAACACAATCCGCGCGCAACAATCCCCGTATATGCAGTCTGACTCAGCCCAATAGTTCCGCCATCCGCGCACCGATCTGCGCGGGCGAACGCACGGTCGCGACCTTGGCCGCCTCGAGTGCGGCAAACTTGCCGTCCGCCGTTCCTTTGCCACCGCTGATGATAGCCCCGGCGTGCCCCATGCGCTTGCCGGCCGGTGCCGTCACTCCGGCGATGTAGGCCACCACCGGCTTGCTGACATTGTCGGCAATGAACTCAGCCGCATCCTCTTCGGCGCTGCCGCCGATCTCGCCGACCATGACGATACCCTCGGTCCGGGGGTCTTGCTGAAACAGTTCCAGGCAATCGATAAAGCTCATGCCATGGATCGGATCGCCACCGATGCCGACACAGGTACTCTGCCCCAGTCCCTGGGCCGAGGTCTGAAATACCGCCTCGTAGGTCAGGGTACCGGAACGCGACACGATGCCGATCTTGCCGGCCTGGTGGATGGCGCCGGGCATGATGCCGATCTTGCACTCGTCCGGGGTAATGACACCGGGACAGTTCGGCCCGACCACGCGGACATCACTGCCGGCCAGCGCCGCACGCACCTTGAGCATATCCAGCACCGGGATACCCTCGGTGATACAGACCACCACTTTGATACCGGCATCGGCCGCCTCCAGGATCGCGTCCGCCGCGAAAGCCGCGGGCACGTAGATCATGCTGGCATCCGCACCCGTCTCGGCCACCGCATCGTGCACGGTATCAAAGACCGGCCGATCCAGATGGCTCTGCCCGCCCTTCCCGGGCGTGACGCCGCCGACCAGTTGGGTTCCGTAGGCGATCGCCTGCTCAGAATGGAAGGTACCCTGCTTGCCGGTGAAACCCTGGCAGATGACCTTGGTGTTCTTGTCGATCAGTATGCTCATCGATTCTTTTCCAGATTCGTTAGTAAGACGCAGGGTACGCGAAAGAACGCGGAGAACGCAGCGTGCAGAGCTGAGAAAACTCCGCCAGACCAGCATCGCCCGCCGAGCAGCCACAGGCATTCACCAAATTCTGCGCACCCGGTGCCACTCCGTGTTCTCTGCGTCCTGGGTGTCCGACGATCATGCGGCCGCCGAGACGACCTTCTCGGCGGCCTCGGTCAGATCGGATGCAGTCTCCAGTGCCAGGCCGCTCTCGTCCAGCAGCTTCAGACCCTGTTCGGCGTTGGTGCCTTCCAGGCGGATGACCACCGGCACCTCGATCCCCACCTCGCGTACCGCCGAAATGATGCCCTGGGCAATCAGATCGCAGCGCACAATGCCGCCGAAGATATTGACCAGCACCGCCTTCACCTTGTCATCCGACAGGATGATCTTGAACGCCTCGGCCACCCGTTCCGCGGTGGTACCGCCGCCGACGTCGAGAAAATTGGCCGGCGCACCGCCGTGCAGCTGCACCAGATCCATGGTGGCCATCGCCAGTCCCGCACCATTGACCATGCAACCGATATTGCCGTCGAGGGTGATGTAGTTCAGATCGTGTTCGGCCGCCGCCGCCTCGCGCGGGTCCTCCTGACTGATGTCACGCATCGCCAGCAGGTCCTTGTGCCGATACAGCGCATTGCTGTCGAGATTGATCTTCGCGTCCAGGGCCAGCAGGTCGCCGTGCGGCGTCACCACCAGCGGATTGATCTCGACCAGGCTGGCATCTTCACTATGGAACAGCCTGATCAGCCCGAACAGGATCTTCTGGAACTGCTTGACCTGGTCGCCGTTGAAACCCAAGGCAAACCCCAGCCGCCGCGCCTGATAGGGTTGCACGCCTGCGGCGGGATCGATCAGGGCGGTGATGATCTTTTCGGGCGTCTCGGCCGCCACCTCCTCGATATTCATGCCACCTGCGCGTGACGCCATCACCAGCACCCGGCGGGTCTCACGATCGACCAGGGCGCTGATATAGAGTTCCTCGGCGATATCGGTCGGCTCCTCGACCAGGATGTAGCTGACCGGGAGCCCTTCCGCGCCGGTCTGCTTGGTGACGATCCGATCCGCCAGAATCCGTTCGGATTCACTCTCGACCTGGTCGACGGAATTTACCAGAACCACCCCGCCCGCCTTACCACGGCCGCCGGTGTGTGCCTGGGCCTTCACGATCCATCTGTCGCCGCCCATGTCTTCAGCGGCACTGCGCGCCTCTCTCGCAGTTTGCACCGCATGGCCGAAGGGCACGGGTATTCCGTAACCGGCAAATAGCTTTTTGGACTGAAATTCGTGTAGGTTCACGGTCTGATTCCATGCAGCGTCGAATCCGTGCATTCTGGTTCAGAACGACTGGAAGCGCAAAAAGACAAATCACTGCTGAGTATTACCCGTCGCAGAGGATGCACAGCCGGCGTCAGAGGCGTGTCGAGGAATAGTGAAAGCGAGCGTGCAGCAGGCAAGCCCCCAGAGAGGACCGCCCACAGACGAAATTGTCGGCGAGGCCACCCAACTCCGCCTCTACCTTATATACCGCGTGGCGCTCGGCGTCGCACTGCTGCTGGCCTACTTCGGTATAGGCCGCGGCCCCCTGGGGACCTATCTGCCCCAGGTGTTTACCATCTCGGTTCATCTCTATCTCGGTCTCGCCATTGCCGCCCTGATCGTGTATCTACGCCGGGCCGGCGACGACGAAAAGCAGGCCCAGCTGGCAATTTTCGTGGATATCGTCCTGATAACCGTGATGATGCATGCCAGCGGCGGGGTGCAGTCCGGTCTCGGCATGCTGATCGCGGTATCCATTGCCCTCGGCAGTCTCAGCCTGGTCGGACGCACCGCACTGCTGTTCGCCGCCATCGCCTCGCTGACCGTGCTGGCCGAACGCATCTACTCGCAGATGACCGCGGCCTTCACAGAGACCGCTTATACCCAGGCCGGCCTGCTCGGCATCTCATTCTTCGCCCTCGCGCTCCTCGCCCACCGTCTGGGCACGCGTGCGGCCGAGAGCGAGCAGCTCGCCAGCCAACGCGGGTCGGACCTGGCCAATCTGGCTCAACTGAACGATTTCGTCATTCAACAGATGCGTGCCGGAATCCTGGTGATTGACGACGTCGAGACCATCCAGGTCATGAATGAGACCGCGTGGGTACTGCTCGGCATGCCCGTCGCCATGCGTCACTACCCGCTGGAGGAATGCGCACCCCCACTCGCCCGGCAATTTCGCGCCTGGCTGAAGGACCCCGCCCGAGCCCGGCCCGATTTTCGCGCGACTTCGGGCGGGCGCGACCTGCGCGCCGCCTTCACCCCGATGGGCGATACGGAAAACCCGACCACACTGATCGTGCTGGAGGACACCGCCCAGCTGACGGCGCAGGCACAACAGCTGAAGCTGGCCTCTCTGGGCCGGCTCACCGCGGGCATCGCCCACGAAATCCGCAACCCGCTCGGCGCCATCAGTCACGCGTCGCAACTGCTGGATGAATCCTCCCAGCTGCCGGCTACGGATAGACGCATGATCGAGATCATCCAGCACAACTCCCGCCGGGTAAACGAGGTGGTCGAGAACATCCTCAAGCTGTCGCGCCAGGACAACCCGCACGCCAAACCCCTGGTGCTGGCACCCTGGCTCGAACAACAGGCCGAAGAAATTCGCAGAACGCACCAGCTCTCCGCCAGGCAGCTGCAGACACAGACGGAACCCGAAGGCACGACGGTATTCGCCGATCCCGGCCAACTGCGCCAGATCATCGACGTCCTGTGCGACAACGCCGCGCACCACTTTGACCGCGCACTCGATCTGCTGAACATCCGCCTGGTAGGCGGTATAACGCACGAATCGGGGGGGCCCTTCCTGGAACTGCGCGACAATGGCCCGGGCATTCCGAAACAGGCGGAATCGAACCTGTTCGAGCCGTTCTTCACCACGCGCAACGAAGGGACCGGTCTGGGTCTGTATATCGCCCGCCAACTCTGTGAAGCCAATCATATCCGTCTCGAATACCTGCGCCAGCCCACCGGCGGCAGCTGCTTTCGCTTAAGTTTTCCCAACCCAAGACGAAGCCGGAAACTATGAACCGTCCACTGGTACTGATCATCGATGACGAACCCGACATCCGCGAACTGCTGGAGATCACCCTGGCGCGAATGGATATCGACAGCCGGTCGGCCGCCACGGTGCAAGAGGCCATGCAGCAGCTGGCGGCGGCGAGCTACCGGCTGATCCTGGTCGATATGCGGCTTCCGGACGGCAGCGGCATCGACATCGTGCGACATGTCGCCGCCGAGTACCCGGACACGCCGATCGCGATGATCACTGCACACGGCAACATGGAAACCGCGGTCGAAGCACTCAAGGCCGGTGCCTTCGATTTCGTCTCCAAGCCGGTCGATCTGCCGGTACTGCGACGCCTGGTGCAAAAAGCCGTGCAACTGGAAAGCTCCCCCACCCCGGCCGACACCGGCAGCGAAGGCGAGCTGCTGGGAAAATCCCCCGCGATGCAGGAGACCCGCCGCCTGATCGACAAGCTGGCGCGCAACCAGGCGCCGGTGTTTGTCAGCGGTGAATCGGGCACCGGCAAGGAACTGGCCGCACGCGCCATCCATGCGCGCAGCCCCCGCGCCAGCCAGCCCTTTGTCGCCGTCAACTGCGGCGCCATCCCGCAGGACCTGATGGAAAGCGAGTTCTTCGGCCACATAAAAGGCAGCTTTACCGGCGCGGTTCGCGACAAACCCGGACTGTTCCAGACCGCCGACGGCGGCACCCTGTTCCTGGACGAGGTGGCAGACCTGCCGCTGTCGATGCAGGTCAAGCTGTTGCGCGCGATCCAGGAAAAGTCGGTGCGGCCGGTCGGTGCGGCAGTAGAGGAAGCGGTCGACCTGCGCATTATCAGCGCCAGTCACAAGGATCTTGCGGCCATGGTCGCCGCCGGCGAGTTTCGCCAGGACCTGTTCTACCGCATCCATGTGATCGAGCTGGTGATGTCGCCCCTGCGCGAGCGACGCGAAGACATCCCGGTAATGATCGACCACATCCTTGAACGGCTGTCCCAGCGCAGCGGCGACCACAAACCCAGGCTGGAGCGCACGGCGCTGAAGGCACTCTACGAATACGACTTCCCGGGCAATGTGCGCGAACTCGAGAACACCCTCGAGCGCGCCACCGCGCTGTGTGACGACAGCACCATCAGGATCGACGACCTGGGCCTGGCGGGCAGATCGCCGCAACAGGACGGTCCCACGGGAAACGGCTCACTCGAACAAGGGCTGGAGGCCTACCTTGCCGAGGCCGAACGCCAGGCCATCGTGCAGGCTCTGGAAAACAGTCGCTGGAACCGGACCGCGGCAGCCAAGGCACTCGGTATAAGTTTTCGCGCCCTGCGCTACCGGCTCGAGAAGCTCGGTCTGGACGAAGGCGGCGACGAGGCTGACGCAGAAAGTCAGTAAGTGACACTGGGCGTCAGATACCAAGACGAGCGTCTGGGATGCAAAGGCGTAAACCCCGAACAGGGTTCTGCACGCCGGCATGAACGCCCCGTTTTCACACCAATTTCCGCAACCAGAGACAGATTGGCACGCAAGCTGCTTATTCTCCTGGCACAGGCAGCCGGGTTGCCGCAAACAACCGGCAACAGGGCCTCTAAAGTTTGCAATCGTTCGGCCGTTAGCATACGCGACCGCAGATATACACCAGGAGATAGTCCAAATGAAAAAGCAGTCAGGTTTTACACTTATCGAACTCATGATCGTTGTGGCGATTATCGCGATCCTCGCGGCCATCGCCATCCCGGCCTACAACAACTACATCACGGAAGCCCGTATCTCCAAAGTGACGGAGCATTACGACAGCGCGGTTCGGGTAATCCGCGCAACCCTGTCGAAAAACGCTGCAACCGAGGCACGTGGAGGCACCCCGAGCCCG
>CAZCDY010000109.1:0-12110 GCA_964497145.1 uncultured Gammaproteobacteria bacterium
GATATATGCAGCCAGCCATGCGGATCAGGTGATCGCCCTGCTTACCGGCATGCCTGCCGGTGCGCCCGACGCCAGCGGCCTTTATCCGCAGGACAGCTGTAACGGGCGGGTCCAGATGCGACTGTTCGAGTGGACCCGCCTGCGCCAGCAGTATTCCTCCGGCAGCAGCGTCCAGGGTTGAACCGGCGCCGGGTCACGGCACGCAGGCTCCGGTCAGTCATATTGGATGTAGGCAAGGCGCGGGTCCGAAGGTGTGCCTTCCAGGCCTTGCCCTTCCTGCCCCGGCTGCCACTGGATCACCTGCTCAATCTTGCCCGCGAGGGCGAAATCCTTGTTGGTGACGCCATCTGCGGAATGAGTCATCAGCTTCACGATCACGAAAGCATAGGATACCGTGAGGTCCGGGTGATGGAATGCGGCCTCTGCAAGGTGCCCGATCGTGTTGACCACCATCAGGGTACCCTTCCATCCATGGGTCTTGTAGCGACGCCGAATCCAGCCCTTCTTGTAATACCAGTGCGGCAGTTCCTCCGCCAGGCGTTGCGCTATCTGTTCAGCAGTGTAGGTCTGCGCGTCCGTCATATTCTGCCACCTGCTCAGGTTATTGATCCAGACCGCCCTTGCCTCCTTCATGCATCCGCTGCGACCGCCTGCAGCAGCTGCTGGCAGATGTTGGGGAAGGCATCATGCACCCGGTTCCAGTTGGGAATGAACGGCGACTCCATCGGGTTGCTGAGGAAGGTCTCGCCGGCCGACATCACGCTCTGCGCGAACAACTCGATACTGCATTCCTCGATATGCCGGTCATATTGCAGGCCGTTGATCTTGGCATCGTAAAAGTACTGTTCGGTAGAGTCGAGGGCGATCCGGTAATAGGCGGCCTTGATCGAGCGGAAGTCTTCGCTGGAGAGGGTCACGCCTTCGGTAGCCAGTTTGCGGTACAGCGATTTGGCGATCTCCACGCTCATCCGGGACAGACCCTTGCTGGCGTCGTCCTCCGATAGGTCCTGGTGCTTGTGATCGTACTGGTCGGCGATATCGACCTGGCAAACGTTGTTGCGCGACAGGGTGCGGTACACCTCTGACAGTACACCGACCTCCAGGCCCCAGTCGCTGGGTATGCGCAGTATCCTGACGAAGTCACGGCTGAGCGAAAACTCACCCGACAGCGGATAGCGGAAGCTGTCCATGAACTCGAGGTAGTCCATCTGGCCAACCACCTTCTTCAGTGCGCGTAGCAGGGGGGTGACCAGCAGGCGCGTTGCACGGCCGCTCAACTTGTCGCCGTTGATGCGCGAGTAATAGCCTTTGCAGAAATCGAAGCTGAAGGCCGGGTTGGCCACCGGGTAGAACAATCTTGCCGGCAGGCTGCGGTCATAGGTCAGTATGTCGCAGTCATGCAGCGCGATCGCCTCGATGTGATCGAGCGCCAGTGCATAGCCCATGCAGTACCAGACGTTGCGCCCCTTGCCGGCCTGGGTGGGGGCAAGGCTCTGGGATCGCAGCTGGGCATCGATCTCATGCAGCCAGGGGCCGTCGTTCCACAGGATGTGGACGTTTTGAGGCAGGCCGGAGAAGAACGCCTTGGCATGTGCAAACTGCTTTTCGTCTGCCTGGTCGAGTCCGACGATGATGTCTGAGATGTAGCTGGCCTTTGTGAGTTCCTCAACGATCTTGGGCAGTGCCGGACCTTCGAGTTCGGAGTAAAGACTCGGCAGAATCAATGCCATCGGGCGCTCGGCCGAAAACTGCTTCAGCTCGGCCTCCATCTCCTCGATCGGGCGCCTGCAGAGTTTGTGCAGCGTGGTGATGGTGCCGTTTTGGAAGAAATCCACGATCTGGGTCCCCTTGCTTCTATGGGTTCTCTGAACCCAGCTCTGTCAAAATCTGCAGGATTGCGGCGTTCCATCCGGCCGGTCCCTGCTGTTGTGTATATAGCGTCTGTTTCAATCCATGGCAGTCCAGGTGTGTACCGTCGTGGCGCCTGATCACTACGGCGATGTCTGCGCTCTGCAACATGCCCCTGTCGTTCTCACTGTCGCCCAGGGCGATGGTCGTTGGTGCCGGTTCATTCTCCCCGGCAAACAGCGCAAGCATGGTCTGCATCGCCTGCGCCTTGCTCGATAGCCCCATCAGATGCCAGAAACGGCCACCGCGGGTCACTTGCAGGCCCGCATCTTCGGCGGCTGCAACGAACCGGCTGAGCGCGTCTTCGCTGTCCAGCCACAGGAAGGGTTCGCTGCACAGGCGTCTTTTCGCGTTTTCGGCCTGGCGTTCGCTGAGCCCCGTCGATTCGACTACTGACTTTGGGTTCATATCGTCGAACCCCTGCAGTTGCCATTGGTGCGTCGTGCGTTGTTGTGCGATGAACGCGCGGATTTCTCCGTAAGGGGGAGGGATCCGTATCACGGCGTAGCCGTCGATCCTGTCGCGGGAGTCGAGTTCAAATGGGTAATCATTGTCGAGCGGGAAGCACAGGGCACAGCCGTTTTCGACGATCGCCGGCTGCGGATTTTTCAATGCCTGGTTGATCTGCCGTACCTCTGCCAGGGTTTTGCTGGTGGTCAGAATCAGGGGGATGCCCTGTTGCTGCACGGCCTGCAGTGCAGGAACCGCTGCACCGAAGCTGTAGTCATGGTGGTCGAGCAGGGTGCCGTCAAGGTCGGTGAAGATAATCGCGCGTATCGGCCTCATGGGGCTACTGACTAAACCAGAATACGGCGTAGGGTTCCAGCTGGATCAGATCGCGCCCGAATGCCGGGTTGTTGAGCCCGAGCAGCTCTTCTCTTCGTGACAGGTCTTGCGGCAAACCACCCATATCCAGCGCAAGGTCCTCGGATGACAGATTGGCCAATACAAGGATGCGCTGTCTCTCGTCCTGGGATGTCCGCTCGAAACAGAACACACGCGGGTCGAGTTCGTACATATGCTGCGCAGCGTCCGGGTGAAAGGCCGACTGCTGCCTTCGCAGCTGCAGCAGTCGTGTGTACAGGGTAAACACCTGCCCGGTCTCGGACTCGAGATTGCAGATAAGGGAATGCAGCTCGCCCATGTCCCACTTGCGGCGGTTGATCGAACGCGTCATGCCGGTACGTTCCACGCCGAGTGCATCGTTCGGTGTGGCGGTCAGGCAATGGATATAGACCGCCGGGATACCCTTGAAAGCCAGTGATACGATCTGCGAGACCATAAACATCGGGATATGCCAGCGGTTATCGCCATCGACCGCGCGGAAGGCGTCGAAATAGCTGATATTCAGCTCGTACGGACTCTCGGTGCCGTCGCTGTTGGACTTGGTGGAGATATAGCCACCACGCATACGCATGCTGTCGAGCATGGTCGCGACTTTATCCGCAGGCACCAGCCCCTCGAGTGGGCGCAGGCCGACGCCGTCGTGTGATGCGGTGAAGTTGAGGTAGGTACAGCCCGGCGGCTGCTCAAACGCCTCCAGACCCTTGGCCCAGGCATTCAGGTACTCGCTGGTGCCGGCATGGAGCGCGTACAGCAGCAGTGGCGGCAGACTGAACTGGTAGATCACATGGGCTTCGTCACCGGCCCCGAAGTAACTCATGTTTTCCTGGTGCGGCACATTGGTCTCGGTCATGATCAATGCGCCGGGTTCGACCAGTTCGAGGATGTCTCTGAACAGTTTGACCACCTGGTGGGTCTGCGGCAGGTGGATACAACTGGTGCCTATCTGTTTCCACAGATAGGCCACCGCATCCAGACGGACCATACGTGCACCCCGCCGGATGTAGTAAAGCAGGATATCGATAAACTCGATGAGGACGTCGGGGTTGGCGTAATTGAGATCTATCTGGTCGTTGCTGAAGGTGGTCCACAGGTGGCGCAGGCCGTGTTGGGTACGTATTCCGCTGAGCACCGGGGTGCTGCGCGGGCGCGTGACCAGGGAGAGGTTGGTCGATGGGTCCAGTTCGATAAAATAGTCGCAGGCTGGTGCTTCGCCGAAGATGTAATCGACCACCCAGAGGTTTTCCCTGGAGCAATGGTTGAGGACAAGGTCGACGGCGAGATCGAAATCTTCCGACAGGCGCTGGATGTCCTGCCAGTTGCCTAGGTCCTCCTTGACCGCGCGAAAATCCGTGACTGAGAAACCGTCATCCGAACTCCAGGGGAAGAACGGCAGGATGTGCACCATGCTGAACGCATCGTCGAGATGTTCGCTCAGAAAGGTGCGCAGTGTCTGCAGGGGTGGCTGGGACGTCGACTGCACGCTGTCGCCGTAGGTGATCAGCACCACGTCGTCATGCGACCAGAGCTCGCCCTGGTTCACGCGCGTTCGCAATTGCATGTGGGTATTGAGCAGGCGCGAGATTTGTTGAGCGATCACCGCCGCCCTTGCTTCACCGTACAGATACGCGAGCCTCTGCGCGATCCGTTCCCGTGCGGGCAGGTGGGAAGGGATCTCGGGTGGCTGCTTGTCTGGCGTCGCGCTTTTCATGCCTGGATCGCTCGTATTTTGTCCTGTGCAATCGGCCCTTCGCAGCAATTATCACGCCATCGCCCCGCAATGATTGCACGCTGCGCCCTGACCGCGGGCAACGCCTGCTGCGACAGTCCCGGGCCGGGCGGTGTGACTGTTCTTCACCATGAGCAGCTTGTCCGCATACTTTCGCAGTCGCCTTTTTTCCGCACCAATATGGTGCGCGCAATGCATGGAGGACGGGCATGGGGCTGGCTGGAAAACGGCTTGCACGGAGGGCCTCTGACGCGCGTTTGGAGGCTTATGTCGCGGTTTTCCTTCCTCTTTTCAGTGTGTTCCCGGCATTTTGATTGCGATGTCGCAATGGCCATGATCTGCGGACAGGCTAAAATACTCATTAGGCGTATGAAGGAACCTTGCCTGGCGGTTCATTGATCTACAGGAGGTCGAAATGAAAATTCGCGCAACATACCTGGCCGCAGTGGCTGCGTCCCTGTTTGCTGTCTCGCAGGTGCAGGCCGCCGAAGGCTACTGGGTCGAGAAAGGTGGTTCGGTCTGGCACAGCGGCTCCGGTGAATGTGTTCACACCGGGTTCTGGAGCATGGATAAGGCCATCGTGGGCTGTGATGGCAAAGTGGCAGAGGCAGCACCCGAGCCGGTTGCTGCAGCCGTGCCGGTCGCGATGCCGAGCATGGATGCCGAGATCGGCTTCGGCTTCGACCGCGCCGATCTCGATGCGAATGCAACCGCAACCATCGATGCCCTGGTCACTCAAGGCAAGTCCAAGGGTCAGATCAGATCCGTCAAAGTGACTGGCCACACCGACCGCATCGGAACCGAGGAGTACAACCTGGATCTGTCGCTGCGGCGAGCCGGTGCCGTGGGTGACTATCTGACCCAGAATGCCGGTATTGATGCGCAGTCGATCGAGCTTGCGGGCAAGGGCGAATCACAACCCCTGGCCGGCTGTGAAGGCGTGCGTGGGGCAGCGTTGGTCGAGTGCCTGGCACCGAACCGCCGTGCCGAGATAGTTCTGGAGCTCTTCTAGCAGCGGGCGCGCATAGCTGGGACTCGATGCCGACGGCGTGATGGAACTCGGCCGTCGGGATGGTGGAAGCCGATATCGGGTCTTGCCTGATGTCGGCTTTTTGTTGGCTGTCTGTGTTGCGTTCGGCCACCGGTTGCGGTCGCCCTTGTGCAGGCAGTACATTCGTATCGCGGTGGCGTCCGAGCCCCGGCGGGGCAAAGACCCGCTGCAGACAAACGCGGCCGCGTAAATCATCGAGAGGTCAGGCGTTCGCCGTATGGCACTGAATCGGAAGGATAACGGGGAATGCCGTGGGTGAGCCCTACGTCACGCGGTTACCTTATTGGCCAGACAACCGACAGTACTACGCCCAGCTGAGGGAGCTGCCCTGGTCTGTCTGGCTCGATAGCGGTTTCCCGGAATCCGGTGGTGGGCGCTACGACATCATTGCGGCCGACCCCTATCTGACGCTGACCAGCAAGGATGGGATCAGTACCTTGCGTCTCGTCGGAGAAGGGCCGGAGGACCGGTATGAGGATGCCTTGGCGGTGTTGCGGCGTGCAATGGGAGAGCGGTCGGCGCCGGTGCGGGATCTGCCGTTTAGCGGTGGCGCCATCGGTTTCCTTGGTTACGATCTGGCCCGCAGCACGGGCGATCTGCGGTCGCGTGCAGGACTGGCCGACTGGCCGGATATGGCCGTTGGACTTTATGACTGGGCGGTGGTTGTCGACCATGCCCGGCGCCGGGGTTATTTCGTACGCCAGGGCAGGGATCTGCGCAACGACAACGGCTGGCAGTCGGCCTTGCGGCGCCTGCTGGCGGTCGGCACGGCCCCCCAGTCAGCGACCGGGGTCAGTGGTACGCTGCCCGAAGCAGGCATGACGCCAGCCGACTATGCTCGCGGTTTTGGGCGCATTAAGCATTACATCCGTGAAGGTGACTGTTACCAGGTCAATTTCGCCCAACGTTTCCGGGCCGACTTGGCACACGATGCCTGGACGCTCTACCAGTGCATGCGCCAGGAGAACCCGGCGCCTTATGGTGCACTTCTGGAATTTCCTTTCGGTCAGGTGCTGAGTTCCTCACCCGAACAGTTCCTCAGCCTGCATGAAGGCCTGGCGAAGACGCGACCGATCAAAGGGACCCGGCCACGCGGCAACACCGCCGATCAGGATCGGGCACTGCGCGCGCAGTTGCTCAGCAGCGAGAAAGACCGTGCCGAGAACGTCATGATTGTCGACCTTCTGCGCAACGACCTGGGCAAGGTCTGTGAGCCGGGTACGATAGAGGTGCCGGACCTGTTTCAGGTGGAGTCGTTCGCCACCGTGCATCACCTGGTCAGCACCGTGACCGGACGTCTGCGGACGGACCAGGATGCGCTGGATCTGATCGCCGCCTGCTTCCCCGGCGGCTCCATCACCGGGGCGCCGAAACGCCGTGCCATGGAGATCATCGATGAGTTGGAGCCGGTGCGGCGCGAGGTCTATTGCGGCAATGTGATCCGTCTGGGTTTCGACGGCAATCTCGACAGCAGCATCACCATCCGCACTGCCCTGAAGCAGGGAAACAGCGTGTATTACTGGGCCGGCGGCGGGATTGTTGCCGATTCAGACTGTGACGCCGAGTACCAGGAGAGTCTGGACAAGGCCGCTGCTTTTCTGCGGCTTGTGGGGCAGCCCCCGGTGGGCGGGGGCTGCTAAAACAATGCTGCCTCAGCCCTGTTTTTCCTTCCAGCGTTCGTAGAAGTAATTGGTGGCCTCGACGAAGCCGCCGACACTGCCGCAGTCGAAACGCCTGCCTTTGAACCGATAGGCCAGGACCATGTTGTTCTTCGCCTGGGTCTGCAGTGCATCGGTGATCTGGATCTCGCCGTTGCGGCCGGGTGGCGTATGACGGATCACATCGAAGATGTCCGGCGTCAGGATGTAGCGCCCGATGATCGCGAGGTTCGACGGCGCCTCTTCCGGCTCGGGTTTCTCGACCATCTTGGATACCACGTAGACGCCTTCTTCGAGTTCCGAACCCTCGATGACGCCGTACTTGTAGACCTCTTCGTGCGGCACCTCTTCGATGGCAACGATACTGCAGCGGTACTTGGCATAGATGCGCGCCATCTGTGCCAGAACGCCGTCGCCTTCACCGACGCACAGGTCGTCGGCGAGGATGACGCCGAAAGGCTCGCGCCCGATCAGGGTCTCGCCGGTCAGGATCGCATGGCCCAGGCCTTTCATCTCGGACTGGCGGGTGTAGGAAAAGGTGCATTCATTGAGGACCTTGCGAATGTCGGTCAACAGGCTCTCTTTGTCGGACCCGCTGATCTGATGCTCGAGTTCGTAGCTGACATCGAAATGGTCGGCGAGCGCACGCTTGCCGCGCCCGGTAACGATGCCGATATTGCTCATGCCGGCCTCCAGGGCCTCTTCCACCCCGTACTGGATCAGCGGCTTGTCTACGATGGGAAGCATCTCTTTCGGCATCGATTTGGTCGCCGGAAGAAAACGCGTGCCATAGCCGGCAGCGGGGAATAAACATTTCTTGATCGTTGTCATAGTCCGTCTCTTTCCTTATCGACGCAGCGAACCGGTGGGTTGCTGCGCATCATCGATGATACGATGGTTCAGAAGCCACACCCGGGCATCGGCGGCATCCTGCTCAAACCAGGCCTGCGCCGAACCGAGCCGGAAGCTGTAGCCCCAGCTGTCCATGTCTTGGAACAGACTGGCGCGGCCATATCCTGGGATGTTATCGGCCAAAAGGCCCTGGAGATAACACACGGCATTCTCTTCCGGCACATCGCCACCCGCGTCGGTGTGTAGCATTGCACGTCGCGAATCGTCCATACAGATGTAATGGCAGGCCTCGTGCAGTGCCGAGTGCAATGGTGTGTCAGTGCGTACGAACAGGATGTTGGCGACCAGACCTGCCTCGCTATCGCCCCAGTAGGAGCCGGGGATGGCTAGGCCGTCGCCGACATGCTCGATCTGCATGCCATAGCCTGTGAGCACATTGCGCAGGGAGCTCAGGTGTTCAGGAATGCACGGTGTAACTGCGGACGACATTGCGGGAATGGCTGGCCGGTATTATGTCTGAGCCTAACATGACGGACAGTTTCCGGTCAGCCCCGGGAGCAAGCGCGGCAGAACTGGCGGATTGCTAGCACTGCTCCCAGGGCAGATCATGGAAGCGCCAGCCGCCGACCGTGCCGCGCTGGTGTTTATCATTGAGGTCGCCCTCGAAGCCTTCATCGATGTGGTATACGCTCTTCAGCCCCGATTCGAGCAAAGCCCTGCCTGCCTCGGCCGAACGTTTGCCGCTGCGGCAGATCAGGATCACCGGCGCGCAGCCTTCTTCCGTATCGCACACCGCACCGCCGAGCAGGAGTTTGCGGATCTCGGGAACGAAATGCGGGTTGATGTCCCAGTCCGGCTCGTCGATCCAGGCCACGTGGACGGCACCTGTGGGATGGCCTACAAACAGAAATTCCATGGTTGAGCGGATATCCACCAACAGCGCACGCGGGTCATCCTGCAGCATCTGCCAGGCCTGTTTGGGTGATACTTCGGCGGGATGAGGGTGATTCGTAGTGCTCATGGCAAACTCTCTTTTCGTTGCAGACTAGCTTGTATAGCCCAATTGACGTCATTTGGCTGCGAAGAAAATCTAATCGTGGGTATTGGAAGTTATGCGTGATCGCTTGATCAAGGGGTTGATTCGTCTCCTCGGAATGCTGCCCTTTTCCTGGGTGGGGGGCGTGGGTGCGGGAGCCGGGCGACTGCTCTACCGTCTGCAGGGCCGCGAGGTGCGCAACGCCCGAGTCAACCTGGGCCTGTGTTTCCCGGAGATGCCCGAGGCCGAGCGTGAGGTCCTGGTGCGCACCAACCTGATGGAGACCGGGCGCAACCTGGCGCAAATGCTGAAAATCTGGGTCGGTCCGAGGCGCGACTGGGCGCAGGCGGTGGACGAGAACGGCTTCTATGAGGCCGCCGGCAGGCTGATCGAACGCGGGAATGGCCTGATCGTTGCGATGCCGCATATGGGCAACTGGGAACTGATCGCTTATCTGGCGACCCGGGTCACGGCCTCGACGGCGTTGTATCGTCCACCACGCCAGGCGTTCATGGATGATCTGATGCGTCAGGGCAGGGAACGTTCGGGACTGGCGCCGGTACCGACCGACCGCCAGGGTCTGAAGGCCCTGCACGCGGCGCTGCAAAATGGCGAGATCGTGGGGATTTTGCCCGACCAGGTGCCCAAGACGGCGGGCGCATCGGGCGTGCTGGCCCCGTTTTTTGGCCACCCGGCGCTGACCATGACCCTGGTCAGCCGGCTTGCGCGGCGTCATCACACGCCGACCCTGTTTACCTGTGCGATCTACGATGAGGACACAGGCCGCCATCGCATCCATCATTTCGAGGGTGCGCCCGAGATTGCCGACAATTCACCGGAGGTCTCGGCCGCTGCACTCAACCGCGAGGTAGAGCGCTGTGTGCGTCAATTTCCTGCACATTATCAATGGGCCTATCGTCGCTTCGAGATACCGGGCAGTGGGCAGCCCAACCCCTATTCGAGAAAGCAGTCTTGACGGTCCTCGCTGTCCTGGCGGGCCGCTAAAGCGACCTGAGCGCCTGCCGTTACCCCTTGCAGGAACTCATTTCTTATCCAGGGGCTTGGTATGCGTGTATCGGCTGATAGCTTTGGTGCCGTTCGGACCGTGATCTTATTGGTTCTGGTATTTGCCGCCGCCGGTCTGACTCAGGCCTCCATACCGGAAAAAAACGATGTCCGGGTCTTGATCGATATCTCGGGCAGCATGCGTCAGAACGATCCGGAAAACCTTCGCAGGCCGGCATTGCGCATGCTGGCCGGGTTGCTGCAGCCTGGCACCCGGGCGGGCGTCTGGACCTTTGCACGCTGGACCAACAACCTGGTACCGGTGGCCGAGGTGAACGCCGCCTGGAAAAAACGCGCGCAGTCGCTATCGGAGCAGATCGCCTCACCGGGTCAGTTCACCAACATCGAAGAGGTCCTGGACAAGGCCTCGGCAGACTGGGAAGGGCAAGCGACCACCCATGCGCGCCATCTGATATTGCTCACCGACGGCATGGTGGACGTATCCAGGCAGACCGATGAGAACGCGCAGTCACGTGAGAGGATTCTCGACAGACTGTTGCCGCGTCTGCAGGCAGCAGGGGTTCAGGTACATACCATTGCCCTGTCGGAACGCGCGGACCACGAGCTGATGCAGCAACTGGCGGCCGAGACCGGCGGCTGGTATCAGCAAGTGGCGCAGGCAGATGAATTGCAGCGGGTTTTCCTGCGCATGTTCGAGAAGGTGGGCAACCCGGACACGGTACCGCTGGAAGACAACCGGTTCGTGGTCGACGGCAGCGTCAACGAGGCGACCGTACTGCTGTTCAGCAAGCCGGACTCCCCGCCCGTGGTGCTGGTTTCGCCATCGGGCGAGACCTACAAAGACAGTGATCTGGTGGCGGGTATCGCCTGGTCACGTGATCAGGGTTACGACATGATCACCATCGCGTCGCCACAAAAGGGTGAATGGGTTCTGCGGGCCGATATCGATCCCGATAACAGGGTGATGATTGTCACCGACCTGAAACTTCAGACCTCGGAGATACCGACCCATATCGCGGCCGGTGAAATGACGCGGGTCGAGGCGAACCTGAGCAACCGCGGCAAGCTGGTGACCCGCCAGGCCTTTCTGCGCTTGATCGAAGTGCGCGCCGAGCTTGGAGCGGCTGAGGGGGTTCGACCGCTACCGTTGAACGACATTGCAAAGGATGGCGATGAGAAGGGCGGGGACGGCCGATACAGCATGCGTTTCGGTGAACAGCAGGCAGGGCAGGAGGTGGAGCTCCTGATCGCCGTTGACAGCCCCACCTTCATGCGGGAAAAACGCTTCCGGCTGGTGGTACATGAACCTGTCGAGGGTGTTATCGCGGACGGGCCAGAGGGCCTGGTAATGTCCGTCAGCATTCAGACCGCGGTAATGCAGCCGGGGGCCAGTCTGACGGCC
The DNA here is from genome assembly GCA_964497145.1 of uncultured Gammaproteobacteria bacterium. Classification (GTDB taxonomy): domain Bacteria; phylum Pseudomonadota; class Gammaproteobacteria; order Chromatiales; family Chromatiaceae; genus Thiosocius. The sequence continues at coordinate 11,506 of CAZCDY010000109.1, forward strand.
TGGCAGCAGGATGCCGGCGGCAAGCGTCTGCCATTGCAGCTGGCCCAGTCTCCTCCCGGCCAATGGACCGTCTTGCTGCCGGATCCGACCTTGCCAGGTTTCGCGAAGGTGTCGGGCACGACCCGTCTGGGCAATCTGATCGAGCACACCGTTGGCCCCCTGACCCCACCAGGTGTCGTCGTGCCGCCAGCCGTGGTCGAGGCACCGCCGGTGCCCGAGCCCCCGGTCGCACCTCCCGTCGAAGAAGCCACAGCGGTGGCGCCGGCCGAGCCTCAGGTCGAGCCGGCAGAAGAAGGTGGCTGGCTGATTCCAGCGATCATATTCGGGGTTTTCAATCTGGTCCTTCTGATCGGTGGGGGTGTCTGGTTCCTCCTGGTGCACAGGCGCGGGACTGAATCGGACGATCTCGATCTCGATCAGCTGATCGAGGCGCAGGTGGCGGCACCGGAATCCGCTGCCGGCCAGGTCCGGGAGGACGCGGCATGAGTGAAGTCATGGTCACAATGATCGCGGCACTCGCGGGCGAGCTGCTGCTGGTTCTGTTCGTGCTGTTGGCCGTTGCATGGTTCCGCAGCCGAGCCGCGCAGCGTCGCGACAACAAGGCG
>CAZCDY010000109.1:12120-13540 GCA_964497145.1 uncultured Gammaproteobacteria bacterium
AAAACGGCAAGAAAGAGCGCGAAGCGACCATGGCAGGTTTTCTTGGCGAGCAGATGGGGCTGTCAGGGGAACCGCTGCAGCAGGCAAAGACGGCGATCTTGCGTGCCGAATTGGTTTTGCTGCAGCGTTTTGCCGGCGTTTACAAGAAACGCGATGCAGGTGCCGCCGCCCAGTTCGATATCGATCTTGCCGCGGCCGTGCTCCCGTACCAGGAACTGCAGGGCGGGGGGACGGCGGTAGCGCCGGATGAGCCGGCCGTCGATGCGTCTGAACTCGAGAAACTGCGAGCCGAGAATGCCCGGCTTTCCGAGGAATTGAGCGTCACCATGGAGACCATGAGCCGGATGCTCAACGAGTATTCGACCATGTTTGCAGGTGGTGCCGGTGGTGTGGTGGCCCCGGTTGCCGCGCTTGCCGGAGCGGCGGGTGCCGCTGCCGCTGGCGCTGGCGCGGGCGAAGGTGTTGCCCCTCGGTTGGAAACCGGACCGGCCGCGCCGCTATCCGATGCCGGCTTCGAGAATGATGCGGATATCGATATCGTGGCCGAGACCGATATTGGCGCTGAGGATGACCCGGGTGCTCAGTACGATGTGGAAGTTGATTTTGCGCCCGATGATGACTTTGGTGCAGCGGCTGATGACTCGGACGATATCGTGGGTGCAGATGATGCCCTGGTCGAAGGCTACGACACCGACGAGGTGGTGGCAGGGGATCAGGCCGATGCCGATGCGGATGTAACCGGGCAGGACGACATTGACGTGCTGTTTGCGGCCGAAAACGACGATAGCCTGTTCGACGAGTCTGTGCAGGATACAGTCATTGAGTCCCCGCTAGACGAGCCGGATAATGCGAGGGCCTCGCAGGAGCTGCGGTCCGGCACGGAAACGACTGACACGTCCGACCCGGGGGCTGAACCGGTGTCCGACGTCGAGGCAGCGGGTGGGCAGCACGAGGAAGCCGCCGGCTTTGGCGACGGCGATATTGTCGAATCAGGCGTGGTCGTGGATGTGCAGGAAGAGGCACCCGGAGATGCCCCGGAGGAGGTTTCGGCAGGTGCGGCGGCTGGGGCACCGCAGACATCGGGTGAGGCGAGGGGGTACATGCAAGATACCGAGATCACGACAGATCAGGGTGAGCTTGTCGCGGCCGCCGATGGGGAGCTGCTGGAAGTGGAGATCGAGGCGGGTGACGATCTGGAGGCGGTCACTGGGCTGCTGGAGGAGGGCCCTGCGGAAGTGGTGGCCTTCGAAGATGCGGGTGATTTCGACGTGGCGCTGGCTGTAGACGGCGATGATTTGTTCGATGCTGGCGGGTCCGAGACCATTGTCAGGGCCGAGGCGGCCGCGGGTGATGTGATTGACAGTGCCGGCAACGGGGAGGAGGAGCCGGACATCGACGAGCTGTTCGATGCTATCGAGCA
>CAZCDY010000110.1:0-13416 GCA_964497145.1 uncultured Gammaproteobacteria bacterium
TGCCTACGAACTCGGTGGAGACCGGGGCATCCTTGGCGACGACCTTGAGCACCGTGACCGGGGATGGCTTCGGAGCCTGTTGCGTCGCTTGCTCGTCCTCGCCGAAACAACCGCCGAGAAACACCATCGCCCAAAACAGCAGGAAAATCGCCAGCCCGGTGGGCCTCGGGCCCATTGTGGAATCGTTCAATAGCCTGTTTCCTGGTCTGCTTCGGCGATTGCGCCCGTCAGGCGCGGTCTTCAGATTGTGTCAGAATCGGGGCCAGGTTCAAATTCGGTTTGAGGTCGGCGACCTGCCATTCCCACCGCGGAGAAAGGTTGAGCAGGCGATCGGATCGCCTTTGAAGCCGTGGAGCAGGGCTCGCCGTCAATGCAGGCGACGCCAGACCGCCTCCTTGCCGCTGACCTCGGTGATCGCGCTCAGCCGATCCTCATGTGCGGCCAGCTCTTCCGCCGTTGCCTTGACCACGACCAGATTCAGGCCATCACGACCGACCCGACGAATGCCGCCATCGCCCCCCGCCGCATTCTCACTCGTGGTATCCGCATCCAGCGACAGGGTGCGCTGACCGCCTGTCATCGCCAGATAGACATCCGCCAGGATCTCCGCATCGAGCAGGGCGCCGTGCTTGTCCCGCCGGCTGTTGTCAACGTCGTAACGTCCACACAGTGCATCCAGCGAGTTGCGTTGGCCCGGGTGTTTCTTGCGGGCCATCACCAGGGTATCGAGCACCGCGCTGTAATCGCTGGTCGGGCCGAACCCGGCCACCCTGGTCAGTTCGGCGTCGAGAAAGCCGACATCGAAGGGCGCGTTGTGGATGACCAGCTCAGCCCCCTTCAGGTAGGCGATCAGGTCCGCTGCGATGTCGGCGAATCGCGGCTTGTCGGCCAGAAACTCGTTCGTGATGCCATGTACCTCCACCGCCGCCGCGTCGATCTCACGGTCGGGTTGCAGATAGACGTGGAAGTTATTGCCGGTGAGTCGCCGCTCGAGCAGCTCGACGCAGCCGATCTCGATGATGCGGTGGCCCTGTTCCGGCTCCAGGCCGGTGGTTTCCGTATCCAGTACTATCTGTCTCATGGGTTCCAGCTTCGAGGTTCGGATTGAAGGTCGTTCAGGTGACAGCAGGAATCCAGCTGCGCATCACAACTCATCGATCGCACGGTTGGCCAAGGCATCCGCGCGTTCATTCTCGGGGTGGCCACTGTGCCCTTTCACCCAATGCCAGCTGACGTCGTGCTGAGCCACCACCTCGTCGAGCATACGCCATAGGTCATCGTTCTTGACCGGTTTTTTTGCCGCGGTGCGCCAGCCGTTGCGCTTCCAGTTATGTATCCACTGGGTTATGCCGTTTTTTACGTACTGGGAATCCGTGGTGACCGCCACGGTGCAGGGTCTTTTGAGTGCCTGCAGGCCGCGAATGACTGCCATCAGCTCCATGCGGTTATTGGTCGTGGTGGTCTCACCACCGAACAGTTCCTTCTCATTGCCATTGAAACGCAACACGGTTCCCCAGCCACCGGGACCGGGATTGCCTTTGCAGGCCCCGTCCGTAAACAACTCCACCCGCTCAGACATCGTTGACCTCATTCATGGACCGGGACTTGGCCAGAGGCTCTCTTGCGGTAGGCTCGATCGCGCGCGGCCCGAGTACACGCAAGCGCGACCAACGCTGCCGGATCGGCGTGACCCGGGAAACGCGCTTTACCGCACGCACCATATAGACACCGGCCAGCATCGGCCAGACCCGGCGGCCGATCCGCTCTATCACCTGCAGACGGCTGCGGCGCGTCGGCGGCCGAAATTCCATGACATCCATGCATTCAATCCCGAAACCCATCAGCGTCAACCAGTCGTTCAGCCTCGGATAGGACAGAAAATTGCCGCACCAGGGCACGGCCCCCCGCCAGCGCCCGAACAGACGCCACAAGCCCCACAGGCTGAACGGGTTGAAACCCACAACGATCACGCGACCGCCTGCAATCAGGACGCGTTCCACTTCGCGCAAGACCTGGTGCGGATCGGGGGAGAAATCCAGTGTATGGGCCAGGATGACGACATCCACGCTGTCGGACGCCACCGGCAGACGTTGGGCCTCGGCCACGATCACACCGGGCTGCCCAGGCTCGGCTCGATGATTTACCAGCGTTTTGCGTTGTACCGGGCATTGCGCCAGATGGGCCATATCAGTACCCAGCTCCCCGAGCTGCAGCAACTGATAACCGAACAGGTCGTCCGCCATGCCCGACAGAGCCTCTCGCTCGTGGGTGCAGATGCGGAGGCCCGGCTCAACCGCAAACCATTCCGCAAGCGCCTGTGCCGCCGCATCATTCTCTTTGTAACAGAATCTGGATTGAGACATCTTGGTGTCGATGCTGGAACCCCTTGACGGCATCTCGTATATTCACCCGCCATGAGCGCGGCGAACAGCAATCCTGATTCTGACCAAAGCAGCCAGCATCGGCAACGCCCACGTGAACGATTCTCGCTGTTTCTTCTGATACTCGCCTTGATTCTGGCCGGGTGTTCGGGCCAGGGGGTGAAACCCGACCAGACGGCCGATCGGCGGCAGACAGCCCCCATCCAAGACGTTGCGGAGCAGGCCCCAGAGCCGGCTGGCGCCTCGGCGTCCGATGCTGCCGACGCCGGGGAAGATGCGATCTGGGCACGCCTGCGCCGAGGCTTCCAGCTCGACCATATCAGCCATCCACGTGTCGAGCATGAGATACGACGACTGCAAAAATCTCCAACCGCGTTTCACGCCCTCATGGCGCGATCAGAACCCTTTATCTACTATATCCTCGGTGAAATCGAAGCAGCCGGCATGCCCAGCGAGTTGGCCTTGCTTCCCGCCGTCGAGAGTGGGTTCCAGCCCCATGTCTACTCGCCTGATGGCGCCGCGGGCCTGTGGCAGTTCATGCCGGCGACCGGTCGCATGCTCGGCCTTGAGCAGGACTGGTGGTACGACGAGAGGCGCAGTGTCCAGGCAGCGACCGTGGCGGCAACCCGCTATCTGGAGCAACTCCATAAACGCTTCTCAGGCGACTGGCTGCATGCGCTTGCGGCCTACAATGCCGGTGCGCGCACGGTAAACAGGGCCATACGCCGTGCCACCCGGCGTTCTGAGGAGACCGTGTTCTGGTCGCTCGACCTGCCGGGCGAAACCGACCGTTACGTCCCCCGCCTGCTGGCGATGGCGGCGGTGGTTGCGGATCCAGAGGCCTATGGACTGGAACTGCCAAAGATCGGGAATCAACCGTATTTTGCGGCCACTGGCACCGGCGGACAGATCGACCTGAACATCGCTGCCAAGCTGGCCGGGCTGCCGGTGGAGGATCTGCTGGCCCTGAACGCCGGCCATAAACGCTGGGCAAGTCGACCCGGCGGCCCCTATGAACTGCTGCTGCCGATCGAAAATGTAGAAAAGTTTGAACGCATGCTGACGACCCTGCCGGTCGACCAGCGGGTGCGTTGGCAGCGTTACCGCATCAAGCCCGGTGACAGCCTCAACCGTATCGCACGTCAGCACGGCGTCACGGCGGAAGCCATCCGCCGCTCGAACGGCCTGCAGGACTCGCGTATCCGCGCGGGCAAGGACCTGCTCATTCCCCTGTCCGACTCTGTCATCCCCACCCGCACCGGCAGCAATCAGCAGGCCAGGCAGCGCCTGCGTTATCGCGTGCGCAAAGGTGACTCTCTCTATACCATTGCACGCCGGTTCCAGGTTTCCGTGCCTGACCTCAAACGCTGGAACCAGGTCGGACGCTACATTCGGCCCGGAGAAAGACTCACCGTCTTCATCGACCCAGACGCCTGATCCGCCTTATTGCCCCGCCTGTTTCTCGGGCACCATCAACCAGCAGGCCACACGCCTGCCCTGCGCGAGCTCTGATGTCTCGGGATAGCTCTCGCGACATATCGGCTTTGCGTGCGGGCAGCGTGGATGGAAATGGCATCCGCTCGGCGGATTGATCGGCGAAGGCATGTCACCCTCCAGACGCATGACTTCGCGCTTGTGCTCCGGATCGGGAACCGGTACCGCACTCAGCAGGGCGCTGGTATAGGGGTGCATCGGGTTCTGCAGCACCTCCCCCACTTCACCGTATTCGACGATACGGCCCAGATACATCACCGCTACCTCGTGTGCGAGATAAGCAACCACCGAGATATTGTGCGTGATGAACAGATACGACAGCCCCAGTCTGGCCTGGAGTTCTTTCAGCAGATTCAGGACCTGCGCCTGGACCGACACGTCCAATGCACTGGTGGGCTCGTCACAGACGATCAGTCGGGGACTGAGTGCCAGTGCCCGGGCGATCGCGATGCGCTGCCGTTGGCCACCGGAGAACTCATGCGGATAACGCTGTGCAGCGGACGGCTGCATACCAACCTGCTCGAGCAGGCGATCCACGAGCAGGCGGCGTTCGGCGCGGTTGCCGCCGATGCCCTGTGCCACCATCCCCTCGGCGATAATGTCCTCGACCAGCATGCGTGGATTCATCGAAGAGGCAGGGTCCTGGAAGATGATCTGAAATTCGCGCCGCAGGCGCCGCAACTCACGGCCCTGAACACCTGCCAGATCAGTTCCGTCGAACAGCACCCTGCCGGCGGTAGGTCGACGAAGCTGGAGAATCGCCTTGCCTACCGTGGTCTTGCCACAGCCGGATTCACCCACCAATGCGACAGTGCGCCCTGTTTTGATCACCATGTCGAGGCCGTCCACCGCCTTGACCTGACCGACCACGCGACGCAGAACGCCCTTATGAATAGGAAAATGGACCTTGAGCCCCTGCACCTGCAACAGCGCTGCATCGGAGGCTTGTTCTGCCTCCAGCGCGGCCAGCGGCGCCTTGGCCGAGTCCTTCATCTCTTCCAGAGCCAGATGACAACGGTAGCCGTCCTCGGCTTCGCCGCGCCATGGCGGCTGAGTGCTGCGACACAGCTCATGAACCAGGTCGCAGCGGTCGGCAAAGCGGCAGTGATCAAAGGGCTGGTTCAGCGCCGGGACAATGCCGGGAATGACGTCGAGGCCGAGGTGACGATTCTCTGCCTTCGGCACCGAACGGAACAGCTTGCGACTGTAGGGATGCGCGGGCCGGGCGAAGAACCCTTCCACGTCGTTGATCTCCAGCAGCTGTCCTGCATACATGACGCCGACCCGGTCCGCCATCTCGGCAACCACGCCGAGATCGTGCGTGATCAGCAGGATCGCCATGCCGGTCTCTCGCTGCAACCGTTTCAGCAGATCCAGCACCTGCGCCTGGATAGTCACATCCAGTGCAGTGGTCGGTTCGTCCGCAATCAGCAGCTCCGGTCGCCCGGCCAGTGCCATGGCGATCATGACCCGTTGCTTCATGCCGCCCGACAGCTGGTGTGGGTATTCTTTGGCACGACGTTCCGGATCCGGGATGCCGACGGAACGAAACAGTTCGATCACCCTTGCCCCGGCCCGGGCACGGCATTCGGCATCGTGCAGACGTACGGCCTCGGCGACCTGCTCACCGACCGTCATGACGGGATTGAGTGAGGTCATCGGCTCCTGAAAGATCATGCCGATACGTCCGCCACGCTCGGCCCGCATCTCGGCCTCCGACAGGGCCCGCAGCGACTGTCCATCGAGTAACACATCGCCGGCGACGATGCGTCCAGCATGGGGCAGCAGCCGCATCATCGACAGCGCGATCATCGACTTGCCGCAGCCCGATTCTCCCAAAAGGACAAAGGTCTCACCGCGATGGATGCGCAGGCTGACGTCGTCAACCGCCCGCACCGGACGGGTGTCGCTGCCAAGGTGTGTGCATAAACCCTCGATTGCCAGCAAGGGCGTATCGGGCTGCAGCTGTTCACGCATGGCATTTTCGCTCGGACTCATCGTTGCTGCCTCAATCGGGGGTCGAAGGCGTCACGTACCACATCGGAAAAGAGATTGGCGGCAAGCACCAGGGTGAACATGAAGCCGAAGGCGGCAAGCAGCGACCACCAGACCACCGGCTCCCTGGCCAACTCGAGTCGTGCACCGTTGATCATATTGCCCCAGCTGTTGGTAGAAGGATCGACCCCGATGTTGATATAGGACAGCACCGCCTCGGCCAGCACCAGACCACTGAAATCGAGCGCGATGCTGATCAGCACGATATGCATCACGTTGGGCATCACATGCCGCACCAGGATCCGGAAGTTGCCCACGCCGAAGGCCCTCGCCGCCTGCACATATTCCAGCTCCCTCAACTTCAGGGCCTCGCCGCGCAGCAGACGACACAGACCGGTCCAGCTGGTAACGCCGAGTATCAGGCACAGGAACAACAGGCGCAGATCGGCGCGTTCCGTCAGGCTGTTGAAATCATCAGCATGATTGCTCATGTAAATCTGCATCATCAACACCGCGGCGGCAATCAGCAGCACACCCGGTATCGAGTTCAGGGTGGTGTACAGATACTGGATGACATCATCGATCCATCCACGAAAATAGCCGGCCATGATTCCGAGCAGAAGGGCCGCGGGCAGCATCACCAGGGTCGTAAGGGTGCCAATCACCAGACCGGTACGGATGCTTTTCAGCGATTGAAAAAAGACGTCTTCACCCACCTTGTCGGTACCCAGGATGTGGTAGTTGCCGGCCCACTCCCAGCATGCGCCAAACAGAATCGCCAGCGCCAGGCCGGTCCATGCGCCGACATGCCAGGGATTCTCCATCTTTCCCGTGAGCAGACGCATCAGTCGCCCGGGATCGAGACGACACAGCAGGACCAGCAACAGAAACCAGACGCCGATCCCCTTCACAGCGCCGAGCAGGCCCTGCTGCAATATATCGGCGCCCCTGCCTTGACCCTCCGGTCCGAGATGGGCGCCACCGTATTTAAGGCGCGGATAATCGCGCACCGTGCTGCCATCCGCCTGTTCGATGCTCTCCTTGCTGAACAGGTGAGTGGCAAAAGGTGCCGAGTAGGTCTTCTCGCGCTGGGTCCGCAAGGGACCAGCCAGATGATCAAACAGACTCAGCACCTCGGTCGAATAGATCGGCCGTCCCTGTGCATCTTCGCCGCTTTGCGGATTGAAATGCAGCGTATCCAGCATCCCCACCACCGCATAACAGAGCAATACCACCATCGCGGCCTGTCCGGTGCGACTGCGTGCCACGCGCTTCCAGGGTTGCGACAGGTGCTGGTGTCGGCTGGTGTACCAGACACCGAGCGCCGCCAATAGCAGCAGAAGATAGATCAGGGCGTCTGTCCATAATATGACCGGTTGGATTGCCATCGTCTCAATCCAGTCTGACGCGCGGATCGGCAACAGTGTAAGAGATATCCGTCAACAACAGGCCGACGATATACAACACGGCACCGAGGAAGACCATTGCCCGCACGATCGCAAAATCCTGGCTGCCTATCGCAGGCCCTTGGCCCGCGCCGAACGTACGTAGTCACGGTGAATCTCTTCCAGGAACAGCGTACGGTACCAACGGGTACCTGCCCCGATTCCGCCGACCAACCCGACGATCACCGGCAGGATCATGAACTTCCAGGCATGTATGCCGGTGTCATAACCGGAAATCGGCACCAGGTTCAGCAGTTTGCCCACAAGGTACTGGCCACCGATGATGTAAAACAGTCCCGATATCGACATCATGGCGACGCAGATCACCACGCCCCAGAAATCCAGATAGGTGGCGCGGAAAAACGCCAGCAGCAGGGCGCAGGTGATGTTCACCGCGAGCCCCACCAGCAGGGTCGGTACGGCGATCGCGAGACTGGGCCACATGCGTTGCGAGATGTCGTGGCCGATATCACGCCCACTGTCCGACTGTCCGAAATCCAGCAGGAACAGCCTGATCGACTTCGCGAACAGGATCGTCTCAGTGAAGACCCGGGCACCCTCCTCCTCGCTGTTGATCAACAGCGGCTTTTCGTAACCATGCTCCTGCTTCCAATTCTGAATCGCCGCCTCGGTGACCCGTTTGTTGCCTAGGTGCATGCGCGCCATGTCGTCGGGTGAATTGACCACGAAGAACAGCACGAAGGTCAATGCATTCACACCGATAAGAATCGGCAGCGCATACAACAGGCGACGGATGATATAGGCAGTCACAGTGCCCGGCTCCTTTCGCGTGCGCGAAAACCGCGGACTGCCGGAATCAGGGAAACAACGAGCAGCAACAGCAGTATTCCCAACGGCCAGAGTACCGGCCGGTTCCAGGCTGCCTGTGCATCAGCACGTACCGCACCGTCGATACGCTTGTACTTGAGCGTATTGTTGGCCATCAGATGCGGCTTGGCGTTCTGGTACCAGGCATGGTGAAGACTGAAGGCCTTGGGAAAGAAACCAAACAGCCAGGGTGACTCCTGCCTCAGGATATCCACCATACGGTCGATCACCTGCTGTCTTTGCTGTCCGTTTGGCAGGTCCTTCATTCGCAGAAACAGCTCATCGAATTCGGCGTTGCTGAAATTCGACGCGTTTTCACCCTTGGCCCCGACCTTGGCGTTGGGACCGTAAAGCAGGAAGAAAAAATTCTCCGGGTCAGGGTAATCCGCATTCCATCCCCAGCTGTATATCTGCGCCGTACCCTTGTGCATCTTGTCCTGGAAACGGTTGTAATCGGTCGCCCGGATGACCAGTTCAATTCCGAGCTTGCCCAGCTGCTTGCGATACCATTGCAGCATCGCCTTGCTGTCGGGTCCCGCCGCGGGGGTATCGTAATACAGGATCAGCGGACCACCCGTTTCCGGGTCACGCCCGTCGACATAGCCGGCCTCATTCAACAGACGCTTGGCTTCCTCGATATCGTGACGGCGTGCGCGCCCTTTATACCACCGATGGGTAACCGGATTGATCCCCGCTTCGCCGTCCAGATAGCCGAAGATACCCGGAGGCAGCGGGCTTTGTGCGACTTCCCCGCGTCCGTTGCGAAAGATCGATACGAACTCCTCGAAGTCCACCGCGACTGCAATCGCCTGCCGCAGCAGCCGAGCCCGTTCACTGTCGCCACCCACCACCGGGTCCAGCATGTTGAACCCGGTATAGAAGATGGATGTCTCCACAGCCGTACTCAATCGCACGCCTTTTTCCTTCATGGAGTCAGTCAGGCTGGCCTCTCCGGCACCACCAAACTGCACGGCCTGATCGAAGCTGTCGGACCCGATTCCCGAGTTGTCATAGTAACCCTGCAGGAACTTGTTCCAACGCGGGATCGCCTCTTTCTCGAGCGAATACACCGCCTTGTCGATGAACGGCATTCGTTGGCCCGCGTCATCCAGCAAGCCCGCAAGCCTGTCTTCCAGCGTGCCGTCAGAGGGATAGGCCTCGCCACGGAAATTCGGATTGCGTGCCAACACCATGCGCAGATTCGGATTGTTCTCCACCAGCATGAACGGGCCTGTGCCGATCGGATACCAGTCAAGGTTTATGTTTCTCTCATTCATTCCCGGCTGCTGATAGAAACGCTCGGCCTCCCAGGGCATCGGGGCAAAAAAATTCATCGCCAGCCAGAATCGAAACTGCGGATACTTCTTCTCTATTCGGATACGGTAGGTATAGCGATCGATCTCCTCGAGCCCGGTCATCTCGATCTCACGCAGGTCCATCCAGGGCTTGTCCGAGCCCGAGCGATCGAGTCTTTGGTATCTGGCGTCCGCATCCTCGGCAAACTGTGAGAAACCGCGGATGTGTTCGGCCATCAGACTGGCGATCGGCGAATGGTTGGGCGCGTAGGCCAATCGCTTGATCTGGTATATGTAATCGGCCGCAACCAACTCACGCGTGCCGGTCTTTGGAAAATCGCCAAGATTATTGGCCTGCGAAATCCTGGCTGCATCCAGAGGCCAGTATAAAGGGCTGCCGTCTTCGCGTTTGGCCAGTGCAGGGTGCGGTTGATACAGGATACCGGGGCGAATACGCAGCGTGTAGTCGGTATAGGCGACATCGGCTGCCGGCGCATCCTCACTCAGCAAGGTGCCGTCCTCGGCATGGTAGCGAACTTCCGGCAGGCCTTCGGCAGTCTGCGCGACGAGGCTGTATGGGCGACGCAGAAAATGGTACTGCAAGGGCGGCTCATAGATCTGCGAGATAAACGCCCATTCGTTGGAACTGTACGAGCGTGCCGGGTCCAGATGTTTGGGGCGCTCGGAAAACGAACTGAAAAAAGACGGCTTGGCGGACTCGCCGGCCTGATAAGGGTCGTTCCACGCCTGGCCGGTACATCCGGCCAAGGCAACTAACAGAAAAGTGAGCGACAGAGATAGAGCAAAAGAGCGCAGAACCGGCGAAACTTTGTATGCAGGATATCTTTGGGTTAATTTACGCGCCATTCTTTGACTTTTTTCAGACCCAGGCTGTAGGCATACGGCTGCATGCCTATTGATAATGGCATCGCCACGGTGTTCTGTCAGCCCGTTTGTTTCCCTACCAATCAGCAATTCGCGAGGATGTTTACATGGGATTTCTGCAAGATAAGCGCGCACTGATCGTGGGCGTGGCGAGCAACCGTTCGATCGCCTACGGTATCGCCAAGGCAATGCATCGCGAAGGCGCTCAGCTCGCATTCACCTATCAGGGGGACAAGCTTCGTGACCGGGTAACCGGCTTTGCGGCCGAATTCGATTCTGACATCGTCCTGCCACTGGATGTCGGCAGCGATGAGCAGATTGACGATGTGTTCGCCGAACTGGGTAAGAAGTGGGATGGTCTGGATTGTCTGATCCATTCGGTGGGATTCGCGCCCCGGGACCAGCTGGAAGGCACCTACATCGAGGCGGTCACGCGTGAGGGTTTCCGAATCGCCCATGACATCAGTGCGTACAGTCTCGCCGCCCTGGCCAAGGCCGGACGCGGCATGATGCAGGGCCGCAACGGTTCCATAGTGACCATGAGCTACCTTGGCGCGGTGCGCACGGTACCGAACTACAACGTCATGGGTGTGGCCAAGGCTGCACTGGAGGCGAATGTGCGTTACCTTGCCGATTCGATGGGACCGGAAGGGACCCGCGTCAACGCCGTCTCCGCCGGTCCTATCCGCACACTCGCTGCATCGGGAATCAGTGGATTCCGTGGCATGCTGGCAGAGGCCGAGCAGAAAACACCCCTGCGGCGCAACGTGACCATCGACGAAGTCGGCAATGCAACCGCCTTCCTGTGTTCCGATCTCGCCTCCGGGATCACCGGTGACGTGCTTTACGTCGACTCGGGATACCACATCCTCGGCATGGCCTGAGCCAGACGGCTGCGGCAAAAAAAAGCGGCCATCCGGCCGCTTTTTTCCTTACGGGTCTTCTCTTACTCGATCGTTTTCAGTTCTACCTTTGCGCTATCAAGCAGGCTGTCGGTGAAATAACGCAGCTGCGCACTGGCGGTCTCGGCCGCCGCCTGCCTTGCCACAGCCTGCCTTTCCGCGTCGGGCAACGCGTCCAACTCGCCCCCCTTGACGGCATTCACCTCGATCAGCATGTAGTCGCCTTCCGCAGACACCACACCGATGTAGCTCGCCGCATCCGGCTTCGGCGGCTTGAGACTGAATGCCTTGGCCAGTACCTCGGCCGGCACCGCCGGTTGCTGCCGAGCCACCTCCCCCGGCTGCTCAAGCGGCCATCCATTGTCCGACGCAATCCGTTCCAGGGTGCTTTCTCCCGCAACGAGCATGCCGATCGCCTTCGCACCGGCCTCGGCGGCTGCATCGGTGGCCTTATCGTCGATGTAATCCTGCTCGATCAATTCGAGATTGCCGGCAAACGGCTTCACCCCGGAAGGCCTGTGCTCGGCCACGCGCAAGACAAGCGCCTGTTGCTGACCCACTTCGATCAGCTCGCTGTTGTTCCTTTGTACCAACACATCATCAGAAAATGCCGTGTTGATGACCCTCGGTGAGCCCAGTGCGCCAGGCAGGACCGCTTCGCGCGTTATCCAGTCGGTTGTCTGCACCTGAAGCCCGAGTGATTCCGACGCCGGTGTCAGGCTGTCAGGGCTTTCATAGGCAGACTCCGCCAGTCGCTCGGCATAATCAAAGTACAGATTTTCCGCCTCGAACTTGCGGTAGGCCGCCTCCACCTGATCGCGAAGATCTGCAAATCCGGCATCGGAGCCACCGCGAATATCGGTAACCTGGATGATGTGAAAACCGAAATCGGTACGCACCAAGTCACTGACCTGATCTTTACCCAGTGCGAACGCCGCCTGCTCGAAAGCGGGAACCATTACGCCGGGTTCCACCCAACCGAGATCACCACCGTTGCCTGCGGAACCGGGGTCATCGGAATTTTCTCCGGCAAGGTCGGCGAAATCACCACCGGCACGGATCTGGGTCAGTAGATCCAGGGCCTTGTCCTTGACGGCCTGAATCTCCTCTTCGCCGGCACCCGGAGGCACAGCGAGCAGGATATGTCTCAGCGCCCGCTCCTCCGGTGCTACAAACTCGGCCCTGTGGTCTTCGAAGTATTGCTCGAGCGCATCCTCGTTCACCTCGATCAGGCCAACCAGGGTGACTGAATCCAGCAGCACGTATTCCAGCTTGACCTGCTCCGGCGTGCGGTAACGATCCAGATTGGCCTCGTAATAGGCTTTCAGATCATCCTCGCTGAATTCGATTTGATCACGAAATTGTTTGGCCGGTACGCGCGCATAGCTCATTGTGCGCTTTTCATTGTTCAGGCGTACTCGTGTTTCGAGCTCTGTCTCGGTCACAAACACGGTGTCGCGAACACCGCCGCGCAACTGGTCAAGCAGCATATCCTGCCGTACATTCTGCTCAAACCCGGCACGGCTCATGCCGCGGTTGCGCACCGCAGTTTCGTATGCCTGCTGGTCGAATCGACCCTCTCGCTGAAATGCCGGAATGGATGAAATGAAACCGCGTGCCTGCAGGTCACTGGTGCGCAGGTTCCAATCTTCCGCACTCTTGGCAAGGACCACCTCCTCGACCATGGCGTCGAGCACCCGCTTCTTCAGGGCACTGTCTTCGAACAGTTCTGAACGATAGGCACTCCCCAGTGAAAGACGCATGTTTTCACGGAAGTCCCGCGTGCGCTGGTCCAGCATCCGCTGAGTGATTGGTTCGCCTTCAACGACGGCCACTTCCGGCTCGCTGCCGACACCCAGATATTCCTGGATGCCCCAGAGGGCGAAGGGGATGGTGATAAGTATGACGATGGCCCAGGCAATCCAACCCTGGGCTTTCTCTCTGATGGCCTGCAGCATGATCGGTGCGTCTAGTTGGTGTTTCTTTAAAACGAAAAACGGGGTATCGAAATGATACCCCGTTTAACCCTGGATTTGGCGGAGTGGACGGGACTCGAACCCGCGACCCCCGGCGTGACAGGCCGGTATTCTAACCAACTGAACTACCACTCCTAAACTCTGGTGGGTGCTGCAGGGATCGAACCTGCGACCCTCGCCTTGTAAGGGCGATGCTCTCCCAGCTGAGCTAAGCA
>CAZCDY010000111.1:0-13062 GCA_964497145.1 uncultured Gammaproteobacteria bacterium
TCAAACTGCTGCAGCGACTGACCGGCGGCATGCGCAGTTCGTTTGCACTGGACGGTATCCGGCTGATGCTGCTCGATCCCTTTTTTGTCATCCGCGATCTGCTGGCTGCCAATACCGATGCCGACGACAGTCTGATGCGCAATATCGAACTCTGCACCGATGTGCGCGCGACACGGGCCCGCTTCGATGACCTGCATGCCCCCTGGCTGGGTCCCTGGGACGAACAACAGCATGCCCCTCTGTTCGGTCGCCGCCTCGGCGGCAGCGTGGCACTGTTGCCGCTGCGGCAGGCGGATGGCCTTGCCGGCTTTCTGTGTCTGGGCAGTCGTGACCGGCAACGTTTTCAGACCGGGCAGGCCGCCGATTTCCTCGGTCACCTGGCCAGCGTGGCCGCAGTCTGCCTGGAGAATGCGGTAAACCGCGAACGGCTGCGCCTGGCAGGCCTTACCGACAGCCTCACCGGCTTGTACAACCGGCGCCATCTGCAGCACCGCCTGGAACAGGAGGTTACCCGTGCCCAGCGCTACGGCCAGCCCCTGTCCTGCCTGTTCGTGGATGCCGACCATTTCAAAAAGATCAACGATATTCACGGCCACGCGGCCGGGGACCAGGTGCTGACCGCGCTGGCGCAGCGACTGCGCGCCCGCCTGCGCACCAGTGACCTGCCGACCCGCTACGGCGGTGAGGAGTTCGCGGTCCTGCTGCCACAGACCGATGCCGACAATGCGCGCATCCTGGCGCAAGAGATCTGCTCCGGCATTGCCGCAGACCCGATCACGCTCGACAGCGGCGAGCAGGCAAAGATCACTGTCTCGATCGGCGTCGCCGCGGCACCTGCCGGGGACAAAAGGTCGCCTCGCGAGGCCGGCGAGGCCCTGCTGCACGCAGCGGACCAGGCCGTGTATCAGGCCAAGCAGTCAGGACGCAACCGGGTCGTATGCGCGCCGGCCAGTCCCGACGATGCAGTCGACCGGACAAGACCGGCGCCATTGCAATAAAAAAAACATATATTAGTAAAATCTAATTTGATAGACTAAGGTCCGATGATGAGAACCCGACAATCATGAAAATACTGAAGAACGGCATCAAAACATCTCTGCTGCTCAAACTCGGCAGTCGGGTCTGTGTCTGCCTGCGCAACGACCAGATGGACGATCGCCTGCGCGCCCGTATCCGCCCCTTCGTCATCGGCTGGTTCGCCTGCTGGTTCGACAAATCACCGGCCAATTGAGCGATAAACAGGCTCGCGTTTTCGTCTCTCCTCCAATTGCTGAAGACCCCAGACCGGATGCGCATGCGCCGGCAAACTGGAAATAAATTCCCAGCGCTTTGAAAAGAATTCTCCTGCCCGCGGGTCTTTCTGCCTGTAGCGGTTGTGTATGCACAGCCTCGAAACCACAAATCAGGAGAAAGAAACCATGAAACATCTGATGGTAGCGGGCATCTTCGCTGTTTCGACCAGTGCGGCCTTTGCCGAGCCTTTTGAATACCAGAAACGCTTCGGCGGCCCGGAATACGACCCGTATGAAAGTACCGCGGGCATGAGCTTTGCGCCGGTCGTGAAAAGCGGAAAAACCGCCTCCCTGTCCACCTGGATGCTGGAAGGCGACGTTGAGGGTGTCGCCCCGAACGACTATCGCGGCACGATCATCGAAAGCGGTCCGAGTCGGATCAGCCTGTACGAGATCCAGCGTGACAGCCCCGAGGGTATCGCCTATAGCGACTACCATGAGCGCTATGCCGCTGACACTGACTGGGATGCCGTTGCACGCGAATTCCGTCAAAGTCGTCTGAACCAGGGACTGGTGTCCGGTGTTGATCTGCAGGGTGGTGACTCCTGATCGAGCCTGCCCGCTGCCCCGGCATGGTCGGATCAGGGGTTGCGGGTTGCCCGGGCAGGCCACCGCCCCGCAGTTCAGTGCGAGCCCAGGATGCCTTCAAGATAGGCCGTCCCGCCCAGATTACCCATCTGCTGCAAGATCCAGTCACGGCGCTGGCGCACATGCCCGGAAGGGGCGTCCACCCGGTAGATCAGTGGATTCGGCAGCACGGCGGCGATCAGGGCCGCCTGCTGCCTGGTCATTCGATCCGGGCTAACGCCGAAGTAACGCCGACTGGCTGCAGCAACGCCGAAGGTCCGCTCCCCCGTCTCGGCAAAGTTCAGATACATCTCCAGGATGCGTCGCTTCGGCCATAGGATCTCGATCAAACCGGTAAACCAGACCTCGAGACCCTTGCGGATGAAACTGCGCCCCTGCCAAAGATACAGATTGCGTGCGACCTGCTGACTGATGGTGCTGGCGCCGCGCAGGCGACCGCCATCCAGGTGCCGTTCGATCGCAGCGATGATCTCGTCGGTGTCAAAGCCCCGGTGTGAGGGAAAACGCTGGTCCTCTGCCGCCACCACGGCCAGGGCCATGTCCGGTACGATCCGATCGATATCCACCCACTGCTGCCACTGCGGCCCACCCTCGACGGCAAGCCGCTGCAACATCACCGCGGACAGCGGCGGATCGACCCAGCGCATCAGGGCCACCAGAGAGAACGAGGCCGATGTACTGACGAGGAGCAGCACGAAGATGAGGCGTCGCAGGCGTTTCAGCCACGCTGCCAGACGCTTTTTCAATCCCCTCATCGAGCCCGATGCCTTGTTGCCGGTATGACTTGAACCGACGCAATTATGGCGCAGGCGACACGCCAGTCACAGCCGTTATAAAGCCCCTGCGTCTCGAAGAATCCGTTGCGGTTCAGACACGAAAGCGCGCTGAGGTCTCCGCCAGGCGTGCCGACAACTCAGCGATGCTGCGACTGGTCTCGGCAACGGATCCAGCCGACGCCACCAGTTCCTGACTCGAGACATCAACCGCATTCACGTTGCGGCTTACATCGCCCGCAACGATACCCTGCTGCTCCGCGGCTGTGGCGATCTGGGCGTTCATATCGACAATGGTCGCCACCGAGGCCGCGATTGCCTGCAGCGATCTGTCGACCTCCTGCGTGCGCGCAACGCCTTCGCCGACACGCCCCTGCCCGTGCTCCATCGCCTGAACGGCGGCCTCGGCGCCTTCCTGCAACTGTTCAATGGTGAGTTGGATTTCCTGGGTCGATTCCTGGGTGCGTTGCGCCAGCGAGCGCACCTCGTCTGCAACCACCGCGAAACCACGCCCCTGCTCACCGGCCCTTGCCGCCTCGATCGCCGCATTCAACGCCAGCAGGTTGGTCTGCTCTGCGATTCCGCGGATGACGTTCAGGACATTGCCGATGGCGCCACTATGGCCTTGCAGGTCCTGCAGCACCTGGTTGACCTTGCATACGTCGTTCTCCAGCAGATTGATCGACTCTATCGCCTGCTGCACCACCTGCATGCCGCTGCTTGTCGACTGCTCGGCCGCGGTAGCTGCCTCTGCAGCACCAGCCGCACTGTCGGCAACCTCCTTCGCAGTCGCCGCCAGCTCTTCGGTGGCAGTCGCCACCTGCGAGGTCCCGTCCTGCTGGTTGTTGAGCTGCAAGCGGTTCTGCTCACTCAGCGCGGCGAGCCCAGTGCCCGCCTGATCCAGGTCGTGTGCCATCGTCCCGATGCTGCCGAGAAGTTCACCAAGGTCGTCGCGGATATGACGGGTGCTTTGTGCCAGGCGGCCAAGTTCGTCTTTGCGCTGCAGGTCGATCTCCACCGTAAAATCGCCTTCCGACAGGCGGTCGAGCGAAGAGACGATGACCCCCATTGGCCGCAGTACGAAACGCTGGAGAAAGAACACCAGGGCAAATACGCCGACCAGCAGCGCCACAACGGTGACCCCGAGTGCGGTCATCGACGCGACCGCCGCCTTCTCGAGCGAATTGTCAGTCGCCGTCTGTGCTGCGAGCGCGATACTGGCTGCGGCTTTTTCCAGCAGCTTGGTCGGGGCCCGGTCAATCCCCTTCACGGCTTTGTCGCCTGCCGCGGCATCAAATCCGGAGTCGACGAACGCCTTGAAGCCGGCGCGATATGCCACCCCCATCTCGCTGTGGGCAAGCATAAAGTCTTCGACCATGGTGCGTGCGTCCGAAGCCGGCATGGCAGTGATCAAGGATCCGGCAACAGCCTGAATCTCGGCCTCTTCCTTCTGGAACTTGCCCCAGTACTTTTCACGCTGCTTGGTATCGGACCCGCGTAACAGTACGTTCTTCCATTCCTGCACCTGCTTCTTAAATGCACCGACCATGCCACTCACCGTGCGCTCGTGGCTGACCTCCTGTTCCGCCACACGGCGGAACTCATCGACCGATGCGGAGACGCCGACATACCCGATGGCGACGGCAACCAGTATCAATGCCGCCACTCCGGCAAACATGAGCAAAAACCTGTTGCGGATACTGCTGGTCCAAAAATGCATAACTGAATCCCTATTGCGGCGCACGATGAGATACGGGTGTCTACCCGCTCAATGACCTGATCAACGGCTGTCGGAAAAAAAACTTGAATGTGTGCATGAGGCCGGCAAACGAAGCTGCCCGCGCGGAAAAACGTGCGCCCCACGGGGCCCGCCCCCCGCCTCAGCGGCAGTCGATCAGCGGGATAACGGGCCAGCCTGCAACAGTGACACGATATCGACTGCAGACAGCGGCTTTGCGAACAAAAATCCCTGCACCTGGTCACAGCCGAAGTCGGCCAGCATCGCGGCCTGCGCCTCTGTCTCCACGCCTTCGGCCACCGTCTGCATGTCGAGCGAATTGCCCAGGCCGACCATGGCCTTGATGATCGCCGCGTCATTCCCCTTTTCGGCGACGTTTCGAACGAAGTCCGATCCGATCTTCAACTTGTCGGCATTAAACTTCCGCAGATAGGCGAAAGAGGCGAAGCCCGTTCCGAAATTGTCGATTGCAAACCGGAAGCCATAGTCTGCCAGACGATTGATCGACTCACTCACCGACTCGGTTGAGTCCATCAGCAGACTCTCGGTGAATTCAAATTCGATGACTTCGGGGCTAAGATCGAACGATTCGACGCGTGAGACTACCGCGTCGAAAAAGTCTTTGTCAGTGACCTGCGAGGTGCAGACATTGACCGCGATGTGCCCAAACGCGAGACCTCGATCCAGCCATTCGCGGGCCTGCCGACAGCTCTCTTCGAGTGCGAACTCGGACAGGCCCCGGATCAGGCCCCGCCGCTCGGCAACAGGCAGAAACTCGGATGGTAGAACCACGCCACGTTCGGGATGATTCCAGCGCAACAGGGCCTCGAGCCCGACCAGACGCCCACTGCCAAGCTCGTACTTGGGCTGATAAAGCAGGAACAGTTCACCCTCAACGGCAGCGCGCCTGAGCTGATCGCACAAACGCATCTCGCGCTGCAGCTGATCGGTCATGGCATCCTCGAAAAACGCATAGGTGCCGCGCCCCATTCCTTTGGCCTTGTACATGGCGACATCGGCGTAGCTCATCAGGCGGGAGCCATCGATTTCCGCACTGTGCGGTATCATGATACCAATGCTCACGCTGGTATGAATCCGGTTTTCGGCAATCTCGAAGACCTCGTCCACCGCCGAAATGATCTTGGCTGCGAGCACCGATGTCTCAGCCGGATCCTCGATCCCATGCTGGATCAGCACGAACTCGTCGCCGCCCAGCCTTGCAAACAGATCACTGGTGCGTACGAGTGCCGATATTCTGCGGGCAACCGCCTGCAACAACTGATCACCAACCGGATGACCCAGATTATCGTTGACCTCTTTGAAGTGATCCAGGTCAAGCAGGTGCACGGCGAACTGCTGACCGTCACGTTTGTAGGTTGCCAGCATCTGTTCCAATGCCTCGCCAAACAGCAAGCGGTTCGGCAGGCCGGTGAGGCTGTCATGGAAGGCGAGGTGCTGGATCTCCTTCTCGGCCTGCTTGCGGGCGGTCATATCAGCATGGGTACCAACCACGCGTTCGGCTTCACCCTGCGCGTTCTTCATGACGTGGGCACGGGCAAGGATGTCAACCGGATGGCCGTCCCTGTGGCGCATCTGGTACTCGATCTCGAAGTTGTCGCGCTGACCGGCTCTGTATGCATCCAGCATCGCCAGCACGTCGTCGCGCTGCTCCGGGACGATCAGCTGCTTCCAGGTCTCACGCGTGTTCGGTAGCTCGTCATCGGCATAGCCCAACATCGACTTCCAGCGCGGCGAAAAGTAGATTTCACCGCTCTCGAGATCCCAGTCGAATACACCATCGTTGGCACCCCGCATCGCCAGGTCAAAACGCTGTTCACTTTGCCGCAACGCCAATTCGATCGACTTGCGTTCGGTGATGTCCTGCAAGAAGCCGACCAGCTTCTCGGGTGGCCCATCGCCCTGTGTATTGGGGCGCGCGCGGCATTCGACCCAGCGCTGCCTGCCATCGGGCCGCAGCAGACGGTATTCGATATGATGCTCTTCGCCGGTATCCAGACTACGCTGCAGCGAGGCCATGACACCTTCAACATCCTCAGGATGAACGAGCTGCCTGAGTGTATCCGGCCCGGCCTTGGTATCGGGGTTGATTCCGGCGATGCGGTAGATCTCATCTGACCATAGAGCGCCTTTGCCGTCGGATCGCAGCTCCCAAAACCCGAGGTGGGCGTAGGCCTGAGAATCACGCAGGCGTTTCTCGCTCTGCAACAGTCGCTGCTCGGCCTTCTTCTGCGCCGACAGGTCTTCAAAGATGGTAACAATCTCCCCGTTGGCGAGTTTCATGACAAAGTTGTCGACCCAGAGCGCGATTCGATCATCCCGGTAGTGCCGAGTGGGGTGATACTCTGATTCACCCGTCTTCCAGACGCGGCGGAAAACATCCGCCAGACCGAGATCCTCGATCCCGGGAAACATCTTTATTACCGGCTTGCCTATCACCGCCGACCGGTCGATGCGCAGGATGTTCTCGGCGGCGCGATTGATCTCCAGGAAAATGAAGTCTTCTCCGCCGCCAATGACCTCATACATTGCGACGCCGTCGCTCATGTTCTCGAACAACTGTCGATAGCGGACTTCACTCTCGCGCAGGGCCAACTCCGCCAGCTTGCGGTCGGTGATATCGCGCCCCACGGCAACTATCGCAACCACCTGGCCGGCATTGTTCAACAGCCCTTTTTCGGACCATGCGAGCCAGCGCCATCCCGAGCGGGTCATGGCACGCTGTTCCAGGTAGCTCTCGTGCGGCGGCGTGAACACTTTTTCCATCGCACGCGCGGTGGCGGATCGGTCCTCTTCATGCACTCGCGGCATAAAGGTCTTGCCCAACAAATGTTCTTGATCGCAGTCGAACAGCGCGCAATAACTTGGGCTGACGAACAGGAAACGCCCTCTCAGATCAACCTTGACCACCAGGTCCTGACTGTTTTCCACCAGCAGACGATAGTCATCCAGCTCGGCGCGCAATTCCACTGCAAGCTGCTGCTGTTCGCGCAAGGCTGCGTTTACCGACGCCACATCGCCTGTGGCGGCCCCTTGCGAATCCACGTCTGCATCATCAGGTGCCAAATCCGTGCCTCATCAAATCGGGACTGACCTCACGCTGACAAAACCCGCAAGGCATCAGGACCGACTCTACGGGGTCAAAGACACCGCAAGTTTGACCCAGGACAAACTCGCGCCCGGCAGAACCGTCATGTGGCTCCGATCTAGGGAATTACCCGTACATGAAAACAGCTTTTACGGCCCATCTTCGGCCCCGCCGCGTGGCGCTGCAGATTGAACTTCACACCAGCCTTGCAGCGTGTCGCGGGCACAGATTGGGTCGTGCGCTGAAGATCAGGCAGAAAGCAAACCGGCTTGGCGCGATCGAAATCAGCTCTGGATGTGACAAGGGACCTGATGCGCAACAAGCGCAGCGCATCGATTAGAAACGAACGAGCGTCTCACCACCGCGCTCGATCCAACCATGGATCATCTTCTTGGTGGTAAAGCCCGCCGAGCACCTGCCCTCCTTGTCGATCACGATCACGCCACCGCGACCCTTTACCTTGCGCACCAGGTACTCGATGCCGGCCTGCGTTGCCTGTGCGGCATCCATCCCTTTCATGTAGATGAAGTCCGATATGGTCTTCGAGATCACTGAACGCATGAACTCCTCGCCATAGCCGGTAGCGGATACGGCACAGGTCTCGTTGTCCGCATACACACCGGCACCGACGATCGGCGAATCGCCCACCCGCCCCATGCGCTTGTTGACGATGCCACCGGTGGACGTGGCAGCCGCGAGGTTTCCCCTGGCATCGCGGGCTATGGCACCGATGGTGCCCAGTTTCTGATCATTGGTATCGTCCCCGGTGTCATCATGGTCCAGCATGATCTTGTGCTTCTGGCGCGCCTGCTCGAGTTGGGCCAGCCGTTCACTGAGGTGGAAATAGTCATCAGGCACACGCGCCATACCGCAACGATCGGCGAAACGCATGGCCCCCTCGCCGACCAGCATCACATGCTCGCTCTCGGTCATCACCAGACGTGCCAGCTGCACCGGGTTGGCGATATTTTCGACACAGGCCACGGCGCCGGCATTCAGGTCGCGCCCGTCCATGATGGCGGCATCCATCTCGACCCTGCCCTGTTCGGTCAGTACAGAGCCGTAACCCGCATTGAACACCGGATCGTCCTCGAGCAGCGACGCACACTCCGCCACGGCCTGCAGCGCGGAACCCCCGAGTGCCATCACCTTGCGGCCATGCTCCAGGGTGCGTCCGATGCTTTCCAGATAGCGGGCGGCCACCTTGCCATCTCTTACGCTGTCGAGAGTCCCGGCCCCTCCGTGAATCATCAGCGAATACTTGCCGTGCGGGGTCATCTGCAGTTTGCGCCCCTAGACCACCGAGCAGACGCCCGAGGATCCAGTCAAAAGGGCAGTCTGCCATATCCAGGGCAACTTATCAGACTGCCAAAAGACAAGCTGAACCGGAGTTGACTCGTCTCCACGCCAGGACACCATGGGGTTTGGCGAGTTTCTGCTCACCGGGCTAACGAGGGGCTTGTGCCAGACCGCTCGGCGCAAGAGAATAGCTGCATGCAATGCGTCCGGATTTTGCTGTTCTGGCGCGGAATTGCCCAACCGGTGGAACACTCTCTCAACAAAGGTCATTTATCGTGGACATCGACGAAATCATCTCGGCAGCACCGGTGATGCCGGTACTGGTCATCCACGAACTTGAAAAGGCCGTACCCCTGGCCCGCGCCTTGGTGGAAGGGGGGCTTAAGACCATCGAGGTCACCCTGCGCACACCCATTGCAATGGAAGCGGTTGCCGCCATTACCCGGGCCGTGCCAGAGGCAACAGTGGGCGTAGGCACCCTGACCCGCCCCGAGCAGTTTGCCATGACAGCAGAGGCCGGCGCACAGTTCGCGGTAAGCCCAGGGCTCACACGTGTGATGCTGAATGCCTGCGCCGAATCCGGAATGCCCTATCTACCCGGCGTCTTCACGCCCAGCGAGGCCATGGCAGCGCGCGACGTTGGGTTCAAGTACCTGAAGCTGTTTCCTGCGCGACAGGCAGGAGGCATCGATATGCTCAAGGCCCTGGCTGGGCCGTTTCCGGAGTTAAAGTTCTGCCCTACCGGCGGGGTCGACAAGGAAAATTTCCTTGAGTACCTGGCATTGCCCAACGTGCCCAGCGTTGGCGGCCACTGGCTGGCGCCGCAAGAAGCCATTGTTGCAGGCGACTGGGACAGGGTCACACGACTGGCGGCAGAGACGAAAAAACTGATCTGATGGCCGACGGGACGGCTGAAGTTTCCCAGACGCTTATGTAGCGGCCGCACCGCCGCAGGCGATCAATCAACAACCGGGTGCGGGACGGTTCTGTTCACCGCCGAGCCCGATAACAAAGCGATGCTTGCCGGAGTCGGTGCGCGGGATTGCGTCCAGATAGTTCACCTCGAGCTGCATCTGCCCATCGACCTCACGCTGGATTTCTGCACCTATGGCCGCCAGGGTCTGGGGGCTCAGTCTCTCGACTGCCACCAGATTCAGTTCGACCCGATCGAGCTCCGTCTGCACCCACTGATACTGCTTGATCTGCTGCAGGCCATACAGCAGACGATTGAAATAGGCCGGATGAACAAGCCTGCCGGCCCGGGTTCGAATCAGGTCGTTGTTGCGGCACACATCCATCTCCATCAATGGAAAGGGAAGGCCACAGGCACAGTCACCCGTCAGCAGCCTGCCGGTGTCGCCGATGTTGTAGCGGATAAAGGGCATCAGGCGATTGGTCAGCGAGGTGACCAGAAGCCGGTCCTCGCCCCGCATCGGCATGGACTCCAGATACACCATATCGGTAAATACATGCATGTTGCCGTGGCGGCATTCCCAGGCGATGTTGGGCACCTCGCGACAACCATATTGATTGAACACCTTGCAGCCGAATGCCAGTTCCATCAGCTGCCGTTGCCAGTCGTTCAAAACCTCGGCGGTCGAATAAACACCCAACAAGCTGTTAGCCAGGGTGATGCCTGTGTCGACAATGAAACGCGCGAGTTGTGTCAGCGCCGATGCATAGCCGTACAATAATACCGGCTGCCAGTTGCGGATCAGGTCGACCCATTCGCTCAAACGTTCCTCGCTGAACTCTACCGCCGACACGGTCTTTTCTGTACTCAAGAAATCAGCTGGACCGCCGGCAAAGACTCCCCCCGGTGTGACGTCGCGTGACGCCCCCCAGAGATACAGCACCCTCTGCCCCGGACGCCATCCCGACATCATGAAGCCCCGCATCATCCCGGCCAGCATCAACTCGTGCTTGGCATCGTCGTAATAGAAGGCCAGCGGTTTGCCGGTAGACCCGCCGGTGTGACCAATCTTCACCTGACCGCGATCGATACCGCGTAGCAATAGTTCGTCCATATGACTGATCACATCCTGTTTTTCCAGGATCGGCAGATCTCCGGGGACGGGACGCCTGCCCGCATCGGCATTCAGGACGCCGAATCTTGCGGCATAGAAAGCGGTGTGGTTCGCAGCAAAGACGGCCATATCGGCGAAATCGCGTTGTTGCTTCTGCAACACCAGCTGTCTGCTTAGCTTCTGTATCGGCAAGAGCCGGGCAAGCTGCGCATAGCGCCCGGGGTGGCGCGAGCGCTGGATCCAGTAGCGCAACAGGCGAATCATTCGCTGCGGGGCGTACCCAGAGTATCCAGCGCCCGTTGCCAGGCCTGTCGATCGGCACGCAGGCCCTTGATGGCGGCGAGCTGGCGTCGCCGCCATTCCGCCCGGCCGGCTGCCGAGTCGATGCGTGCATCGCCGGGCGAGTCCTCGCCGAAGTTGCGCTCGATATTGCGGATAAACGCGTCGAAACTGTCCAGCGCCCCGGCATGATCGCCTGAGCGGTTCCACCACTGGCTGTCTGCGTACAGCAGTTTCCGCAACACATCCAGACGACTCAGTGTAGTTCGCTGACGGACGCGATACCTTTCACGCATCTCGGCGTACAGGGTATCCAGGGTTTCCGCGACCAGGGAGTCCGCCACCGGCTCGCCAGGAAAACCCAACGCAACCAGGCGCTCGATCGAAAACAACATCACATCGCCGAAAAACTGGCGTTCGAATTCGTCGCACAGATCGACGGCCTGCCGCTCGGCGACCACGCCGGGTCTGAATTCAGACTGGCCGGTCACCAACGTGCGCCGATGCAGCATCGGCACGTTGGCAGAAACGAAACGGCCACCGATCGCGGATTTCAGCAGGCGTCCCATGGTCGGCCCGGACATGCGCAGGCGCAGTGGCGCGAAGGGGATGAACCAGTCGAGCGCCTCGGCACTGAACACATAGTTGCCGGTATACACGGTGCGTGCGGGCTGTACGCTGTCCGCCACCGCCTGATATCGGTACCAGGTGAGGCGTGTCGGGTGCTCGCCGTGAAAAAAGCTGTTGAGCCGCAGGGAGAAATCGTCGAAGCAGAGGGCGTTGTCTGGACTGCCGTCGATACTGCAACGATAGCGGTAGGCCTCCTGACCGGCCTTGAAGCCGAACATGTCGGCCATGTCATGGTAAGCCGCCTCACCTGATCCCCTGGTATCTGCGCCCGGCTGACGGTAGTGCTGGCACGGTTCGCAGCCGGACATCTCGCGCACGAAACCGATTACGTCCTCGAGAAAACTACCTGCCATAACTGCCGGCGACACCGGCGGATCACCGACGACCTTGCCGGTCAGCACCTGTACGTCCGTGTGGCTGAAGATCTGATCCAGGTGGTACAGGAAATTGACCGCATAGGCACTGCGACCGCCCTGCGACGTCGGGACTTTCACCCTGAACTCCTGATCACTGTCGACCGTATAGAACAACAACCGCTGTTCGGGCATCCCGGACTGCATCTCGGCCAGCTTCAGATAAGCGATGTTGCGCATCATGGCCTGCCCCTTGTGGGCAAAGGCATCCCGCGGATGGGCGCCGAGGACAGCAGCGAGATCCACGGATTCCAGCCGCTGCATCAATGCAAGCTGTTCGGTGATACCGAAGTAATGCGTGGTAATCCCCGAGCGATCAAGGTCGCGCGCGATCTCACGATTGCGATCGATAACGGCGGCATCCGCAGAATCATCCGCCAGCAGGACCGACACCTTGCGATAGCGGCCCTGATGCAGGCCTCCGTAACCATAGCAGCGGCAGAGCCTCAGCAGACTGTCGAGACAGGCCTTCAGATGCCGTGGGCTGTCCGCCACCGGAATGAGGATCACGAAGTGGTGACGCCGACCCTCGTCATGTGCGCTCAGCAGCCCCTCGAGTTCACGAAAAGCGGCCTGGTAGTCCTCGAGCACAGACTCGTTCAGGCCGCCGTCCCAAAGCGCAGTTTCCAGTTCGGCGATGCGCGCGCGCTGTGCCTGAATGCGCGCCGCGATCTCCCCGCTAGCGTGACGAGAGATAGCGCGGGAAGGCATTCTTGTCCAACATGATTTCGATCAGATTTATCGAGGTTTCCAGATCCGCCTCGGCAAACAGCCGGTCGATATCCGCCGATTGCCTGATCTTGTGGTGGCTGACACCGAACGCCCGCGCCAGCCAGGCGAAATCGGGATTCACGAAATCGCAATCGATGTAGCGTTCCTCATACAGCTGGAACTGGTTCTTCCGGATCAGGCCCATG
>CAZCDY010000112.1:0-13062 GCA_964497145.1 uncultured Gammaproteobacteria bacterium
TCCTTGAGCCGACGCGACGCCTACCTCGATCCCCTGAACCACATCCAGCTGGAACTGCTCGAACGCTACCGCAGCCCCGAAACCCGGGAACTCGATCGGGAGGCCAGCCTGGATCCGCTGTTACGGTCAATCAACGCGATCGCCGGAGGCATGCGCAACACGGGGTGAACGCGATACCGGCTGAAACCAGGCACACGCAGTGCGTAACGGATTGCAGACAAGGATCAACGTGCAACCTCGATATTGTCGATCAGGCGCGCCGCTCCCAGATACGCAGCCGCGAGAATCACCAGATCCTTTTCGCCCGCCACGGGCTCAGACAGATCGGCGGCCCGGCGGATGGCGATATAATCCGTTCGGAAACCGTTGTCGTCGAGTTCGCTTGCGGCCTGCAGCTGCAGCCCGGCGTAGTCATTGTCACCGTCGCGAAGTTTGCTGGCCAGGCTGCTCAGCACCCGATAGAGCGTCGGCGCCAACGTCCGCTCCTGACCGGTCAGGTAGCCGTTGCGTGAACTCATCGCCAACCCGTCCGACTCCCTCACGGTGTCGATACCCACGATCCTGACCGGCATCGCCAGATCCTCGACCATGCGCCGGATCACCATCAGCTGCTGATAGTCCTTGTTGCCAAACACCGCAATATCGGGCTGCACCATGTTGAACAGCTTGCACACGACCGTGGAGACACCCACGAAGTGGCCAGGTCTGGTCGCACCACACAGCAGACTGGAGATTTCCGGCACCTCCACCCGGGTCTGCTCTGCCTGCGGTTTCGGATACATCACCTGGACCGAGGGAGCGAAAAGCAGATCGGTCCCCTCGGCTTCGAGCATCCGCGAGTCACTTTGGAGCGTACGCGGGTAACTTTCAAAATCCTCCCCGGCGCCGAACTGCATCGGGTTGACGAAGATACTCGCGACGACACGATCCGCGATCTTGCGCGCCTCCTTCACCAGGGAAAGATGCCCCGCATGCAGGTTGCCCATGGTAGGCACGAAGGCCACATTCCCACCCCGACGCCAGGTTTCGACCTGGGCACGAAGTTCGCTTATCTCATTTATCGTGATCAAGTGAAGGTATGTTCCTTGGCCGGGAAGGTCTTCGTCCGGACGGCCTCAACGTAGGCACTCAGGGCGGCCTGGACAGTGCCTTCTTCTGCAAGGAAATCACGTACGAAACTCGGCGTCCCTTGCATGGTGACGCCGAGCATGTCGTATAGCACCAGGACCTGTCCGTCGGTTTCCACACCCGCGCCGATGCCGATGACCGGTATGTCGAGGGCCTTGGTGATCTCCTCTGCCAGCAGCGCGGGCACGCACTCGAGCACCAGCATCTGCACCCCGGCATCCTGCAGCCCGACGGCATCTTTGAGGATACGCTCGCCCTCGTGTTCACCACGACCCTGGACACGATAGGCACCCAGCTGGTGGATCGACTGAGGCATCAGGCCGAGGTGACCGCAAACCGGAACGGCACGCGCAGTCAGGTGGCGGACCGTTTCGAGTTGCGGTGCGCCACCTTCGATCTTAACCATGTGTGCCCCGCCCTCTTTCATCAGCCGGCCCGCCGTATCCAACGCCTGCTTCGGCGTGCCATGGCTCATGAAAGGCATATCCGCAATCACCAGGGAGCGCTCGCTCACCCGCATCACGTTGGCCGTGTGGTACACCATGTCGCTGACCGTGACCGGCAGGGTGCTTTCATGCCCCTGCACCACCATGCCGAGTGAATCACCCACCAGAATGACATCCATCCCGGCTTTTTCGACCTGCTGGGTGAAACTGGCGTCATAACTGGTGATAACGGTGATTTTCTCTCCCGCCGCCTTCATGCGGTTGAGGGTACTGATCGTAATCTTGCCCACCTGCACTCCTTCGGACTCGCACCCGGTGTTTTTTGCCTACGGCTTGTGTTCAGTTTATCGCCAGTGCCGACGGGTTGAAATAGCGCTTGCCGCCCCGCTCCGCTGCCGGGCTATCCGTCATCCCTCTGCTCCGGCAGCCGGTCCAGCCGCCGATCCGGGATACCCTGCAAGGCTTCCGCCAACGGGCCAAGACCCGGCAGTTCGAGATCGGGGGACAGCTCGAACAGCGGAACCAGCACGAAGGCACGCCGCAGCATCTGCGGATGCGGCACCTGCAGACGCGGGCTGTTGATTCTGTCCTCGCCGAACAGCAGGAGATCAAGATCCAGGGTGCGCGGGCCCCAGTGCTCTCCGCGTTCACGCCCGTGCCGCTGCTCCACCGCCTGGAGCTGGTCGAGCAGCGAATGGGCATCCAGGGAGGTCGCCAGTATCGCCACGGCATTGACGTAATCGGGCTGGTCCGATGGCCCCAACGGCGGCGATAGGTACAGTGATGAATGCCGGATCAGTCGCGTCTCGGGGAGGTCTTCCAGTTCGCGCAGGGCGGCGCGCAGCTGCTGTGCTGGCTGACCCAGATTGCTGCCCAAGCCGATGTAGGCCTCAACCCCGGCGCTCATTCCTCTCCCGCAGGCGCCGGCTTGCGCCGCCTGCGCCGACCGCCGCGGCGTGAGCGGCGCCCGGTCGGCCGTGACTCTGTAGGCGGCGGCGCGTCGGCGTTCCCTTCCTGATAGTCGGTCCACCATTGCGCCAGCTCGGCATCGGCCTCACCGGATGCTGCACGCAGCAACATGAAATCGTAGGCGGCACGAAACCTGGGATGGCTCATCAGCTTCAACGGCCGCTTGCCTCTGGTCTGCGCGAAACGCGACTGCAAGGCCCAGATCTCCTGCATCGGTGTGCTGAAACGGCGCGGCAGGGAGACCCGCTGCAACTGTCGCGAAATCACTTCACCTGCGGCCTTCTGGATCGCCTGATAGGGTGCGGCATCACCGGACTCGAGCTCTTCAGCGCGCCGCCGCACCGGCTCCCATAGCAGCACGGCAAACAGAAAGGCCGGTGTCACCGGCTTTTCCTCGCGAATCCGCGCATCCGTGTTTTCCAGACCCTGTAGCACCAGTGTGAGCGGGAACTCATGGTCCAACTCGGCAAGACAGGCATCGGTATCGGGGAAGAGTTGCGCGAACAGGCCGTACTGACGCAGCTTCTCGAAGCCGCCCACAGCGGTACCGCCAAGAAAGAGTTTGAGGGTTTCCTCGAACAGGCGCGCAGCGGGAATATCGGCCAACAGCGGCGCAAACTCGGGGATCGGCGACTCGGTACCCGGTTCCACGCGAAAACCCAGTTTCGCCGCAAAACGTACCGCCCGCAGCATGCGCACGGGATCCTCGCGATAACGGGTTTCGGGGTCACCCAGCAGGCGAAGCACACCGTTGTTCAGGTCCTCGACACCGCCGGCATAGTCAATGATCGAAAAATCCGCGATGTTGTAATAGAGGGCATTGACGGTGAAATCGCGACGCAGGGCGTCCTGCTCGATCGTGCCATACACATTGTCGCGTAACAGCAGGCCTTCATCCGTCTGGTGCTGATCCGCCTGCTGCGTGTCCTGCCCGGCGCGGAAGGTCGCAACCTCGATGATTTCACGGCCGAACTGGACATGGGCGAGGCGGAAGCGGCGCCCGATGAGACGGCAATTGCGAAACACTTCGCGTACCTGTTCCGGGCTGGCGTCCGTGGCAACGTCGAAATCCTTGGGTTCACGCCCCAGCAGCAGGTCGCGCACGCCACCGCCCACCAAATGGGCCTGATAGCCGGCAGATTTGAGCCGATACAGAACTTTCAGGGCGTTCGGCGAGATATTGGCGCGCGACAGGTCATGCTCGTCGCGGGAGATAACAACTGGGTTGGCGATGGCCGGATACCGATAAATAGTCAGATCAATGTTGTCGAATCATACACCGTGACGGGCCTCCGATCAGCGAAAGCAGGCTTTCCGCGATGCCAAAAGGTCGTGCACAGGTCCGCGACACCGCCTCAGTAGTGCGATGCCTCGATCAGGTTCTCCATCACCTCGGTGAGATTACCGTCGGCATTCTCCACCGTGCACACGAGGTTAGCGACACTACATACCGACATCCCGGCACCACGCACCATCCAACCGGATGGCGGGGTCCAGCCCTTGATATCGGTAAACATCGACAGCTGATCGGCGTTTCCCTGCACGATCCGTTTGTAATCGTGCGCAAAATGCGCCAGGGCGATCAGCTCGGCCTCCGGCAGGACGCCATATCCCTCGATAAAGGCGCCGTCATCACGAAACTGGCAGACCGCCATAACGCCATCCACCGCAAGCATCTGCTTGATCAACCGGCACCTCCCAACTCCGCCAGGACCTGATAGGCCGCCTCGTAGTCAGCCTCCTTGTTCGCCACCACGACGCCAAGATTGGCATCCGTGATTGCCGACCATTCCATCCCGATGAGGGTGAAACCGTTGATCGGATAATAGCCCGTGCTGCCGGAGCTGGCTTCCCAGCCACGGGCCTGCATGGTCGCGATCGCATTGTTTGCCACGCACATGTGTCCCAGCAGATCGAGGGACGTTTCGTCCAGAGCCGTACCTTCCGCCAGCACATGCTCCTGCAGTTCACCCCGATCGTTCATGGCGAACGCGGCCTGCGCACCCTTGAGCGCCATCAATCTATTCAGATCCACCATCTGTTGTTCCCCTCGGTATTGTTATTCCAGCTGCTGAACGGCTCAGACCAGATCATGCGATGCACCCGCAAGACGTTTCTGCATCAATGCGATCACGGCATTGAGCGACGATTTCTGGTTCTCGAGAAAACAGAACACATTCGCAATATTGCACACCGTGAACGCGGGGCCGCGCACTATCCAGCCCTGGGGCGGGCTGCTTCCGCACTCCCCGCAATACTGCTCCAGCAGGCCGACCTGCATGTGTTCGCTCATCGTGGTCGCACGGCACATGATCGCGGCCATGCGCGCCATCTCATCGCTCATCTGCCCCTTGAAGGAAAATCGGTCGCCGCGGTACGAATACTCCCCCGCCGCGATCACACCTGGCAAATTGGCCAGTTCTGCAGCCACAGACATCGCTTGCTCCTCCGGATTTGGTGATCGTTGTTGTTATCTTTGGCCGAGATCGGCAGCCGCGAGATTAGCATCAGCCTGACGTTCGCCAAAACCCTGCGTGCCTCAGACCGAAAATCGCAGTGTATTTACATTTTCCCGAATTTGCCTGATTTTGACCCTGTCAAGGCAGACATGCGACGAATGCGGCCCGGCAATCGGTCCCGGCGGGCGTCCGAAACCGGTATAATCGCCCGTCTTTGAGCAGCAGTCGCCGGACCCCGCCCCGATGGAAAAAACCTACGACCCACACGCAATAGAGCAACGCTGGTACGAGACCTGGGAGAGCCGTGGGTGGTTTGAGCCCGGCCCGGGTAACGGCCAGCCGTATTGCATCATGATCCCGCCGCCGAACGTCACCGGCAATCTGCACATGGGACATGGCTTCAATAACACGGTGATGGATACGCTCATCCGCTTCAACCGGATGCGCGGACGCCCCACCCTTTGGCAGCCGGGTACCGACCATGCCGGGATCGCCACCCAGATGGTGGTGGAACGCCAGCTCGAGGCCGCCGGGCAGACCCGCCATGATCTCGGCCGCGAGAAGTTCATCGAACGCGTCTGGGAATGGAAAAGAGAGTCCGGTGGCAACATCACCAGCCAGCTGCGCCGTCTCGGTTCCTCACTGGACTGGCAGCACGAACGCTTCACCATGGACGAAGGCCTGTCCGAGGCGGTGCGTGAGGTCTTTATCCGTCTCTACGAAGAAGGCCTGATCTACCGCGGCAAACGCCTGGTCAACTGGGACCCCAAGCTACATACCGCGGTCTCCGACCTGGAGGTTATCTCGGAGGAAGAGAAGGGCTACACCCGGACGACGAGCGCTACCGTCACATGATCGGCGAACTGGTCCAACTGCCTCTGACCGGCCGCCGCATACCGATCGTTGCCGACGAGCATGCCGATCCCGAATTCGGCACCGGTTGCGTCAAGATCACGCCGGCGCACGACTTCAATGACTATGCCGTCTGGCAGCGGCATCGGGATGAAAACCAGATCGCCGGCCAACCGCACGGTGGACTGATCAATATTTTCACCATCGATGCCGCAGTCCGCGCCAACGAAGACGACGAAGGCGAGCTCATTCCGTCCGCCTATGTCGGCATGGATCGTTACGCGGCGCGAAAGCAGATCGTTGCGGACCTGGAGGCCGCGGGACTGCTGGACCAGATCGTCGATCACAAGCTCATGGTCCCACGCGGCGACCGATCAGGTGCAGTGATCGAGCCGTTCCTGACGGATCAGTGGTACGTCAAGGTCGAACCGCTTGCCAGACCGGCGATCGAGGCGGTTGAGACCGGCAAAATCCGTTTCGTGCCGGACAACTGGAAGAACACCTATTTCGAGTGGATGCGCAACATTCAGGACTGGTGCATCAGTCGTCAGATCTGGTGGGGACACCGGATTCCGGCCTGGTACGACGACGAAGGCAATATCTATGTCGGCCGCAGCGAGGCCGAGGTGCGCAGCAAACACGAACTTGCCGCCGACTATCCGCTGACACAGGACG
Organism: uncultured Gammaproteobacteria bacterium; assembly: GCA_964497145.1. Lineage (GTDB taxonomy): Bacteria > Pseudomonadota > Gammaproteobacteria > Chromatiales > Chromatiaceae > Thiosocius. Next base: position 6,530 of record CAZCDY010000112.1, read on the forward strand.
AGGATGTTCTGGACACCTGGTTCAGTTCGGCCCTGTGGCCGTTCTCCACCCTGGGCTGGCCGACCGAAACCGATCGTCTGAAGCAGTTCTACCCGACCAGCGTGCTTGTCACGGGTTTCGACATCATCTTCTTCTGGGTCGCCCGAATGATCATGATGGGGATCAAGTTCATGGACGATGTGCCCTTCCACGAGGTCTATGTGCACGGGCTGGTGCGCGACTCGCAGGGCAACAAGATGTCCAAGTCCAAGGGCAACGTGCTCGACCCGATCGACCTGATCGACGGCATCGGCCTGGAGGAGCTGGTTGAAAAACGCACCAGCGGCATGATGCAGCCGCAGCTGGCAGCGAAGATCGACAAGCAGACGCGCAGGGAATTTCCCGACGGCATCCCCAGCTTCGGTACCGATGCCCTGCGCTTCACCTTCGCCGCCCTGGCTACGACCGGACGTGACATCAAGTTCGACATGGGCCGGATCGAGGGCTACCGCAACTTCTGCAACAAGCTGTGGAATGCCTCCCGTTTCGTGTTGATGAACGTTTCGACGGACACGAAACGTGACGCGCAGAGCGCGCCCGAAGGGCAGCAGCCAGGGATGGATTCGGTCAACACCGCGGATTTGATCGCTGACCTGACAAGTGACGACTACCAACGCTCGATCGCCGACCGCTGGATACTTTCCCGTCTGCAGAAGACCAAACAGTACGTAACCACGGCCATCGAGGGCTATCGTTTCGACCAGGCTGCTCAGGCCATCTACGAATTCACCTGGAACGAGTACTGCGACTGGTACCTGGAACTGTGCAAGCCGGTGCTGAACAACGACGGAGCCAGCGAGGCCGCAAAACGCGGCACCCGCCGGACACTGGTCCGTGTGCTCGAGTCGCTGCTGCGCCTGACACACCCGATCATGCCTTTCATCACCGAAGAGATCTGGCAGCGGGTGGCGCCGCTTGCAGGCAGAATCCCTCTGGCGGACGGCGACAGTCGTGCCGCACAGGGAGGTGCCGATGTCGCGGGAGACAGGATGTCGACAGAGACCAGCATCATGCATCAAGCCTTCCCGCTCCACCGCAAGGCACTGGTCAACGACCAGGCCGAGAACGAGATGCAGTGGGTCATGCAGTTCATCCTCGGCATCCGCAAGATCAAGGGCGAGATGGACATCAAGCCCGGCAAGCCGGTGCCCGTGCTGCTGGCCGACAGCAATGCAGACGACCGCGAGCTGGCGGTGAAACACCGTGCCTATCTGGATTTCCTTGCACGCACCGAGTCCATTACGGTACTCGAACCCGGTGATGCAGGACCCGAGTCTGCAACTGCACTGGTTGGAAACATGAAGGTCCTGATACCGCTGGCCGGGCTGATCGACAAGGACGCCGAGCTGGCGCGCCTGGAGAAAGAGATGGGACGCCTGCGCCAGGATGTCGAACGGACCGAAAAGAAACTGTCGAATCCGAGTTTCGTCGACAAGGCACCGGCGCCGGTGGTCGAGAAAGAGCGCGCCAAACTGGCACAGGCCAATGCGGCACTCAATGATCTCTCGGCCCAGGCAGACAAGATCAGGGCATTGTAATGTGCATGGCGCTGCCCTCGGGCAAACCGCAGGACCCGCCGACAGGCATTCCGAAAAATGTTTACCTGTGGATCGGTTTCAGCCTCCTGCTCGTCCGCTTTTTCTACGCCGCGCTAGCCGGCCGGATCAGGCAGCGCTGAAACGGCACTGCATAGAATTTCTGGAAGGGGGGCACAGATCGCTTCAGCGCATCACCACCACGCGCACCGCATCCAGTCGGACCCGCGTATCGCTCAGATGCACGGCCAGCAGCTCACGCCGCACACCGAGCTGTTCGATCTCTACGTCCCTCACATTCGGATTCACCCGCGCCAGGGCGGCCAGGCGCTGCTGTTCCGCGCCCAACTCATCGTTCATCAGCCGTAATGCCTCTGCCGCCAGTCCGGCACCCCGCGCCTGGGCCAGTTCCTCGGCGTGTGACAGCAACAGTTTTATCCGGGTCCCCTGAGACTTGATCACGGTATCTGCCAGTTTGCGGTTCTGTGACAGACACAGGCCGCTCAATGCCTCATGCGCCAACCGTTGTGACTGGTCTTCACCCTGTGCGTCCAGCAGAAAACGCAGACAGGTTGGGGGCAGATAACGCTGGACCTCCAGCCCACGCGGTGCGGTGCATTCGGTCACGAACAGCGCCTCCACGAACACGGTCCCGGCACGATAATCCGGGTGACTGCATACCGTCACCGCCGCAGCACCCAGCTCGCCACTGGTCAGCATCTCCATGCTGCCGCGTACCATCGGGTGTTCCCAAGTCAGAAACTGGCGGTCTTCATGCGCCAGGGCATCGCCACGCTCGAAGGTCACGGTCACCGCCTCGCCACCCAGCCCGGGAATATGTTCATGCAGCATATGCGCGCCTGGTCTCAACACCGTCGAATTGCCCGGACCCCTCTCGTGTTCGACGCCGAATGCATCCCAGTAGGCCACCATAAATGCGTCCAGCGGTGTGCTGCCTACCGGGGTGCGCAGGGTTTCCACCAGCGCTGCAGCACGCTCGGGCTGATGCGAGTGCAACTCGAGCAGCCGGTCCCGCCCCTCTTCGAGCTCGGCATTGATGCGCGTGGTGAGATTTGCGGCATCTTGCACCAGGGTATCTACCTGCCCGACCTGAACCAGCGTCTGCTGCAGACGATCGCCCAGCCGGTCGAATACCGCACTGGCAGCGGGACAGGTCGCCTCGAAACTGGCAAGGCCGTCGCGATACCAACGCATCAGAACCTCGCTGGCGGCACCCTCGAGATAAGGCACGTGCAACTCGATGGTCTCACGCTGACCGATACGGTCCAGACGCCCGATCCGCTGCTCGAGCAGGTCGGCCTCCAGCGGCAGGTCGAACAGGACCAGATGATGCGCGAACTGAAAATTCCGACCCTCGCTGCCTATCTCTGAGCAGATCAACACCTGCGAACCCTCATCGGGGTCGGCAAAAAAGGCCGCGGCCCGATCGCGCGCAACGATGTCCATGCGTTCGTGGAACATGGCGGCGTGCACAGCGCAGCGGTCAAGGAGGTAGTCACGCAGGGCGATCGCCGTGTCAGCCATGGCGCAGATCACCAGTACCTTGGCCGGTGTCAGACGCTGCAGCAGTTCATACAACCATGGCACCCGGGGGTCGACGGCAGTCCAGCCGGCCCCCAAGGCATGCTCGGGCCGGGGATCCGCCCTGAGCGGCATGTAGTCCTCCGGCAACGGCAGCGCCGCCGTGTTCAGGTGGCGGCCGGGAAACCCCTTGATCGCGTGCCGGGTATTACGGAAAAGGACCCGGCCAGTACCGTGTCGATCGATCAACCGGCTGATAATCTGCCGTGGCTTTGCATCCGCCTCGTCGCCAAGGAGCCGGTCCAGCAGTCGCCGCTGGCTTTCGTCCAGCGGTTTATCATCGAGCAGGCGAGCCGCCAGCGCCGCAACCGGCCCATAGGCATCCTCTTCGTCGAGGAAGGCCTTGTAGGAGTGAAAACGCTGCGGGTCGAGCAGGCGCAGGCGGCCGAAATGGCCGGCACGCCCCAACTGCTCGGGTGTGGCCGTCAGCAACAGGACGCTCGCTGTCTGTTCGGCAAGTGCCTCGACAAGCTGATAGGAAAGGCCGGTCTCCTCCTCGCTCCACGCCAGATGGTGCGCCTCATCCACGATCAGGAGATCCCATTCACCATCCAGAACGGCCCGGGCAACCTCCGGCGATGAGGTCAGAAACGACAGACTGCACAGGACTCGCTGCTCGGCCTGGAAAGGATTGGCCTGGTCGGCACCGTCATAGCGGTCCTGGTCATAAACTGCGAACGGAAGATTGAAACGACGCAACATCTCGACCAGCCACTGATGCACCAGCGCATCCGGCAGGATCACCAGCACGCGTTGTACACGCTCGGTCAGGATCAGGCGGTGCAGAATCAGGCCGGCTTCGATGGTCTTACCCAAGCCCACCTCGTCTGCCAGCAGCACCCTGGGAGCAGCGCGAGAGGCTACCTCCGACGCGATGAAAAGCTGATGCGGGATCAGATCGATACGCGGCCCCTGCAGGCCGAACAGCGGTGAATGCCACAGATTCGCGGACTGAAGCCAGGACTGATAACGCAGGGTAAACCAGATGTCAGCGTCGATCCGTCGCGCCAGCAGCTTGTCCTGCGGACGGTTGAGACGCAGGCGGTCGCTCAGCAGGCGCTCCGGCAGTAACGACTCTACGCCGGCGCTGTTGACACAGCGGTAAGACAGCAGCCCACCCGACTGCAGCACCTCGAGGATGGTCAGATCCGTGCCATCGCTGTCCTGCACCGGATCGTCGACTGACAGCCGGACCCGGCTGAGCGGGGCGGTGAGAGCGGCATAATTGCGACTCTCGCCGCTGGCGGCAAAGCTCAGCCGGACATGGCGTGCATCCACTTCTTCGACCATGCCCAGCCCCAGGTCCGGTTCGGCCTCACTCATCCAACGTTGTCCGGGAACAAATTCTTCCTGCACGCCATTCATCCGTCTGCACAATGGGGGGGCGCATTGTAGCGGCTATCGTCCTAACTGAAAGCTCAGGGACGACGAACCCGGCAAGCAAGTGTGGCGCCGTGCCGGCCAGTTGGCCATAATCCGGCCCCTTCCCCGGCCGGCCCGGTTGTTCGCAAACCCAATTTGGAGGACCCAAAACGCATGTGGTTTCGTAATCTGCAGTTGTACCGCCTGATCGAAACGTTCGGGCACAGCCCCGAATCACTGCATGCAGCCCTCTCGGAGCGCGCCTTCAAGCCCTGCGCCGGGCTCGACACCTACAGCATGGGCTGGGTCCCGCCCGCCGGTCGCGAAACCTCGCAGCTGGTCCATATGTGCAATGGACGCATGATGGTCTGCATGCGGCGTGAGGAACGAATTCTCCCGGCAGCCGTCGTTCGCGAACACGTCGAGGAAAAGGCCGAGGCGATTTCCCTGGCCGAGTCGCGCCCGGTCGGACGCAAAGAGAAACAGCAGCTCAAGGACGAGGTCATTACCGACCTCTTGCCCCGTGCGTTCACGCGATCAAGCCACATGTATGCCTACCTCGATCCGCAGGAAGGCTGGGTTGTGGTCGACAGCGGCACCGCAAAGAAGGCCGAGGAACTGCTCAGCGCACTGCGTGAGACACTGGGCAGCCTGAGGCTGAAACCGCTTGCGGTCAACAATGCGCCCTCTTCCGTACTCACCCGCTGGCTGGAGACATCGACGCCGGCCGGTTTCGAACTCGGCGACGAATGCGAACTGAAAGAACCGGTCGACAAGGGTGGCGTCATGCGCGGCCGGCGCATGGACCTGGCCAGTGCCGAGGTAAGGTCTCACCTCGAAGCCGGCATGCAGGTCGCCAAGCTGGCGCTCGACTGGCAGGAACGTATCGGCTGCCTCCTGTGCGAAGACCTCGGGATCAGGCGCCTGCGCTTCCTCGACCTGGTCATGGAAGAGGCGGCAGACGTGGACACCGAGGATGCTGTGGCGCGCTTCGACGCCGATTTCGCTCTTATGGGCATGGAACTGGCCCGTTTCATCCCGGCGGTGGTCGAGGCCTATGGCGGGCTCGACGAAGGTTGATTGATCCATCGCCGGTCTGGACAAAGGGCCACAGGGTGCGCAGGGCTTTTCAGGATCTCCTGCGACGCTGGTACCTCAGTGAGATCTGGACCTCTGTGGACCCTGGGTCGATCGGCAGATCCGTTACTTGGGCGTCGCCCCTTCGCCCACTATCTTATCGATGACATAGCCGGCAGCCGCCAGTCCGAACGACGCGGTTACCGGCATGCAGGCCCCGAAACCCGCACAGTTCAGCGAGCCCTCCGGGCCTGATTCGCAGGACCCGGCCGGGGCGGCCTGCGGCTCGTCCGACCACACACAAGGAACGCCGAAGCGACGCTTGGGATTGGTCGGAAAACCATAGTCCTGGCGTAACAGCTTGCGTGTCCTGGCCAGCAGCGGATCCTGTTCCGTCTTGCGCAGATCGCTGACACGCACCCGGGTCGCATCGCGCTGCCCGCCTGCGCCGCCGACGGTGATGACCGATTGCCTGCGGCGGCGGCAAAAGGCAATCAGCGCCGCCTTTACGCGGAAGCTGTCGATGCAATCGAGCACCCAGTGGTGATCCTCGGCAATCAGCACCTCCAGATTGTCGACAGTGAGAAAATCCTCGATGGTCTCAACCACGCAATCCGGGTTGATCAAGGCGATGCGCTCGCGCAAAGCCTGGACCTTGGCACGCCCCAGTTCAGGCTCGATCGCCGGCAGCTGGCGGTTGATATTGGATTCAGCCACATGATCCATATCGATCAGGGTCATATGACCGATTGCGCTACGCGCCAACGCCTCGACAGCCCAGGAGCCGACGCCGCCCACACCGACCACGCAAATCCGCGCAGCCCCAAGCGCGGGCAATGCGAAATCGCCATACAGCCGGCCGATCCCACCGAAACGACGTTCAAAATCCAACCATCAGTCCCCCATTCAGACGGCACG
>CAZCDY010000113.1:0-6393 GCA_964497145.1 uncultured Gammaproteobacteria bacterium
GTTGTTGTGCACTACCGGCACCTTGTACGAAAAGTCGCCGTTGGCAACCTTTTTGAAGCCCTCGACCGCGGTCGCCAGGGGCGCGAGCACGCGGCGATAGAACCACCCGGTAATGCCCAGGGCGACGAATATCGCCATCACCAGTACCACCCGGTTGACCAGGTTTGCGCGTGCCGCACGTGCCGTTACGTCGCTTTCCAGGGTTGTGACCAACTTGCGGCTGATCTGCTCCAGCATCGCGTGTTGTTCGGTGATCCATGCGGCTGCCCATTCCAGGCGTGGTTCTTCGTCGTCAGGGCCTATACGTTCGTCGAGCTGGGCTGAAAACACCTTCCAGGCCGAGCCCAGGTCACGTGCAATCTGACGTGAACGCTGCGGCAGCTGGGGTTGCACTGCCATGTGCACACCGGTCAGCACGCCGTCGAATCGGTTGTTGCTGAACGCCTCGATGATCTCCGACAGCTCGCTGAGAGTGCGCTTGAGGTCCTGAAAATAGAGCCTCAGGTCACGGTTGTAACTCGGGTAGTCCCTGGGCGCGTTATCGCGGTATTGCATCGCCTGGACCGTGAGGTGCTGTTGGTTGAACAGCAGGCGCCCGGCGAGACGCACCAGGGCGTCGTCGCTGTGTTGCAGATCGATCACGCGCAGGGAATACAGCGTTGAGCCTGCAAACAGCAATGCCAGGGCCGCAACCGCGAAACCGATCTGGAATTTCAGGGAATGCAACGCTTTTCGCAATGTCTGGGGCTCCGGGGGATTTGACTGTCGTGCGAGGTGGTAATCGGCCGGCCAGTCAGAAACTGGCGTGTATTGGAGACAATATTAGTCATTTTAATCGTCTTGCCGGGCTTGCGGTCCGAGGATGCCATGGCAAAAGGGGCTCGCCCAGGTAATCTTGGGCGTAGAATTCGACAGTGGTCTTAAACCCGGGATCTGCTGGCGAGGTTCAAGGGGGCGGCATAGGGTTTGTTTTTTACCGGACGGTGGACAGGAATCAGGGGCGAAGGGGTATGCAGCACCCGCAACATTTTGAATTGATCACCTTGCGTGATTGGGTACGCTGGGGCTGCAGCCGGTTCAATGAGGCGGGCCTGTTCTTCGGCCATGGCACCGACAATGCGCTGGACGAGGCCCTGGTCCTGGTGCTGCACGGCCTGAACCTCAAGCACGACCTGCCGGCCGAATACCTGGATGCACGGGTCACCGCGGACGAAGCGAAACGCATCATGGCGCTGTTCCACGAACGCATCGATCGTCGGGTGCCGGCAGCCTACCTGGTCGGCGAGGCCAGGTTTGCCGGTCTCGACTTTTATGTCGACGACAATGTGCTGGTACCCCGGTCACCCATTGCCGAGCTGATAACGGAGGGTTTCGCACCCTGGCTGGATCCTGACCATGTCGGCAGCGTGCTGGATCTGTGTTGTGGCAGCGGTTGCATCGGGATTGCGTGTGCTTATGCCTTTCCGGAGGCGCTGGTCGATCTCAGTGGAAGCGGGCGACGACGGTATGGATGTCGTTGCGAGGATTCTGGCCGATGGTGCCGGCTACCTGCGTCCGGGTGGTATCATGGTGGTCGAAGTCGGCGCCAGTGCCGAACTGCTGATGGCGCGCTATCCCGACGTGCCTTTTCTGTGGCTGGATTTCGAACGCGGTGGAGATGGTGTGTTCCTTCTCACCGCCGAACAGCTGGACGAATTTCGCGACAGTTTCGAGGAGGACGGAGCATGAGTCTGCGCAGGGCGCGTAGCGCCGAGGAATATGCCGAGTGGGTCAAGCAGGCAATGTTTGAGGTCGGTGATCTCAAAGACTGTCTGCTGTATGAGATAGAGGATCTGCAGCGCTTTCCCGCGTACATCGAGCCGCTGGAAGAAGGGGTGAAGCAGGTCTACGAGGCAATGGTGGCCGGTAGCTATCAGTTCGGGCGAGAAGACCTTGCATTCATGGATGTCCTGCGTCGATACGAAGACCAGATCCCGTTCCACTCGCTGTTGAAGCAGATCAACGAAACCCACCGCAAGGGCCTGGATGTCCCGGAACAGGACTGACAGTCGTTTTGACGTATATCATGCTGATCAAGCTGGAAGGTGCCTAGAATGCCGAGCATGCAACAGACCCTCGTTCTCGATCAGGACCTGATCAGCCGTTACGATCAATCGGGTCCACGTTACACCTCGTACCCGACCGCGGTGCAGTTTCACGATGGCTTCGGCCCTGAGGAATACCGCGCCGCGGCAATGGCCAGCAACGCGAGTGGCCGTCCGCTGTCGCTGTATTTCCATATCCCGTTCTGCGATACGGTGTGTTTCTACTGCGCCTGCAACAAGATCGCAACCAAAGACCGCACACGCTCTCAGCCCTACCTCGACCGCGTCCATCGCGAGATGGAGATGCAGGGCGAACTGTTCGATCGCAGTCGCCCGGTCGAGCAGTTGCACTGGGGAGGGGGTACGCCGACCTTCATCAGTGCCGAGCAGATGCGTGAACTCATGGAAGTCACCGGCAGACATTTCAGTCTGCTGGACGACGATTCCGGCGAGTACTCGATCGAGATCGATCCACGCGAGGTCAGCGACGAGACCATCGGTCTGTTGCGCGAGATCGGCTTCAATCGCATGAGTCTTGGCCTGCAGGACCTGGACCCCAACGTGCAGAAGGCGGTGAACCGTATCCAGACCGCGGAAGAGACCTTCGGCGCACTCAGAGCTGCGCGTCGCGAGGGCTTCCGCTCGATCAGTATGGACCTGATTTACGGTCTGCCCCTGCAGACACCCCAGTCCTTCATCGCTACGCTCGATCGCGTCATCGAGGCCGAACCCGACCGCCTGTCGGTGTTCAACTATGCGCACCTGCCGGAAATCTTCAAACCGCAGCGTCGGATCAACGAAGTGGAACTGCCGTCACCCGACCAGAAACTCGAGATACTGCACCTGGTCGGCGAGCGTCTGGCCAGTGCCGGATATGTGTATATCGGCATGGATCACTTTGCGCGGCCCGACGACGAATTGGCGGTTGCGCAGCGCGATGGCGAGCTGTATCGGAATTTTCAGGGTTATTCGACGCATGCACATTGCGACCTGGTGGCCCTGGGCGTGACCTCGATCGGCATGGTGGGCAATACCTATGCGCAGAATATGCGTACGCTCGACGATTACTACGCCCGTATCGATGCCGGTGAGCTGGCGGTATTTCGCGGTATCGAACTGAACCGCGACGATGAACTGCGCCGCGCCGTGATCACCCACCTGATCTGCAACTTCTCCCTGGATACGGACAAGGTCGGCCGCGATTGGGACATCCGGTTCGAGGACTACTTTGCAGATGAACTCACGCGACTGGACACCATGTCGAAAGACGGCTTGCTCAGTATCGACGGCCCCAGAATCGAGGTCCTGCCTGCCGGAAGGCTCCTGATCCGTAATATCTGCATGGTTTTCGACCAATACCTCGGAGCCGATGGTCAGACTGCGCGTTTCTCCAAGGTGATCTGAATCGGGTGCCAGCCGGCCGCCCGGAACGTTCGGGTATCCTTTTGCGCCTTTACAGCCTGTGAGGAGTAGCTGCGATGTCTGCGTGTGTCTCTATCCCTGCCGCGTTTCGGTCTGCCGTGCAGGCGCATGCCGATCGACCCCTGGTGATCACGCCCGACGCCCAATACAGCTTCGCCCGGGTCGACGCCGCCTCTGACGCCGTAGCCTCAGCGCTCGCTGCTGCAGGCATCGGCAAGGGCGAACGTGTGGCCCTGTATTGCCCCAACGTCGTCGAGTTCGTGATCAGCTATCTCGGCATCGTCAAGGCGGGGGCGGCGGTGGTCCCGGTCAACCTGCTGATCCAGCCCGCAGAGATTCGCTATGTACTCGAGGATGCCCAGGTTCGGGGTGTGATCTACCACGCGGCGCTGGGCGAAAAGGTGGCGGCAGTGAGGCCGGAGCTGGCGGCTGGGGATCTTCACTGGGTGTGCATCGGCGAAGGGGCGGTCGAGCCTTCGGACCTGGATTTTACGACCCTGTTGGCGTCGGAACTGCCGGTTCCGGCACCGGTTATCGATCCGTTGCGCGATATCGCCGCGATCCTTTATACCTCGGGTACCACGGGCCATCCCAAGGGCGCGATGCTCAGCCACAACAACCTGGTGTCGAATACCCGCAGTGTCCGGGCGGCCCTGCAGTTGCGGGCCGGCAAGGATCGCCTGCTCGTGGTGCTGCCGATGTTCCACTCCTTCGCGGCAACCGTGGGCCTGCTGACACCCGCCCTGCATGGCCTTTCGCTGGTGCCTGTGATCCGTTTCGACCCCGGTCTGGTCAGTGAAAGTATCGCGAGGACAGGCGCGACCGTCTTTCTCGGTGTGCCTTCGATGTACAAGCTGATCCTGCGCCTGGACGATGGGCAGCTGCAACACTGGAAAAGCGTACGTTTTGGTGTCGCCGGCGGGGCCGCGATGCCGATTGAACTGCTGAAACGCTTCGAGCAGCGTTTTGGATTCCCGATCATCGAGGGTGACGGGCCAACCGAATGTTCCCCCGTAACCTGTGTGAACCCGTTGGACGGGGAACGCAAGCCGGGTTCAGTCGGGTTGCCGGTGCCCGATGTCCAGTTTGCGATCCTGGACGACGCAGGCGTTGCCTTGCCGGGAGGCGAGATCGGCGAGATCTGCGTGCTTGGCCCGAACGTGATGCAGGGATACTGGCGTCTGCCCGAGGCCACCGCGGAGACCTTTGCCGGTGACTGGTTGCGCACCGGAGACCTTGGCTACATCGATCCCGATGGCTACATATTCATGGTCGACCGCAAGAAGGATATGGTGATCGTCAATGGCATGAACGTGTATCCAAGGATGGTGGAGGAGGTGCTCTACCGGCATCCGGACATTCTGGAAGCGGCCGTGGTGGGGGAGCCGCACGAGTCTCATGGTGAGATCGTGGTCGCCCATGTGGTGGCGCGCGATGGTGTGACACTCGATGATCGTCAGCTCAAGTCATTCTGCCGGGAGCAGCTGGGACAGCACCAGATGCCGCGCAGGTTCGTGATGCACCAGAGCCTGCCCAAGAACGCGACCGGCAAGATCCTGAAGCGTGAATTGCGGCGCGTAGGGGAGATCGAGCGGGGGGTTGACTCGAAAGCTGAGTGACAAACACCAAGGACGCCATTGGCCCCATCAGCCGCCTTCTATCGCCGCCAGAGGTACCTCGTAAACATCCCCGTTTTCCGTGGTCACGACCCAGGTGTCGCCTTTGAGCACGGCATCGATCTTCCGGTTCGTCGCGTTGACATAGTCACGCATGAAGTTGATTGTGAACTGCTCGCCCAGCTGGGTCCGGACCACGATCGAGGCCTGCCCTGCATCCATACGCAAGACGCCGGCAGGACAGCTGCCGAACTCGGCGTCACCAGCGGCACGACAAGGTAAGCGCGTGGTCGCGTCATAGTCGGCGGTGGTGAAAGGCGCAGACCAGTTTTTCTCGCCGTAGCCTTGGGGTGTCAGGGCCGAGGTGTCCCAATAGACGTAGACGCTCTGGTTCTCTAAACGGAAGACCAGCCCCTGGTCGCCGAGTCCGCCCTGACGGTAAGCCGGTCGCCCCTTCGAATCGCGGTAGTTGCCGGGGGTGTCGCCAACCGGTACCAGATCGTGGGTTATGCCGTCGCTGCGCGTAATGGTCACGGCGCCCTGGCGCTGGCCGAAGACGCAGGGGACCATCGCGCTGGCGTGATCCTCGCCCGCGGGATAGATGTCGCAGCGTGCATCGGTCCAATCAGCAGCGCTTGTGGTTACCCAGGACGCCATGGTGGCGACCATGACCATTGCCCACTTACCCATCTTTCTGGTTGCCTCCGTAAAGCGCATCCCACTGGTCAGACCGATCAGCCCAACTGCCTTGCCCAAAATGCCCTGATTCCGGGACCCTTCACTCAGTTTGCAGGCCAGATTGTCACACCGGTGGGGCAAGCCGTCTCGCCTGTTTGACCTGCGTCCAGACTGATGCAAAGGAAACTTCGCGTTTTGTAACCCGGATGCTGATTCAGTCTTTCGGTCTCGTATAGACCCAGTAGACAGCGGCGATCGCCCCCAGCCACAGGGTCGCCATCCAGCCGGTGATATGGTCGTATTCGCCGACCCAGAAAGAGGCCTTGCCGTCGACGTAGCTGGTGTCGGTCAGGTACTTGGCCAGCTTGATGATCATGACCCAGCCCGCGTGGATCGCAATTGCCCAGATGATGTTGCCACTTCTTTCGCGCACCATGCTGAGAAAGAGCCCGACTACCACCAGGGTGATGAAACTGTCCGCAATCGGCGCGAAATCAACGCTTCGTAGTACGAGGTCAGCTGAATGAAGCCCACCCAGTCGCTCGCGCACGCCGGTGTTGAGCCCGCGATAATAAAGGAGGGTGCTTTCCCAA
>CAZCDY010000113.1:6403-11570 GCA_964497145.1 uncultured Gammaproteobacteria bacterium
CTGTCCGCAATCGGCGTGAAATCCCCGATTCTGCCCAGGCCTGTGGCGATCGAGTCCAGTGCTGTGGCAGTGTCGAGGGCGGCGTCATCCAGGGGCTCCGGTTTCATGAAGTGCAGTGCGGCGTAAAGCAGCGCGGTAATGGCTGCGGTCGGCCAGAAGGAAAGACTGCGACGCATCCCGGTGTGCATCAGTCCGCGGAAGAACGTCTCCTCTATCAGGCCAACGGCCAGCCCCGAGATCAGGCCGCTGACCAGGGTACGGGCGAAATAGGCCGGCCCCCACTTGTCCGCCGAAGGTGCGAAATGGCGAATATCGAGCAGCCACTGTGTCGTGATCAATGCGGTCATGATCACGATGCCTATCAGTAATCCCTTGCCGAGCGCTGGCCAGGCATCGCGTCTGGCAAGGGTGAATCCGGCGGCCTTCCAGCTGTTGAGTCGCAGGAATCGCAGGAAGAATGGCATTCCTGCCAGGGCCGCGAGCATGGCGAAGCGGTACAGGCTGCTCTCGGGCTCGAGGCCGATGGGGGTGAACACCCAGGGCTGAATCAGGGGCACCAAGAGGGTCGCCAGGCCGAGACAGGCGAAGAGGTAGACGAGAAAATACACAAATACAGGCATGACAGGGTCGGTTTAGGTTCGTATCGGGGCTTTTTCGCTCGGCCCGGTGTCTTGTATAATGCGCGATTCGCACCGAGCAAGCGAAAGTGGCGGAACTGGCAGACGCGCTGGATTTAGGTTCCAGTGGGGCAACCCTTGAGAGTTCGAGTCTCTCCTTTCGCACCAATTGCCTCGGGTTGCCGACTTCCGACCGGCGTATGCCGGTTATCTTACTACCGACGAGAGTTAACGGGCAGTACAGGCTGCCGGGGTGAATTGGAATGCAAGTTTCTGTTGAATCGGGCGAGGGCCTGGAGAAGCGTCTTTTGGTTGATCTGCCGGCAGAGCGGGTCACTGCCGAGATGGACAAAAAGCTCAAGGACCTGGCACGGCACGTGCGGCTCGACGGCTTTCGTCCGGGCAAGGTCCCGATGCGCACGATCAAGCAACGCTTCGGTGAACAGGTGCGTCAGGAAACCTATGGCACCCTGATTCAGGAAACCCTGTACGAGGCAGCCAGCCAGGAAAAGCTGATGCCCGCGGGAGAACCGCAGGTCGAGTTGCGTGAGGCAGCGGAAGAGGGTGGCCTGGGATACACCGCGACCTTCGAGGTGATGCCCGAGGTAAAAGTGGCCGATCTTTCCGGCCAGTCCGTCAGCCGGCCGACCGCCGAGGTGGCTGAATCGGATATCGACGCCATGATCGAAAAACTGCGCAAGCAGCGCACTGTCTGGAACGATGTCGAACGTGGCGCAAACGATGGTGACACCGTGCACATGGACTTCAAAGGCACGCTTGATGGCGAGGCCTTCGAAGGTGGAACCGCCGAAAATGTACCGCTGATCCTGGGTTCAGGGTCGATGGTCGATGGCTTCGAGTCCGGCCTGCTTGGTGCCAAGGCCGGCGACGAGCGCACCCTTGAAGTCAAGTTCCCTGAAGACTACCGCGCCGAGAATCTGGCCGGAAAAGATGTGACCTTCGAGGTCAAGGTGCTGCGCGTAGCAGAGCCGCAGCTGCCGGAACTGGATGAGGAGTTCATCAAGGCCTTCGGCGTCGATGCAGGCACGGTCGAGGGGTTGCGTGCGGATATCGCCAAAAATATGCAGCACGAGCTGAAGCAGAAGCTGAACAGCGTCACCAAGGAGCGGGTTATGGATGTGCTGATTGCCGCCAACCCGATGGATATTCCCAAGGCCATGGTGATGCAGGAAGCCGAGCGCATGAAGGAGCAGATGGTGCAGGATATGCAGCAGCGTGGCCAGAGCAGCAGCATGGACCTGCCGGTGAGTGTTTTCGAGGGACAGGCGCGTCGTCGTGTCCAGCTTGGCCTGCTGGTCTCCGAGATCATGAGCGCCCAGGAGTTCAAGGCGGACGAAGATCAGGTGCGCGAGACCATCGCCGAGTTTGCGGAGTCTTACGAAAACCCGCAGGAAGTGGTCGATTATTACCTACAGGACAAGAATGCACGTGCCAGCATAGAGAATCTGGTTCTCGAGAATATGGTAGTTGAATGGGTGCTGGGACAGGTCCAGGTGGCCGACGAGAGCAAGGCGTTCTCCGAGATCATGGATAACACCGCATAGAGCAGGCTTGCCCGGCGGGTGAATTGAAGGTAGCTTCAAGTAATCCCAGCAACATCCGATAAGCAGGACATGAATCAATTGGAACCCGTGAATCTCGGCCTGGTGCCGATGGTGGTAGAGCAGAGTGCGCGCGGCGAGCGCGCCTACGACATCTACTCAAGGCTGCTTAAAGAGCGCGTAATTTTCTGTATCGGGCCGGTCGAGGATCACATGGCCAACCTGATCGTGGCGCAGCTGCTTTTCCTGGAATCGGAGAATCCCGACAAAGACATCCATTTGTACATCAACTCACCCGGCGGCTCGGTGACCGCCGGGCTTGCGATTTACGACACCATGCAGTTCATCCGCTCTCATGTCACCACCATGTGCATCGGGCAGGCAGCCAGCATGGGTGCTTTGCTGTTGGCAGGTGGTGAAAAAGGCAAGCGCTATGCCTTGCCGCATTCCCGGATCATGATTCACCAGCCTCTGGGTGGTTTTCAGGGCCAGGCCACGGATATCGAGATCCATGCCAAGGAAATCCTCCTGGTCCGGGAAAAACTGAACATGATTCTTGCGCGTCACACCGGCCAGGATCTGGAACAGATCGGGCAGGATACCGATCGTGACAATTTCATGAGTGCTGAGCAGTCGGTCGCCTATGGCCTCATCGACCAGGTTCTGGACAAACGTCCGGGTATTGAAGACTGACGGCGTCAAAAGCCACGCGGATTAGGTGGCTTGTTATCCAAATGCAATTGGATATCATGAGCGTAACAGGACGTGTGGCCGGGCCGACCGTGGAGTGCGGCGGGCGCCGACGCAGATGAAAGGTGGACGAATATGAGCGACGATAAAAAGCACGGCAAGGGCGAAGACGGCAAGCTGCTGTACTGTTCCTTCTGCGGCAAGAGCCAGCATGAGGTGCGCAAGCTCATCGCCCCGACCGGTTCCGGCAAGACCCTGCTCGCCGAGACCCTGGCGCGGTTGCTCAATGTGCCGTTCACCATCGCAGATGCGACCACCCTGACCGAGGCGGGCTACGTCGGCGAGGACGTGGAAAATATCATCCAGAAACTGCTGCAAAAGTGTGACTATGACGTCGAGAAGGCGCAGACGGGCATCGTGTATATCGACGAGATTGACAAGATCTCCCGCAAATCCGACAACCCGTCGATTACGCGCGACGTATCCGGCGAGGGCGTGCAGCAGGCCCTTTTGAAGCTTATCGAGGGCACCGTGGCTTCTGTGCCGCCGCAGGGTGGCCGGAAGCATCCGCAGCAGGAGTTCCTGCAGGTGGATACATCCAACGTGCTGTTTATTGTGGGTGGCGCCTTTGCCGGTCTGGACAAGGTGATCCGGGACCGGTCGGAGAAGGGTGGTATCGGTTTTTCGGCCGAGGTGCGCAGCAAAGAGGACCAGCGCAGCGTTGGCGAGATCCTGAGTGCCGTAGAACCCGAAGACCTGATCCGTTTCGGCCTGATCCCGGAATTCGTCGGTCGCCTGCCGGTGGTCGCAACGCTGGAGGAACTCGATGAAGAGGCCCTGGTGAAGATTCTCACTGAACCACGTAACGCATTGATCAAGCAGTATCAGCGCCTGCTGGAAATGGAAGGTGCGGAGTTGGAGGTCCGGGAAGACGCACTGCGTGCCATTGCGCGCAAGGCGATGGATCGCAAAACGGGTGCGCGCGGGCTGCGGACCATTCTCGAACAGGTCCTGCTCGACACCATGTACGATCTGCCCTCGCTCGAAGATGCCACCAAGGTGGTGGTGGACGAGGGCGTGATAAAGGGAGAATCTGCACCTTACATCATTTTTGGTGGCTCTGAGCCGAGACAGCTTGCGGCTTCCGACTGACCCTCTGGGGCAAAGCGGTTTGTCGGTCACCTGTGACGCCTCTGCGTGCGCAAGCGAGGCAAATCTTTGTTTGAATTTATCCACGCGCATCAGGAAATCTGCCAGCCTGTCCTGGTTGGCAAAACCATTGATGTCCGGCCAGACCGGAATTACGCAGCTTTTAAGCGCTTGAATTTTCCCACACGAGTCCTCATCTTGGACCGGACACAAGACTTTGCTGAGCGTAAGCCAGATTTAACCCCGTACCTGCGTGCGGCGACGGAGGAAACCGATGGGACAGGAAGATACTGCAGTTAGTGTGCTAAACGAACAGCCTGGTGCTGTCCCGGTGCTTCCGCTCCGCGACGTCGTGGTTTATCCGCACATGGTCATTCCCTTGTTCGTGGGCAGGGAGAAATCAATCAAGGCGCTGGATGCCGCGATGTCGGACAACAAGCAGATTCTGCTTGTTGCGCAGAAAAGCGCCGACGTCGATGAGCCTCAGCCGGGTGATATGTACGAAATCGGTACCTTGGCCAGCATCCTGCAATTGCTGAAACTGCCGGATGGCACGGTAAAGGTGCTGGTGGAGGGCGCTGAGCGTGCAGCGATAAAGTCCATGGTTGCCGTGGAAGACTTCTTTACCGCCGAGATTGAAGCCGCCGGTGATGTCATCGAACTTCCTGAACGAGAAATGGAAGTGCTGATGCGTTCAGCCACTGCCCTTTTTGATCAGTACGTCAAGCTCAATAAGAAGGTGCCACCGGAGGTCCTGACTTCGCTGGCGAGTATCGACGAGCCGTCGCGACTGGCGGATACCATGGCGGCGCATATGGCGCTGAAGCTCGACGAGAAACAGCATGTTCTGCAGATGTTCGATGTGCGGGAGCGCCTTGAGCACCTGATGGCGCTGATGGAAGGTGAGAACGACATCCTGCAGATGGAGAAGCGTATCCGCGGCCGGGTCAAGCGCCAGATGGAGAAGAACCAGCGCGAGTACTATCTGAACGAGCAGATGAAGGCCATCCAGAAGGAGCTGGGCGAGCTGGAGGACGCGCCGAACGAGCTCGAGGATCTCGGCAAGCGCATCGAGGCGGCGGGCATGCCGAAGGAGGTCAAGGACAAGGCCACCGGCGAGCTGAACAAGCTCAAGCTGATGTCGCCGAT
>CAZCDY010000113.1:11580-12434 GCA_964497145.1 uncultured Gammaproteobacteria bacterium
TCCGCGGAAGCCACCGTGGTGCGCAATTACATTGATGCTCTGGTCAGCGTGCCCTGGAAGAAACGTACCAAGGTCCGCAACGACATCGCCAAGGCCGAAGAGGTCCTGGATGCCGATCATTACGGGCTGGAGAAGATCAAGGAGCGGATCCTGGAGTACCTCGCGGTACAGCAACGGGTACGCAAGCTCAAGGGCCCGATTCTGTGCCTGGTGGGCCCCCCGGGTGTCGGTAAGACCTCTCTGGGTCAATCGATAGCGCGCGCGACCAATCGAAAGTTTATACGCATGGCCTTGGGCGGTGTGCGCGACGAAGCGGAGATACGCGGACACAGGCGCACCTATATCGGCGCCATGCCCGGCAAGATTGTTCAGAACCTGACCAAAGCCGGAACCAAGAATCCATTCTTCCTGCTCGATGAGATCGACAAGATGGCGATGGATTTTCGGGGTGACCCGGCTTCAGCCCTGCTCGAGGTGCTGGACCCCGAACAGAACCACACCTTCCAGGACCATTACCTGGAGGTGGATTTCGATCTGTCAGAGATCATGTTCGTCGCGACCGCGAACAGCATGAATATCCCGCCGGCGTTGCTGGACAGGATGGAGGTGATCCGTCTGTCCGGCTACACCGAGGATGAAAAAATCAACATCGCCCAGAACTACCTGATTCCGAAGCAGATCAAAAATAACGGGCTCAAGGATGACGAGTTGAACATCGGCGAGAGCGCGGTGCGCGATATTGTCCGTTACTACACTCGCGAGGCGGGCGTGCGGAATGTCGAGCGTGAGATATCGAAGATCTGCCGCAAAGTGGTGAAAGATGTGCTGCTGGCCAACAAGAAGGGCAAGCGCAT
>CAZCDY010000114.1:0-1819 GCA_964497145.1 uncultured Gammaproteobacteria bacterium
GTGGTCGCTCTTGTGCTCGGATCTCGCTGGCCTGCGCGTTGGATGGATGCCGGCCATATTGCTTTGGTCGGTTTCCTTTTGCATGCCTGCTACCTCGGTGGTGTTTTCTACGCCATCGAATTGGGCATGCCGACGGGGATTGCGGCTCTAATCGTCGGTCTGCAGCCGATTCTGACCGCCATCCTGGCGCAGGTTGCCCTGCGTGAATCCGTATCCCTGAGGCAATGGTCCGGCCTGTTACTGGGCTTCGTCGGCGCTGCCATGACGCTGCTGGACAGAACCGGTGGCGGCAGTGATCTGTCATTCCTCGCCATTGCCGCCATTCTCACCGCCTTGGTTGGAATCACCATCGCCACCGTGTATCAGAAGCGTTTCTGCACGGACATGGATCTGATCAGTGGCACCACCATTCAGTACCTGTCGGCCGCGACCGTGTTCGGCCTGGGCTCCCTGCTGTTCGAAACCCGCGAGATCCAATGGACCGGTGAATTCCTGTTCGCCCTCGGCTGGCTGATCCTCGTGCTCTCCATCGGGGCAGTGATGCTGCTAATGGTATTGATCAAGCACGGCTCGGCAGCCCGCGTCACCAGTCTCTTCTACCTGACACCACCACTGACCGCCTTTCTCGGCTTTCTGCTGTTCGACGAAAACCTGGGCCTGCTCGCCATGGTCGGCATGCTGGTGGCTGTGACTGGTGTTGCCCAAGTGGTCAGGCGCTAACCCACCGACCCCTTTAACGACTTTCTCATCTGCGCTCACTTCATCGAATCGAATCCGGTGAGGGCGAACCTTTCAAATTGGCTTCGAGAAGGTGAATCGCCGGTCAAGCGATGGGCTAAAGATGCTGGGGGAATCGGGAGAAAGGGCGTTTATGCTCCCTATACCCAATCAGGCCCGTTAAACTCCCTTCATCCAATTGCCGGTGTATGCAAAAATGAAACCGATGCGTCGAGTAGTTTTCAATCAGAAGGGCGGTGTAGGGAAATCCACGATCACCTGCAACCTGGCAGCGATCAGCGCTGCGCAGGGGAAGCGCGTGCTGGTGCTGG
Source organism: uncultured Gammaproteobacteria bacterium (assembly GCA_964497145.1). Taxonomy (GTDB): domain Bacteria; phylum Pseudomonadota; class Gammaproteobacteria; order Chromatiales; family Chromatiaceae; genus Thiosocius. The sequence continues at coordinate 1,050 of CAZCDY010000114.1, forward strand.
ATCTCGACCCGCAAGGCAACTCGACCCGCTACCTGCTTGGCCACAATCCGCAGAATCCCACTGAGACGCTGGCCGGCTTCTTCAAGGAGATGCTCAGCTTCAGCTTCAACAACAAGGGGATCGTCGGATACATTCATCCAACGCCGTTTGACGGGCTTTTTCTGATGGCTGCCCATCCTGAACTGGAGGACCAGCAAGGCAAGCTGGAGGCGCGCTACAAGATGTTCAAACTGCGCGACGCGCTGCTGGCACTGGAGGGATATGACGAGATCTATATCGATACACCGCCCGCGCTCAACTTCTTCACCCGCTCCGCGCTGATCGCGGCCAATGCCTGCCTTATTCCGTTTGACTGCGACGACTTTTCGCGTCAGGCGCTCTATGCGCTGCTGGCAAACGTGCAGGAGATCCAGCAGGATCACAACGATCAGCTCGAGATCGAGGGGATTATCGTCAACCAGTTCCAGTCACGTGCACGTCTGCCCAAAGCGCTGGTGGAGGAGTTGATCGGTGAAGGGCTGCCGATCCTGGGCACCTATCTGTCGCCGTCGATTCGCATCCGCGAGTCGCATCAGCACGCCAAGCCGATGATTCACTTCGATCCGCGCCATAAGCTGACCGGCGAGTTTCAGGCGCTATACAGCGTCCTCGGTAATCCGGTCTGACACGAGCGCTCCGTCGGCAGCCCAAAGATAACTTGGGGACATCAATCCGTTCGGCTGCTACGGCTATGCTTTTGATTCCGGGCATCCTGCCCTCCACCCCTTCGG
>CAZCDY010000114.1:1915-3536 GCA_964497145.1 uncultured Gammaproteobacteria bacterium
CAATCTCCTGTGCTGCGCTCGAATCGGTCAATACTTTACCGAGCAGCCGTAAGGACGTGTGACGCTCGACGCCACCGGTTCGCCGTTCATGACCTGCGCCAGCGCTGCGGGGACATACTGGGTGGCTTTCCCGATATCGGCCGGGTTGGTCGAGGCGATGCTGTCGATGCCGCCCATGTAGGCGAGCTTGCCGTCGGCGTCGATGATGTACATATGCGGCGTGGTCTTGGCTTCATATAGTTGGCCGATTTCACCCTTCTCGTCGAGGATCACGGCGCTCGGTGCCGCGTTGCGCTCGGCGGTCAGGGCATCGGCCTGGGCGGGTGTGACATGCCCCTGCTTGCCGGGTGCGGACGAAATGATCGACAACCAAACCGCACCCTGTCCGGTGGCGGCCTGCTGCTGTTGCTGCATATTGCCGCTGTTGTAATGTTTAAGCACGTACGGACAGTCGTGGTTCGTCCATTCGAGGATCACCGGTTTGCCGCGGAAGTCGCTCAGCGCGTGGCTCTTGCCGCTGGTGTCTATACCGGTGAACCCGGGTGCCGGTTCACCGATCTTCAACGCGGCACCGGCAGTGGTTGCCATGGCAAACAGCAGGGTAGTCAAGATGGGTTTCATCAACATCGCAATGTCTCCTTTCCAGTGAGTGTCAGATCTTGTCGATTCGGGACAGTGCCTGCAGGACCAGGGCTTCGGTGAGCAGCTGTGGCAGGACCTCGGGTGTGCGCTCCCCAGGGGGGTATAGCAGGTATAACGGTACGCCGCTGCGCCCGTAGCGTTGCAGCTCTTGGGTTATCGCCGGGTCGCGGCGGGTCCAGTCGCCCTTGAGGTAGGCGATGCCGCGTTCGTCAAGTGCCTGCCGGACCGCGTCGGTGGTCAGCGCGACGCGCTCGTTGACCTTGCAGGTGATACACCAGGCGGCGGTGAAGTTGACCAGTATCGCGCGATCGTTCTGTTGCAGTGTGCTGACCCGATCGCGGCTCCAGGTCTCGGCCGAGGGCGCCGCCGATGTTATCAGCGTGTCGCGCCCGGCGGTGACCATCAGCGCCAGACTTCCAAGGACCAGCAGTCCCCCCAACGCATTGCGCAGGCCGCGTCGGCGCAGCGGTTGGCCTAGCCACCAAAGGCCGAATGCGAGCAGTACGCTACCGGCCAGCGCGCCGGCCAGGCCGCTTGGGCCGACCTGCTGGCTCAGAACCCACAGCAGCCAGGCGGCCGTCGCATACAAGGGAAAGGCCAGCGCATTGCGCAGACGTTCCATCCACGGTCCGGGCGCGGGCAGTAGGCTGACCCAGCGTGGCCAGATGCTGAGGAGCGTCACCGGCAGCGCAAATCCGACGCCCAGTGCGGTGAACACCAGCAGGGTCTCTGGCGGCGGCCGGGTCAGCGCGAAGCCGAGTGCGGTCCCCATGAAAGGCGCTGTGCAGGGACTGGCGACTATCACCGCGAGCACGCCGGTCGCAAAGGTCCCGCGCAATCCTTCGTGCTGGGTCATCGTCTGACCGACGCCGGCCAGCCTGCTGCCCAGGGTGAACACGCCGGACAGATTCAGGCCCAGCGCCAGCATCAGGTACAGCAGGGCGATCATGACCCAGGGTTCCTGCAGCTGGAAACCCCA
>CAZCDY010000114.1:3680-12386 GCA_964497145.1 uncultured Gammaproteobacteria bacterium
AGAGCGAAACCCAGCGCGAGGATCAGGGTGACGGGTGGCTCGCCGGCCGGCGTCGACGTGGCGTGGAGCGGCATCGCGCTGATCACGAAGCCGCGCGTCAAGGGGCCATCAGCACCTGACTCCGTGACAACCAGGAGCCCGCCCAGCGGCTCGCCAGTGGCCACTGGGGCCTCGCCCTCCGGCAGTGTCAACAGCAGCGCATCGCCGTCAAATCGCCACGCCTGAGGTTGCGAAGGTGCGACCGGCCCCCAACTGTTGGAGGCGAACCACAGCTCTGCGATCTGCGCGTCGGTCCAGCCGGTCGCGTGGATGCGCAGCGTCAGCGCTCCGTCCTCCTGAACGTACCCTGCAGTGCCCGGCGAGGCCACCGGCCACTGTGTACGCACGGCATCGAAGGATGGGTTCGACGCGGGGCTGCCGCTGGCCTGCGCCAGGGGCAGGGAGATTTGCAGCCTTGCTTCCTGCGGAATGCACTCTTCGCGACAAACCAGCCAGTTGACGTCGGCGACGATGTCGACCGGCGTGCCGGTCGACTGGTCTGGCGGGACAGCAACCGGCACCAGCAATGTGACCGAATCCTCGTAGCCGTAGTTCACCAGCGGGCCGACAGGGATGCGCTGCGGCGTCGGCCAGCGGATGTTTCCTGCCTGCCAGCCGCCAGGCAGTTGCCAGTCGACCCTCGGCGCCTCGCCCGAGTCTCCCGGGTTACGCCAGTAGACGTGCCAGTGCGGGACCAGTTCAAAACGCAGGCCGAGCCAAAGCGTTGCCCCCGGAATCGCTGCCGCGCGCTCGGACAACAGGCTGAGCCGGACCTGATCGGTGCGTGCACTGTCGGCAGCCGGCGCAACGCCGGACGCGGTGAGTAGCAGAAGCAGTAGTGCAGTCAGCTTGGCCAAAGGTTCCTCGATGCCGGTGATCGTCCCAGCTTAGTCCTGCGATCGGCGGAAAGGTTTAACATGAGGCGGCCCCAGAGTCGGGTTGAATTCCCGCGGCGCTGTTGGGGTAGGCTTTACAGCCGGATCGAGAATTGCAGAACTTCAAAAGCGGGTATATGCTACAAAAATGCTGCCTACCACCTGCCATTGCACACGACTGCGGCGAGCTGCACATGCGGTCACGCGCCACTACGATCTGGCACTTGCGGAGTCGGGTCTGACCACCACGCAGTTTTCGCTGATGCGGACGATCTCCCGACTCGATCAGCCGTACATCAGTACCTTGGCAGACGCGACGGGCCTCGAACGCAGCACGCTTGGACGAAATCTCCGACCCCTGGAAAAGGCGGGCCTGGTTGAATTTGGCCAGGGCGAGGATGCGCGGACACGGCTGGTGCGGCTTACTCGGAAAGGAAAGCGGACACTGAATGACGCCGTGGCGCAGTGGCAGGTGGCACAAGACAGGCTGAACGCGGTTCTCGGTGATAAGAAGCTCACCGCGTTGGAATCATTGCTGGACGAGGTGATCGCAAGCTGAACCGGGGTTTTTGGCCAAAATGCGGGTGTATGCCCGCAATGGGAAAGCATTATGCAGACATCTTCATGGCGGACGCCGGGCATAGTTCTCCTGTGTGGGGCGTTGGTTTTGAGCATCTCACTTGGGGTTCGCCATGCATTCGGCCTGTTCCTCGCGCCCATGTCATCGGATCTGGGCTGGGGCCGTGAGACCTTTGCACTGGCCATCGCCGTGCAAAACCTCGTGTGGGGCCTGGCGCAGCCGTTCGCCGGGCGCCTGGCGGATCGTTGCGGCGCTGGCTGGGTCGTGTTCGGGGGCGCCGTGCTGTATGTCATCGGGCTATACATGATGAGCCACTCGCAGACGGAACTGAGCCTGCTAATCAGCGCTGGCATCGTTATCGGCGTTGGTTTGAGCGGCACGACTTTTCCGGTTGTGTTCGGCGTGATCAGTCGGGCCCTGCCGGCAGAGAAGAGAAGCTGGGCCATGGGGGTCGCGATGTCCGTCGGCTCATTGGGTCAGTTCGTGCTCTTACCCGGCAGCAATGCGCTGATCACAAACGTTGGCTGGAGCGAAGCGCTCGTGGTGCTGGCAGCGATGAGCCTGTTGATGCTGCCACTTTCCGGTGCCTTGATGGAGCCCAGGGCTGAGAAGACCCAAGAGGCCCTGCCCTTGAAGCAGGTTCTCGACGAGGCGCTGCGACATCGCGGGTTCTGGCTGCTCTCGTTTGGCTTTTTTGTCTGCGGTTTTCAGGTGGTCTTCATCGGTACGCATCTGCCAGCTTTCCTGGCCGACGGTGGTCTGGGGGTGAGCACTGGCGCTATGGCGCTTGCCTTGATCGGTCTGCTGAACATCGCCGGGTCTTACCTCGCGGGATTCTGGGGTGGGCATTATCCGAAGCCGATCCTGCTGAGTGGTATCTATACGGCCAGGCTCGCGGTGATTGCGATCTTTCTGGTATTCCCGCTCTCGGAGTGGAGTGCATATACCTTCGCCGTAGTGATGGGTCTTCTATGGCTCAGTACCGTGCCGCTGACCAATGGCACGGTGGCTACGATCTTCGGCGTCGGCAATATGTCTATGCTTGGCGGCGTGGTATTCCTTTTTCATCAGGTCGGTGCATTCCTGGGTGGCTGGCTGGGTGGGTATCTGTACGACATCGCCGGCAGCTACGATATCGTCTGGATGATCGCCATGGGTTTGAGTGTGGTGGCCGCCGTCCTCAATTTGCCGATAAAAGAGCGGCCGGTGTCACGACTCGCCGAAGCTGATGCATGAGGCACCGTTGATGCGCGTTGTGGCCATGTATATCGGATGGACGATCGTTGCGGTAGCGCTCGGTTTCGTCCTGGCGCAGTACACATCCGGCGGGATGGTGATTGCCTTTCTGCAGAAACTCCCAGGATGCCTTTAAGCCTTTGGCTGGTGTTCAAGGCGGCGTCCTGGTGTTTGCGAAGGAACTCAGCGGATTATGAAGTCGCGGGATGGGAATGCTCAAGTAGATCAGCGAGTTAGGTGTTCTTGACAGGAAGATTTTGGCCGCTTCGATTTTCGCGGCGGTAGCGATCGCCCAGCGGGCGGAAATGTGCAATAGCCCGGCCGCGAGGATCAGCTGGATACTCAGGGTTGCAGCAGCCACTCCAGGACATTCTTCATCAGGAATCCGAAAATGCCGAACGCGAGAACGAAGAACAGGATAAAGGTGCCGAACTTGCCGGCGTTGGACTTCCTGGCGAGGTCCCAGATGATCCAGAGCATGAAGGCGATGAAAAAGCCCAGGCCCCAGGTCATCCCGATGTTGGAGATTTGTTCTTCAGTGAATTGCAACGCCCGATACTCCTAGGCGGTGTAGGTCGGTAGCCCGGAGGCATCCACCAGTTCGCGATAGACGTGCCAGGACGCATGTCCCATCAGCGGATAAAGAAACAGAAAACCGAGCATGCCGGTAATGAATGAGATGCCAGTGAGGGCCATGATGACCATGGCCCAGGTCACCATCGTAACGGGGTTCTCACTGACCGCGCGAATGCTGGTTCGCACTGCCACCAAAGAGTTGACATCGCGGTCTGTCAGCAATGGCATCGTGACCACGGTAATCGCAAAGGTGACTGCCGCGTACAGGCCACCCAGAATGGTCCACAGCGCAAACAGGTCGTCTTGCTGCGTCAACACATAACGCAGGAAATCCATTGGGTCCGAGATCGAGACGTTGACGAAGAAGTAAAACAGAACCATCGACAGTCCAACCCACCAGGTGCCGATGAACACCAGCAACAGGCCAAAACGGAACAGGCAACGACTGGCGTGACGCCAGGCCTTGATCGCATCCGCGAATGAGGGGCGTTGCCGGTTTTCCAGTGCCCTGCTGATGGCGTAAAGGCCGGTCGCCAAAAAAGGACCCACGAATACGAAGCAGGACGCGGCGATGATAACGAGTTCCCATCGCAACAGGGTGGTGGCCAGGACGGCATAGCTGAGCAGCACGACCACGAGCCCGTGCAACAAGCTGATTCCCATGGCCGAGCGCATGTCCTGCCAACCCATCTTCAGCCAAGCGAGAACGCGCGTGGGCTTGGCGATATGCACCGGGGGCGGATCTTGAACAGGTGTCGAGGTTGGGTAATCGGCGCTCATAAGGCGTGCCAGTCTAAGCGAAATCAGGCAGTCAATACTGGCACGGGGGTTCTGGCGATCACAAGCGCCAAGCGTCTCTTGCCGCCCGGGATCGTGCTGTGGGCAAACCGGGAGGAAAATGCCATTTGATGCTTTCTTTTTGCGGGCCACCCTGATTTCGCGCTGGCGGCCGTCGCCGGAGTCGACGACAGCCTCGATTCACGCGGGTTCGATGTGGAATGTGGCCCTGGTGTTAAGACCCTGCAGCCCGGTGATCATGTCATTCCCCTGTATATCCCCGAGTACACCGTGGTGCCAGAGATTGCACTGGCGAGAATCAACAAGGCTGTGCCGCTGGAGCATCCACCGTACAGAAGACAAGGGGATCCGGGTGTTCGATTTTCGCGGCGATCAGTCCAGCAGAGCGCATGCTATTGCATGGGCGCATCAGACTCGCCGAGGCGCTCGATCATCGCCTGCACAGCACGGATCTGACGCCCTTTGCGGGTGGCGTAGTCGGCGTTGGTATAACCCCACCAGTCCCAGCAGCCGTTCGGATTGAAGACCCACGACAGGCCGCCGGTCCAGCCATGGCGCGGCACGACCTGTGGAAACAGCACGATCAGCCGATTGCTCTGCGCCCACTCGATGTAGCCGGCGTTCTCCACAAAGCGCAGGCCGATCTGCCGGGTGGTCTGCCGGCAGCCGTGGAAGGCGACGTGAACCCGGCATCCGCCCGACTCGCAAGTCTCCGGAAAGAAGACATAGCCCTCGTCGGCCATGCCGCTGGCGGCTGCCTTATTGTCGAGGAAGGGCTGCTGATCGAATGGCCGCACCCGCTCTGCGGGTGGCTCCTGCTTGGGTGCGAGCGCCCCGAGCAAATGGGCCAGCAACTCACCTGCGGCGTCGAAGTCACCACAGCGGTTGATGAAAGGTGGCTCCGAGCTGGCGCAGCTGTTTGGTTCCGGCTCTTCGGTGGAGATCATTGCGTGACCCGCGTCCGGGTGCGTGACTGCTAGTGGCTGACCGGATGGCAGCCAGGTTCGATACAACTCGATCAGCGAGTCGACCACCGGCTGCTCGACGGTCGTATCACGGCCACCCGAGAAGACCCAGGCCCGGTCGCTAGCGAGGCCCGCTAACGGATCGACGTCGCCGGACTGAGCTCGGCGCAGCGTGCGCTGTCGAAACACCTCGACCGATGGCAGCGTACTCCACCAGGTCGGGGTCATGCAGCGTGTCAGCGCGAACCATGTCGAGCCCGCCGCGCACTCGTAGGGTCCGCCCGCCAGCACGCCGGCGCCATCAACTGTCGACGAGTGCGCGATGTGGAATTGCACGGCCATGTACCCGCCGGAGGAGATTCCGGATACGGTCACCGCTTGCGTGTCGGCGCCCAGCGCGGGCAGCGCTTCAGCCAGCGCGGCCGTGGAGCTTGCCAGCAGTAGCGCGGCAAGAGGGAATGCGACGTGTCGTCGCCATGAGGCAATTTTCGTAGTGGTTCTCATGATCCGACCAGCCGTCGAGCAAAGGAATTTGGGGGCAGGGTAAAAAACTCGGGTTTCCAGCAATATCTTACATAACCGAAGGCGCTCCTTTTCTGCCGTCTTTAACTGCTTGAGAAATGTGGAAAACCATTTCGGGCAGCCTTTCTGGCCGAACCTTTTCCTGGGGCGGTGGCGCAAGGGCTTGTCCTGGTGTTTGCGAGAGAATTCAGTAGCTGTTGTAGATGACGGGCATCTGGCCCTGCCAACGGCGCCAGGTTTCCTCGTCAGCGATCAGCTTGGCCATGAAATGTGCAACATTCTTGCGGCTTGTCTTGCCCGGATCGAATATTGCGCTCCGGACAGGGGAAGGGTGCACCTCGTACTCAGTCGCCTCGGGCTCATTGGTCAGGGTATCGGGACGAACCACGCACCATTCCAAGGTGCGGTCATCGTGACTGATGTTCTTGCGTAGGAAGTTGGCAGCTGCCTCGTTATCGGCGTGCGGGGGTACCCCAAGACGAATCAACCCGATCACTAGTTGCTGGGCGAGGCTCACAGGCCCATCGGCGTCCCGATTGTGGTTGCCGGCCGTGTTCATGAGCACGAATCGAGCCGGTGGCTGTTCGCGCCCATGTGCCTTGAGCGCAGCGGACAGGCGCCGAGTGGCCACGGCGACCAGTCGGTAGGGCGGGCCGAAGATGCCTTTGAAGCCCATGTTGTGTCCAAGGCATGAGGCTGCCGCATCGCAGCCATGGATCAGCTGGCTGAGTTCATTAGCGCTGAGTTCAAGCAAACTCGCGTGGGTGATTGATAGGCGTGGGTGATTACGTATGGGCTCGGGTATCCCGTCAGGTGATCGCACAATCGTTCGGACATTCGCACCATAGTCGAGCAGCTGCTCAACGAGCAGTTTCCCCGTTGCCCCGCTGGCACCTACCACCAGGACCGTTTTTTTCGTTCTGGATCGCATAATCTCCTCTAATCCAACAAGACATTTTCCAGCTCGATCTGCCAGTGAGCGACGGCCTTCAACTGTGGAGGATGATCTTGTTGAAAGGCAGCGTTGTTTTACTGGTCGGTGACCGCCACGGCGTCTGTTTTGAACTCCCGCGAATCCAACGCCAGTGTCGAGAGCACTCGTTGCAGTTGATCGAAACAGGGGTGTCCCGGCGCTGTATTTGTCACATGATCAGTCATGGCGAGGCGTGCCCCGCTTTTCGGCGTACGCTGCCTGGCGAAGTATCGAATGTTCGTTTGAATGCGCGACAAAACGCTGCTTCAGATTGGTAACCGAGTTCACCGGCTATCGCTGAAACCGGATCATTGGTGTCCAACAGGCGTGTTCGTGCGGTCTGCATGCGCCAGTCCGTCAGGTACCGTCCGGGCGAAGTACCCACCAATTCGGTGAATCTTGCAGAGAACGCGGAACGTGACATCGCCACCGCTCCTGACAGTGATTCCACCGTCCAGTCTAGGGCCGGCGCGCGATGAATCAGTGCGAGTGCCCTTCCGATCTGCGGGTCGCGCAATGCCGACAGCCAACCTTGATCTGCGTCGGGTGAGGTTTCCAGCCAGGAACGGATGGCCTGGATCACTACCACATCTGCAAGGCGTGTGATGACGGTTTCGCCGCCCGGCTTGAGCGATGCCGCCTCACTGGCGATGAAACGCAGCGTGCTTTGCAGCCAGCCACCGGCGTCGTCATGCCAGCCGTCGATATAGATGGTCTGGGGCAAGAGCCGTAAGAGGTGTTGTGCCGCGACGTCGTCAAAGCGAACAACGCCATACATGGTGCGGGTCAGCGCACCCCCGCCACCGTGCCGCATGCTTTCATAGCGTTCGCTGATCTTCTCGATCGGGAGGTCAAACAACGGCTCAGCTGGCAGTTTCGGATCACTACTGACGATGTGCGGTATTCCATGCGGGATTAGCGCCAGGTTTCCCTGCTCGAGCAAACGCGGCTCTGCGCCGGCCACCTGGAGCCAGCAGCGACCCGAGGTGACAACGAGAAATGTCATCACACCCTGCAGTTCGGGGATCTCGATGGCGAAGGGTGCGGTGAACTCCCCACGACAATAGAGGGTCCCGGTCAGGCGCAGCATGTGCAGGGTTTCACCGAGCGGGTCGGTGGATTCTGGGAGTAGCGGATTCGGTTTTGCCATCAGTTCACTCGTGCAGACCAGACAGTTCAATATCCGAAAGAATAGACGATCTGCATATCAATGGCGATGAATTGGCATGGTTGATCCTGCCCTCGGTGCCTAGAATTAGCACACGTTCCACCATACATGAGTAAAAGACCATGCAAGAAAAGCCCATTCTAGTTATCGGATCCACTGGCAAAACCGGCCGTCGAGTCGCTCGCAAGCTGTCGGACCAGGGGCTTTCGGTTCGTCATGGATCGCGGCGGTCGCCGACGCCGTTCGACTGGGAAAGGTCGGAGACCTGGCCGGCGGCGCTCGCGGGCGTCCAGGCCGCATACATTTCGTACTTCCCGGACCTCGCCTATCCGGGTGCGGAGGAGAAAATCGAGCTACTCACGAAAATTGCAGCTGTGGCAGACGTCAAACGCCTCGTCCTGCTTTCCGGGCGCGGTGAATACCATGCGCAGCGCTGCGAGGACATCGTCCGCGAGTCTGGACTGGAATACACGCTCGTCCGCGCCGCTTGGTTCGCGCAGAATTTCAGCGAGGGCTACCTGCGAGAGCCGGCCCTGGCCGGTGTGGTGGCACTGCCAGCGGGTGATGTCCGTGAGCCGATTGTCGATGCCGACGATATTTCGGACGTCGCGGTAGCTGCCCTAACGGAAGACGGTCATGCGGGCAAGCTTTACGAGGTCACTGGGCCGCGGCTTCTCACCTTTGCCGAAACGGCGGCAGTGCTTTCCACCGCAGTTCGACGAGAGGTCCGCTATCAGCCGATCTCTCTCGACGATTTTCATGCATCCATGAAGGCGATCGGCGGCGATGTCATTGCCGATGTCATCACCGGGATCTGCCGTGAAACCCTCGATGGCCGCAATGCGTCGTTGGGCGATGGCGTCCAGCAGGCACTGGGGCGAGCGCCCCGTGACTTCGCCGATTTTTGCCGCAAAGCCGCCATGTCAGGCGCCTGGGAACAGGCGGCTTGAGAACGTCGTATCGGGTACCTAGTG
>CAZCDY010000115.1:0-12346 GCA_964497145.1 uncultured Gammaproteobacteria bacterium
GCGAGTAGAGGAAGTCACCGACCAGTACGCTGGCGGCATTGCCCCAAACGGCGTTTGCTGTGTCGCGGTTGCGGCGTTGGTCGGAGTCGTCCACCACATCGTCATGCAGCAGGGTGGCGGTGTGGATGAACTCGACTATCGCGGCCAGATCGATATGGGTGTTGCCCTGGTAGCCGAGCGCACGCGCGGCGAGCAGCACGATCATGGGGCGCAGGCGTTTGCCGCCGCTGTTGACGATATAATGACCGACCTGGTTGATCAGGACGACGTCGGATCTGAGCCTGTCGATTATCAGGGCGTCGGTCGCCTTGAGATCATCCTCGATCAGCTCACGTATGCTGGAAAACTCCATAAGGGCGGGATTTCTGGGCAAAAACTGCCGCGCATCGTATGGAAGGGGCTTTCTCCCTGTCAAGCCGGGCGCTGATTGTCGCCCTCTGCGACGCGGCAGGCCATCGATGGTTGACGGCTGGTGTCCGCATCTATAGAATTTCGCCTCTTTCCGCCGGCACCAGGTGTCGGTGAGCCGTTTTAGATCCAGGGAGATTCGCGGTCATGTACGCCGTTATCCAGACCGGGGGCAAGCAATATCGGGTTGCCCAGGGTTCGACCCTTAAAGTAGAGAAAATCGAGGCAGAAGCAGGCGCCAGCGTTGAACTGGACAAGGTCCTGATGGTTGCCGATGGTGATGACGTCAAGGTCGGTGCGCCTTACCTGGACGGTGGCAAGGTCACTGCAACGGTCAAGTCTCACGGCCGTGGCAAGAAAGTCATGATCGTGAAGTTTCGTCGGCGCAAGCACCACATGAAGCGTCAGGGCCACCGCCAAGCCTTCACCGAGATTGAAGTTACCGGCATCAGCGCCGGTTGAGGGAGAAACCAGCATGGCACATAAAAAAGCAGGCGGTAGTTCCAAGAACGGCCGCGATTCAGAATCCAAACGCCTTGGCGTCAAGGTTTTTGGTGGTCAGGCAATCAATGCCGGTGGCATCATCATTCGCCAGCGCGGTACCCGGGTTCACCCGGGCGTAAATGTCGGGATCGGAAAAGATCACACCCTGTTTGCAAAATCAGATGGTGTGGTACGTTTCGAAACCAAAGGCGCGGGCAACCGTAAGTTCGTGAGCGTCGATCCGGCCTGATCCGTCACTGAACCAGACCGCATTGGTAAGAAGGCCTCGTCGCTCGACGGGGCTTTTTTCGTTGCAGGATGGAAAACTCGGGCGCACCGGTATTGGGGTGAGGAACGATGAAGTTTGTCGATGAGGCGGTAATCAAGGTCGAGGCCGGTGACGGTGGCAACGGTTGCGTCAGCTTTCGTCGTGAGAAATTTATTCCCAAGGGTGGTCCCGATGGGGGCGATGGCGGTGACGGAGGACATGTCTACCTGATCGCCGACAGCGGTCTCAATACCCTGGTCGATTTTCGTCACAAACGGCATCATCGGGCGGAACGCGGACAAAACGGCATGAGCCGGCAGATGACTGGGCACAAGGGCGAGAGCCTTTCGATCAAGGTGCCGGTGGGTACCCGTGTGCACGATGCCGATACCGAGGAATTCATCGGTGAGGTCATGGCGCATGGTGACGAACTGCTGGTTGCGCGTGGCGGTTACCACGGCCTCGGCAATATCCATTTCAAGAGCAGCACCAACCGCGCCCCGCGCCAGTCGACGCATGGCACACCGGGTGAGCGTCGCAGTCTGCATCTCGAGCTGGTACTGCTGGCGGACGTTGGGCTACTGGGTCTGCCGAACGCCGGCAAATCGAGTCTGATCACGGCCCTGTCCAGCGCCCGTCCCAAGGTCGCCGATTATCCGTTTACGACCCTGTACCCCAATCTCGGCGTGGTGCGCGTCGGCACGGACCGCAGTTTTGTGATTGCGGACATCCCCGGCGTGATCGAGGGTGCCGCCGAGGGGGCGGGGCTGGGTATCCGGTTTCTCAAACACCTGTCGCGCACCCGGCTGTTGCTGCACCTGGTAGACATGGCGCCGATGGATGGATCTTCACCTGCCGAATCCGTGCGCTGTATCCTCGCCGAGGTCGAAAAGTTCGGCCGTGACCTGGCCGGGCGTGAACGCTGGCTGGTACTGACCAAGCGCGACCTGCTCGACGATCAGGAGTTTGCCGCGCGGCGGGAGGCCCTGCTGGAGGAGCTGGCCTGGTCCGGCCAGGTATTCGCCATCTCCTCGATCACGCGTCGCGGGCTGGATGAGCTCGTGCAGGCGCTTGCCGCTCACCTCGAGGAGCTGCGTGCGCAAGAGCCTGGCGCCGTCGCGGTGGCCGAAGACGAACCTTACGATCCATTGAAATCATGACCAGGCGTGAATCTCTGCGGACCACCCGTCGCTGGGTAGTGAAGATCGGCAGTGCATTGATCACGGCTGACGGCAAGGGCCTTGACCGTGAAAGCCTGCGCCACTGGGTGGACCAGATGGCTGACCTGATCGCCGATGGCAACGAAGTGGTGGTCGTGTCGTCAGGGGCCGTTGCTGAAGGCATGAAGCGGATGGGTTGGGCGCAGCGGCCGACGGGGTTGCATGGTTTGCAGGCGGCAGCGGCGATCGGTCAGATGGGGCTCGTGCAGGCCTGGGAGAGTTGCTTCAAGCGCCGTGGCCTGCACACTGCGCAGGTTTTGCTGACCCACGACGATCTGTCGAATCGCAAGCGTTATCTGAACGCGCGCAGCACCCTGCGCGCCCTGGTCGGCTTCGGTGTGGTTCCGGTCATCAACGAGAATGACGCGGTCGCCAACGAAGAGCTGCGGTTCGGCGACAACGATACCCTGGCTGCACTGGTTGCCAACCTCATCGAGGCCGACCTGCTGGTCCTTCTGACCGACCAGCAGGGGCTCTACAATGCTGATCCGCGTTTGCATCCGGATGCAAGTCTGATTGCACATGCGCAGGCAGGAGACAGCGCCCTGGAGGACATGGCTGGCGGCGGGGGTAGCTTCGGTCAGGGCGGTATGCAGACAAAATTGCGTGCCGCCCGTCTGGCGGCCCGATCGGGAGCGGCGACCGCGATCGCTTATGGTCGGGAGCGCGATGTGCTGAAGCGCCTCAAGCTGGGTGAGGAGATCGGTACCCTGCTGACCCCGTCACAGCAGCCGGATGCGGCGCGCAAGCGCTGGCTTGCTGGGCAATTGCAGGCGAAGGGCCGGCTTATGCTGGATGCCGGAGCCGTGCGCGTCCTGCGCGAATCCGGTCGCAGCCTCCTGGCCGTGGGTGTCAGGGAGGTGCAGGGTGATTTTCTGCGCGGTGAAATGGTGGTCTGCGTGGACGAGTACGGTCGTGAGTTTGCGCGTGGGCTGGCGAATTACAGTGCTGCCGAGGCACGTCGGATCAAGGGTCGGCCATCCAGCGAGATAGAAGGGATACTCGGCTATGTCGACGAGGAAGAACTGGTCCACCGTGACAATCTCGTCCTGATGTAGCCGTCGTGTTGGCCGGCGTCTGTTTGGTGGTTGATTGCGCCGATAGCAGAAATTGCAGCGCGCAATAAAAAACCCCTGGCGGATCCATCCACCGGGGGTTCAGATGTCGTCAGGCTTGGTTGGCAAACTTGCGATCCCTTCGGCGCATCCGGCGCAGATATTCGTTCCTTCGAGTCCTTATTGACGACGGTTCTAATTTGACACACCCACAATCCGTAGGTGAATAACCCAAGTCGCCTTCTGTTGTAGGAATATTCCTACGTGGGGGGTGTGTGTAATCTGACCGGGACAACAAAAAACCGGCTCCGAGCCGGTTTTTTTCCTGCTCGAAACCCGAGGTTCCTTACAGTGCGCGAATCTTCGCGTTCAGGCGGCTCTTGTGGCGGGCCGCCTTATTCTTATGGATCAGGCCCTTGGCCGCGAAGCTGTCCAGCATCGGGGCAGCGGACTTGAACGCGCCTTCTGCAGCAGTCTTGTCACCAGCGTCGATGGCGGTGATCACTTTTTTGAGCTCGGTACGCATCTCGCTGCGGCGGCCGGCGTTACGCTGGCGGTGCTGTTCGGCTTGGCGGGCACGTTTGCGGGCTTGTGCTGAGTTGGCCAATTCAGGTCTCCTGATATATCGGCATTCACGAAAGACGCGAGATTATGTGGATCTGGGCTCCCACTGTCAAGTGCCGCGTGTGCACAGATTCGTGCGCCGCTTGCCTCTATAATCGCCGCTTTCCGGAGGAATTCGCCCTGTCACTGATCAGATCCCTGTCCACCGTCGGCGGTTACACCTTCGTGTCGCGGATCCTGGGATTCGTCCGCGACCTGGTGTTGGCCCAGGTATTCGGTGCAAGTGCCGAGACCGATGCCTTCTTCGTCGCGTTCAAGATCCCCAATTTCTTGCGTCGGCTTTTCGCCGAAGGCGCTTTTGCAACCGCATTCGTCCCTGTGCTGACCGAATACCGTACGCAGCGCGAATTCCGCGAGTTGAAGGATTTTATCGACCATATTGCAGGCACGCTGGGTCTGGTTCTGCTGACTGTGTCCCTGATCGGGGTGGTGGCGGCCCCGGTGCTGGTATCCGTATTCGCCTTCGGCTGGGTGATGGACGACGAGACGGCCAAGCTGGCCATGGCCGCCGACATGCTGCGTCTGACCTTTCCCTATCTGTTCTTCATCTCGCTGACCGCCTTCGCGGGCGGTATCCTGAACGCGCATGATCGTTTTGCCGTACCCGCATTCACGCCGGTGCTACTCAATCTCTGCCTGATCTCTGCGGCGCTTTGGCTGGCGCCGCTGATGGAACAGGGTATCGTCGCCCTGGCCTGGGGTGTGTTGATCGCGGGCGTCACCCAGTTCACCTTTCAATTGCCCTTCCTGGCACGGCTTCGGCTGTTGCCGCGTCCGCGCCCCGGGTTTCACGATCCGGGCGTGGTGCGGGTTTTGAAACTGATGGTTCCGGCCCTGTTCGCGGTATCGGTCACCCAGATCAATCTGTTGCTGGATACGGTTCTGGCCTCTTTTCTGGTCACGGGCAGCATCTCCTGGCTTTATTATTCCGATCGCCTGATGGAGTTTCCGCTGGGTATCCTCGGCGTTGCGCTGGCAACGGTGATCCTGCCGCGGCTGTCGCGGCGTCAGGCCGAGGCCGAGCCGGAGGCCTTCAGTCACACCCTTGACTGGGGGCTGAGGATGACCGTCATCTTCGGCATTCCTGCTGCGGTTGGTCTGACGGTGCTGGCCGGGCCGATGATCGCCACCCTGTTCCAGTCGGACGTGTTCGATGCCAATGATGTGGCGATGGCTGAGCGCAGCCTTATGGCTTATGCGTTCGGACTGCAGGCCTTCATCCTGATCAAGGTGCTTGCCCCGGGCTTTTACGCCCGCCAGGATACGCGCACCCCGGTCAGGATCGGGGTCATCGCGATGGCGGTGAACATGCTGCTGAATCTGGCGTTCATCTTTCCTTTGCAGCACGCTGGTCTGGCCCTGGCGACCAGCCTTTCGGCCTATCTCAATGCCTTCCTCCTGCTGCGCAATCTGCGACGTGAGAAGGCTTATCTGCCGGGCCCAGGCTGGCGCCGCCTTGCGCTGCAGGTGGGCGCCGCGGCAGTTCTAATGGCCACATTGCTGGTCTGGGTATCGCCACAGCTCGGCGGTTGGATCGAGGCGGGCCGTCTGCAACGGGTCGGTATGCTGGCTGGGCTGATCGGGCTGGGGGCGGGTGTGTATTTTGCAGTGTTGCTGGTGTTCGGGTTGCGGTTGCATGATCTGCGGGTGCGGAACCCGCCGGAGGCGGGTTGATGTTGAGACTATTGTGGTTGAGCCTGCTGGTGATCGTACTCGATCAGTTGAGCAAGTTCTGGATAATGGCGACTTTTGAGGACTACGAGGTCTTGAGGGTCTGGCCCGTATTCAATCTCACGCTGGTGTACAACACCGGTGCGGCCTTCAGTTTCCTGAGCGACGCCGGAGGCTGGCAGCGCTGGTTCTTCATCGGCATCGGGGTGGTCGTCTCGGCAGTGATGGTGATCTGGCTGGCGCGTTTGGGGCCGCGCGAACGCCTGACTGCCTATGGCCTGGCGTTGGTTGTCGGTGGTGCGGTGGGTAATCTGATCGACAGGATCTGGCTGGGCAAGGTGGTGGATTTCCTGCAATGGCACTGGCAGGACTGGTATTGGCCCTCGTTCAACGTGGCCGACAGTGCGATCACCCTGGGTGTGGTACTCCTGCTGATCGACGGTCTGTTTGCGGGAAGCCAGCAGGAGGAACAAAAGTCCTAAGAAAATTCCTACAGGAATGTGGGCCACGGGTGACTATGGCTTTTCGACGCGCTTGTTGATAATTGCTTCACCACGTTCAGGGACGAAGTGAAAGTACAGGGAGGTACCGGTCGACAGGGATGTCGCGGGATCCAGGACGGATCAACATCAAGACCCAGGTGGTAATGCCCGACAACAGGGATTGTTGTCGGGCATTCGTTTTTGCGTGTTTTGCATGCCGTCAGACCCTGCCGATTATGCCCCTCACGGCCATGCCTATATAATGATCCGTTTACGCTCGGCTGACTGGCGAAATCGGTGTTATTGATCCAGGGATTGCACAACCTGCGCGCGGCCCACCGCGGCTGTGTTGCCACTATCGGCAACTTTGATGGCGTGCATCTGGGTCACCAGGCGGTTCTGGGCGCGCTGACCGAACGTGCGCGTGCGATGGGTCTGTCTGCGCTGGTGATCACCTTCGAGCCGCAGCCAATGGAGTTTTTCCGACCCGAACAGGCCCCGGCGAGATTGACCCGCCTGCGTGAAAAGCTGGAGGCGATCAGGAACTGCGGTGTCGACCGGGTCCTGCTGATCCGTTTCAACGCCAGCTTTGCCGAGGTAGAGGCGCACGATTTCGTACGCAAGGTGCTGGTCGCAGATTTGGGTATCCGGCATCTTTATGTCGGCGATGATTTTCGCTTCGGCAAAGGGCGGGCCGGCGATTTCGCGCTGTTGCGCTCAATGGGCGAGGAGCACGGCTTTGGCGTGGAAAGCCTGGATACGGTATCCGAGGACGGTGGTCGTATCAGCAGTACCCGGATACGCGAGGCGCTGCAGCAGGGTGAACTGACCCATGCCGCACGTTGCCTGGGTCGGCGCTATTGCATTTGTGGTCACGTGGCACATGGCAACAAGCGTGGACGTACCATCGGGTTTCCGACCATGAACGTGCCCCTGCTGCGGCGTTCGACGCCCCTGCGCGGCGTGTTTGCGGTCCAGGTGCTTGGTCTTGCGGAAGGCCCCCTGCCCGGCGTGGCCAATATCGGCAACCGGCCGACCCTCGAGGGCGACGACCGTTTCCTGCTCGAGGTGCATCTGTTCGATTTCTCCGATGAGGTTTACGGTCGGCATGTCGAGATCGACTTTGTCGAGCGCATCCGTGACGAGCACAAGTTCGAATCCTTTGAAGCCTTGCGCGCGCAGATTCAGAAAGATGTGCAGCGCGCGCGCGATATCCTTCGCATGGAAGCGGTTGAACAGCGAAAATCCGGCTAGGCGTGCCCAGGGCAGGCCCAGGCCAAACAATCAAATTCCTTTTCCTTACCGAGTCTTAGTCCGTGAGCAATAATTACAAGGACACGCTGAACCTTCCCAAGACCCAGTTCCCGATGAAGGCCAATCTGGCCAATCGCGAGCCGGAAATCCTGAAGCGCTGGGAGTCCGAAGGGCTTTACCACAAGATCCGCGAGGTCTGCGCCGGGCGCGAGAGGTTCGTCCTGCACGACGGGCCACCGTACGCCAATGGTGAAATCCATATCGGCCACGCCGTGAACAAGGTCCTCAAGGACATCATCGTCAAGAGCCGTACCCTGGCAGGTTTCGATTCCCCTTATGTGCCCGGTTGGGACTGCCACGGCCTGCCAATCGAACTGCAGGTCGAGAAGAAGGTCGGCAAACCCGGCCGCAAGGTCAGCGCGGGTGAATTCCGCCAGGCCTGTCGCGACTATGCGATGACCCAGGTGGACAAGCAGCGGGTCGACTTCAAGCGCCTCGGCGTGCTGGGCGACTGGGACGATCCGTATCTGACCATGAATTTTGCCCAGGAGGCCGACATCATCCGTTCGCTCGGCCGGATCGCTGAACAGGGGCATATCAGCAAGGGTTCCAAGCCGGTGCACTGGTGTACCGATTGCGGCTCGGCGCTGGCCGAGGCCGAGGTCGAATACAAGGACAAGGAATCCTTTGCTATCGACGTGCGCTTTCCGGTCGTGGACCAGGCGGCGTTTGAAGCCGCGTTCGCCCCGGTGGACGGGGGCCTGGGCAGCGGCGAGATCGGCGTGGTGATCTGGACCACCACGCCCTGGACCCTGCCTGCCAACCAGGGGGTCGCACTCAATCCGAATCTGGATTATGTCCTGGTCCAGGCCGGTGATCGACGCCTGGTGCTGGCCGAGGGCATGCTGGAGCAGTGCATGCCGCGCTGGAATGTCGAAGAGTTCCGGGTGGTCGGCCGCGCCACCGGCGCGGTATTCGAACGTCGAATGTTGCAGCATCCCTTTTACCATCGCCAGGTGCCCATCGTCCTCGGTGATCATGTCACCCTGGAGGCCGGGACCGGAGCGGTGCACACGGCCCCCGGTCACGGTCTCGAGGACTATATCGTCGGTCAGCGCTATGGCCTGCCGGTCGACAACCCGGTGGGTGGCAATGGCTGCTTCCTGCCCGGCACCCCGCTGTTCGAGGGCGAGCATGTATTGAAGGCCAATGAACACGTCATTGACGTGCTGGTTGAGCACGGGGCATTGATGAAGGTGTCGCGCTTCACTCATAGCTACCCGGTGTGCTGGCGTCACAAGTCACCGATCATCTTCCGTGCCACGCCGCAGTGGTTCATCTCGATGCAGCAGAAAGGTCTGCGGGATACCGCGATGGCGGAGATCCAGCGTGTTGAATTCACGCCGGACTGGGGAAAGGCGCGGATCGAGGGCATGGTCGAGAATCGCCCGGACTGGTGCATCTCACGCCAGCGCACCTGGGGTGTGCCGATCGCCTTCTTTGTGCACAAAGAGTCCGGCCAACTGCATCCCGATACCGCAGGATTGGTGGAGCAGGTGGCACAGCGCGTCGAGCAGCAAGGTATCCAGGCCTGGTTCGACCTTGAGCCCGGTGACCTTCTGGGCGACGATGCGGCGCACTACGACAAGGTGTCGGACACCCTCGACGTCTGGTTCGACTCGGGGGTGACCCACGCCTGTGTGCTGGATCCGCGACCGGAACTGGTTCGTCCGGCCGATCTCTATCTCGAGGGCTCCGATCAGCACCGCGGCTGGTTCCAGTCCTCTTTGCTGACCTCGGTGGCCATGACCGGGCATGCCCCCTACAAGGGCGTGCTGACACATGGCTTCACGGTGGATGCCGAAGGCAAGAAGATGTCCAAGTCGCTGGGTAATGTGGTTGCACCGCAGACCGTGATGAAGACCCTGGGTGCCGACATCATCCGTCTGTGGGTGGCAGCCACCGACTATCGCGCCGAGATGTCGGTTTCGGATGAGATCCTCAAGCGTACCGCCGATGCCTATCGCCGCATCCGCAATACCACGCGCTTCCTGCTCGCCAACCTGGAAGGCTTCGACCCGTCACGTGACATGGTCGTGGCAGATGACATGATCGCGCTGGACCAATGGGCGGTCGGACGGGCGCATGAGCTGCAGCAGGAGATCACACAGGCCTACGACGAATACAACTTCCATCTGATCTACCAGAAAATGCTCAACTTCTGTGTTGCGGATATGGGTGGTTTCTACCTCGATGTGATCAAGGACCGGCAGTACACCACCCAGGCCGACAGTCTGCCCCGGCGCTCCTGCCAGACCGCGATGTTCCATATCGTCGAGGCCATGGCGCGCTGGATGGCGCCGGTGCTGAGTTTTACGGCAGACGAAATCTGGGGTTTCATGCCGGGCGAGCGTTCGGAATCGGTGTTTCTGGAGACCTGGTACCAGGGATTGTTCCCGCAGCAACAGGGCCCTCTGGACGGCGAGGGCTGGGCGCAGCTGATCGCGGTCAAGACGGCGGTCGCCAAGCAGCTCGAACTCATGCGGAAAGAGGGGATCATCGGTTCCTCATTGGATGCCGAGGTGGAGCTGTACTGCGACAACAAGCTCCTGCCGGCCCTGCAGCAGCTCGGTGACGAATTGCGGTTTGCGCTGATCACCTCCGAGGCCAGTGTCGCACCCATGCCAGATGCCTCGCCGCAGGCAATGGACACGGAACTGAGTGGCCTCAAGGTCGCTGCCTGGGCCAGTGAACACGCCAAGTGCCCGCGTTGCTGGCATCACCGTGGGGACGTGGGCTCCAATACCGGGCATCCGGACCTGTGTGGTCGCTGCGTCGACAACGTGGCTGGAAAGGGGGAGGAGAGGCGCTTCGCCTGACGCGCAGGGTGCAATGAATGGCATGCATTGCACCATTGCGGCCCCGCCTGGTGCAATGCGCTTCGCTGCTTGCACCCTACGTATTTGATAAGGGGACAAGTATGGAAATCCTTCACCACGGCGCGGTCGGCGGGGTCACCGGTTCGTGCCATGAGCTGCGCGTCAGCGACCGCGACGCAATCCTGATCGACTGTGGTCTGTTCCAGGGTGCGGAGAACTCGGGCAAGGGCGCCAATGCGCACCATCTGGCAATCGAGTTCCCCGTCGACCATGTACGCGCCCTGATCGTCACCCATGTGCATATCGATCACGTTGGCCGTATCCCCTATCTGCTGGCGGCCGGGTTCTCTGGGCCCATCTATTGTTCCGAGCCCTCGGCCAAGCTGCTGCCGGTGGTCCTCGAGGATGCGCTCAAGATTGGTGTGACTCGCAACAAGTCCCTGATCCGGCGTGTCATGCACAAACTCAAACAGATGATTCGGCCGGTCCCCTATGCGGAGTGGCGCCCGATCGATGTGTCCGGCGATACGCCGTTGGCGGTGCAGTTTCGGCGTGCCGGTCACATCCTCGGCTCGGCCTGGGTCGATTGCCGCTGCGGCGAGGGCGATGACGAACAGCGCGTCATCTTCTCCGGCGATCTGGGTGCAGACGAGACGCCCCTGCTGGCACCGCCTGACCAGCCCGAGGGTTGTGACGTCCTGGTTATGGAGAGCACCTATGGCGACCGTAACCACGAGGGGCGCGGGGAACGCCGGCAGGCGCTCGAAAATGTGATCCGCGAGTCCTTGCGTGACCGTGGCACCGTGCTGATCCCCGCATTCAGCATCGGGCGGACGCAGGAGTTGCTGTACGAACTCGAGGACATCCTGCATCGTCATCGTGGCACCGAGGCCAGCGATGGCCTGCCCTGGGACGATCTCGAGATCGTGCTCGATTCGCCGATGGCCGCGAC
The DNA here is from genome assembly GCA_964497145.1 of uncultured Gammaproteobacteria bacterium. Classification (GTDB taxonomy): domain Bacteria; phylum Pseudomonadota; class Gammaproteobacteria; order Chromatiales; family Chromatiaceae; genus Thiosocius. The sequence goes on from CAZCDY010000115.1 coordinate 11,297, forward strand.
CTTTACCGAGCTGTATCGACAGCTGCGCCCGTTCTGGGATGATGAAGCCAGGACGCGGGTCGCTTCCGGCAGGCACCCGCTGGATTTCGACCAGCTGACCACCATTGACAGTCACGACGATCATCTGCGGGCGGTCCACTATCTGGCCAGGACCGGGCGCCCGGTGGTTGTGCTGGCAGCCGGCGGCATGTGCGCCGGCGGGCGGGGGGGCAACTATCTGAAGGCCATGCTGGCCGACCCGAAACACGACATCCTGTTCGTCGGTTACCAGGCCCGGGGAACGCCGGGCCGAGATATCCAGCGCTACGGGCCGCGCGGAGGTTATGTAGAGCTCGATGGTGAACGTTTCGATATCCGCGCCAGGGTGCACACCATCTCGGGTTACTCTGCGCATGCCGATCAGCGCGGGTTGGTCGACTTCGTGCGCAATATGCTTGATCGGCCTGATCGGGTGCGCCTGATTCATGGCGACCCCGATGCGAGTGAGGTACTGGCCGGGATACTGCGTGATTACGTGCCACAGACCGAGGTTGCCGCGCCTGCGCGAGGATGAGCGATCATGCTTGTTTTTTCGGATCGACCTGGAATCGTTTCTCCGCCATAGGTCCACGGCCGTGCCGAGTTGCCCATGTTGAGTTTTGCAAGCCGCTCTCTGATGGCCATATTCATCTTGCTGGCTGCCATGGTCTTGTCGACGCTTGCCATCGGTCAGGGGACAGGCGACGAATCGGCGGCCAACGCCGAACCCGCATCGCATGCGTAGGGACTACTAGCATGTCTATCTCAAAGGCCTGGGGGATTCTGCGCTGGAGATCCTGGTGTATGTTTTCTGGCAGAGCCCGGACTGGAGCACCGGTCTGGACAGCCGCCCGCCGCCGGTGAAGTTTGCTTAGGGGGCCGCTGCGCGGAGGGGTTGAGCGGGGTCGCTGTTTTACTCGACCATTGCTTTTTCTCAATGCCCTACAGGTGGACTGGTGGGAGCATCGATAGAAGAAGAAAACCATGCTGAAAGAGCAGGCCATGAAATCGTTTATTCCTTTGTCTTTTGCG
>CAZCDY010000116.1:0-3355 GCA_964497145.1 uncultured Gammaproteobacteria bacterium
AGTAGACGATGGCATTGGATTTGACGAACTTGGCCACCCGCCAGCTGAACAGCAGTGTGCGCATCTGTTCCTCGGTGGGCGCGCGTTCGGTCACCACGCGGGTTTCTTTGAGCAGTTGCAGGTCGGCATCCTGTACCAGCAGGCCACCGTTGACTCGCTTGAAGTCGAGGCGGTGGATATCTTCGGCGGCCCATTCGCCGCAGGCCAGCAGGCGGACATTCTTCTTGGCGCGCACGACCTCAATCGCCTCGGCGGAGACGGTCGGCGCGATGATGACCTCAACGAACTGGCGGTCGACGATGGCCTGCGCCGTCGCGCCGTCGAGTTCGCCGTTGAATGCGATGATGCCACCGAAGGCCGACTCTGGGTCGGTGCTGAATGCGCGCTCGTAGGCCTCGAGCAGGTTGGTGCCGAACGCCACACCGCAAGGGTTTGCATGCTTGACGATAACGCAGGTCGGGGCCTCGTCGAACTGCTTGACGCACTCCAGTGCGGCATCGGTATCGGCGATGTTGTTGTACGACAGCTCCTTGCCCTGCAGCTGGTGTGCGGTCGCGACGCTCGACTCCTGGAGGTCCTGTTCGACGAAGAACGCGGCCTTCTGATGCGGGTTCTCGCCGTAACGCATGGCCTGAACCTGGCGATACTGCAGGTTGATGGTTTTGGGGAAGTCGTTCTTGCCACCGTCGTCACCGATCGCGCCGAGGTGGTTGGCAATCGCGCCATCGTACTGTGCGGTGTGTTCGAATGTCTTTACGGCGAGACGGAAGCAGGTGGCAGCGCTGACCTCACCGTTGTTGCGGCGCATCTCCTGGATCACGGTGCCGTAATCATGCGGGTCGACCACGACCACGACATCACGATGGTTCTTGGCTGCCGCTCGGATCATGGTCGGGCCACCGATGTCGATGTTTTCTATTGCATTTTCCAGGCTGCAGTCGGGGTCCGCCACGGTCTGCTGGAAGGGGTACAGATTGACCGCCACGAGATCGATTCGGCCGATGCCGTGGCGTTCCATGACCTCATCATCGGTGCCGCGGCGCCCGAGGATTCCACCGTGCACCTTGGGATGCAGGGTCTTGACGCGCCCGTCCATCATCTCCGGAAAGCCGGTGTAATCACCGACCTCCATGACCGCTATGTCGTTGTCTCGCAGCAACTTGGCGGTCCCGCCGGTAGAGAGGATCTCGATCCCGGCCTCGGCGAGGTCGCGGGCAAACTCGACAACGCCGGTTTTGTTGGAGACGCTGATCAGTGCTCTGGTGATGGTGGTCATGGGTCTTCCTGCAGCAACAAACGCGGCATGAGGCCCGTCGGATGCAACGGGTCCGGCGGCCGCGTATAGGGTTCAAGTGTGTGAGGCCCGAGTTTACTCGATTTCGTAATAGGCCAGCTTTTTACGCAGTGTGCTGCGGCTGATGCCAAGCAGGTTTGCCGCCTTGCTCTGGTTGCCGCCGGTGTAGTTCATGACCACCTCGAAAAGAGGCTGCTCGACCTGTTGCATCACCAGTTGGTGAAGATCGTTGGGCGAGGTGCCGTTCAGTTGGTCGAGATAATGTGAGAGTGCGTCGCGGACCGCCTCACGCAGCGGTTCTTGTTGATTCTGTTTTACCACTGCAAAGCTTCCTGAGATACGGGGCGAAATATGGTTACTCTCCAAGCTCATGCTGCTACTACCTCCTGTTCGGACACTGGACCGAGGCCGGGTGTCTTCTTGTCTTTGAGGCCGTTGAAATAGTCCTTTACCAACCTGCCCTGTTCTTGAGCCGTTTCTGCGGCATTGATCCGTTGTCGGAATGCACCGTTGCCCGGCTGCGCCTTGCAGTACCAGGCGATATGTTTCCGGGCCACCTTCACGCCGTGTGACTTTCCATAAAGTTCGTACACGGCCTGCAGGTGTTCCAGCAGTAGATCCCGAATCCATGCGGGATCTGGTTCAGGGAGATGCTCACCGCTTGCGAGCAGATGCGAAATCTCCCGAAAAATCCAAGGGCGTCCCTGTGCCGCGCGTCCGATCATCACGCCGTCGGCGCCGGTATGTGCGAGGACCTGCCTGGCCTTCTCCGGCGAATCGACATCACCGTTCGCAATTACCGGGATCGAGACCTGTTGCACCACGGCGTGGATCGTCTCGTACTCGGCACCGCCGGTGTAGCCGCACGCCCGGGTGCGGCCATGTACCGCCAGCGCCGCAATCCCGGCCTTCTCTGCCAGCTGTGCGATGCGCGGCGCATTGCGGCTATGCGGGTCCCATCCGGTGCGCATCTTGAGCGTGACCGGTACATCGACCGCCTCCACCACGCTGTTGAGGATGCGCTCGACCAGCACTTCATCACGCATCAGTGCCGAGCCGGCTGCCACCTTGCAGACCTTCTTTGCCGGACATCCCATGTTGATGTCCACGATCTGGGCGCCATGTGCAACATTGAACTTTGCAGCCTCAGCCATCCGTATCGGGTCGGTGCCCAGGATCTGCACTGAGACCGGTCCCCGTTCACCAACATGATCCAGTCGTCTCAACGTCTTGCGCGTGCCGTAAAGGTTGGCATCTACCGTCACCATCTCGGAAACAGCGAGCCCGGCTCCCAGGCGTCGACAAAGCGTTCTGAACGGGCGGTCGGTAACCCCCGCCATCGGCGCGACAATCAAATTGTTTTCAAGTTGATGGGGACCGATGCGCACTATGTATTAGGCCTCTGGAAACCTTCTGCGTAGCATGTCGTGTCCCTGTCTTCACCTGCACGACCGTATGGCTCGGTACTTGTTGTCCATGCCGGATTTCTATCCGGTCTTGGGCCGACAGGGGGTGGCCATGTTACGCCGAAATTGCACCGGCGCAAGTGCTGAGTCGGGGAATTATGGCGTCAAAGAAAACTGATCATGAAGCCGCTGGCCTGATAACCCGGGTCCATGAAATCGAGTGCGATAGTGACCACTTCGCCGGGTGCCATGAGTTTTCCTTTTGGCGGTGGCGGGAACAGGTACTCCGCCGGTGCAAGCCGCCGGCGGATCATTACGGCACCGTTGTCATCCAGAAGTGACAATTGGATGTCCGGCAGGGACTGGGCAGTGTCGGCATCATTGCGAATTCTCGCACTCAGTGTTAACGAACCGGGTTCATTGGCGGTCGGTGCGATGTCGCGATACAGGACATGGATTTTCTCTGGTGCATGGACCACACCGGGGAGACATTCGATCTGCTCACACAAGGGCTCCAGGATCGGGTATTCCTGCAGCAGTTCCTTGCGGTGCTGCCACGCCAGTTGCAGTCCGAGCCCGGCGGCCAGCAACAAGGCAAACAAGCCGTAGTAAAAGCCACGATACGATTTTTCTTGATACAGCGTATCGGCGACGT
>CAZCDY010000116.1:3455-12209 GCA_964497145.1 uncultured Gammaproteobacteria bacterium
CAGCGGAAGCAGCGCGCCACTCCATCGGCCTCAAGCAGTGCCTGTGGCGGAATGTCGTAACGGGTATTGCACGTGGGGCAGCGGGTCTTCACTGGTGGGGGGCCTGGCCTGTGTATCGCAGGATGGAGACGCGCATGCAGTTGCGCCGCGTTGTTACGGACGTCTGGATCAATTTCTGCCTACCTTAGTCACTGCTGGTCCTCGTCGGATTCTAGGCAAAATACCAGCACTTGGCGCGGCCGGATTACGTCGATGTGCGGGCCTGAATCGATAATCCGGCTAAGTCGCCCGACCTTGGAGCAGCACCCAGTCGTCCCTGGTCGCCGGTGGACCGAAGGCCAGGTGTCCCGCATAGGCCTGGGTGACCGCCTCGGCCTGCGTCTGCAGGATGCCCGACATCACCAGTTGGCCGCCCGGGTTCAGCAGGCCCAGGATTTTCGGTGCAAGGTCGATCAGGATATTCGCGAGTATGTTGGCCAGGACCAGGTCACCCGTCTGACCCGCGAAATCATCGCTGTGCAGGACCTCGATGCGATCGGCCACCCGGTTGCGTTCTGCATTGCTGCGTGTGGCCAATACGGCCTGCGGGTCGTGATCGACCGCGATCGCTCTGCGCGCGCCGAGTTTCAGTGCGGCGATCGCGAGCACGCCCGAGCCGCAGCCGAAATCAATGACGCTCTTGCCGTCGATGTCATGTCCATCCAGCCAGGACAGGCAGAGTGCCGTGGTCTGGTGGGTGCCGGTACCGAAGGCGAGGCCGGGGTCGAGGTCAACAACGACGGCATCGCCCTGGGATACCTCTCTGCCACTTGGTCTGATCCACAGGCGTTGGCCAAACCTCATCGGTTGGAACTGATCCATCCAGGCACGCTCCCAATCCCGGTCGTCCAGCGCTTCGAGGGTGAGGCTACGGCTGACATCGGTGTTCAGTGCCTGGTTGATTGCACTGCGCAGCGCATCGGCATCGGTGTCACCTTCGAACAGGCCTGTGATCCGGGTCGCCCGCCACAAGGGTGTTTCGCCGGGGGCGGGTTCGAGCATGGGTTCGTCAGCGGCGTCGCCGAGTGTGATCGCGACCGCACCGAGGCTCTCGAACAGCAGTTCGATCAGCGGTGCACGTGATTTGTCGACGGTCAGGTTGGTTTCAAGCCAGGGCATCGAGATGGAAACGCAAACTCAGTAAAAGAGAGCAGAGAGCGCAAAATTGTTTTTGGTTGCCTCCGCCGGAACCCGCAGTCGCCAGTGCAGCTATTTTGGGACCCAAAGGGACATGTAGGTTCTGCCATAGATTCAAACCTTATGTGTCCTTTGTGGCCCTCCGGGCCTCTGCGCCCCCAGGAATCAAAGCCCGAGTTTTTTCTCTAGGTAATGGATATTCAGCCCACCGGCCTGGAAGTTGGCATCGGCCATGATCCTGGCCTGCAGCGGAATGTTGCACCTGATGCCGTCGATCACCATCTCTGACAGCGCTGTGCGCATGCGCGCGATGGCGACCCCTCGAGTCTCGCCATGGGTGATCAGCTTGCCGATCATCGAGTCGTAATAAGGGGGTACGCAGTAGCCGTTATAAATATGGGTGTCGACCCTGACGCCGGGTCCCCCCGGGATATGCAACTGGGTGATATCGCCGGGGCTGGGCATGAAGTTGTCAGGGTCTTCCGCGTTGATCCGGCATTCGACCGCATGGCCGCGGACCTGGATGTCATCCTGCTTGTAGCTCAGGGGTTCACCGCTGGCGATCAGCAGTTGTTCCTTGACGATATCCACGCCGGTGATCATCTCGGTTACCGGGTGTTCCACCTGCACGCGCGTATTCATCTCGATGAAATAGAATTCGCCATTTTCATAGAGAAACTCGAAGGTGCCGGCGCCACGGTAGCCGATCTTGCGGCAGGCCTCGGCGCAGCGTTCGCCGACGCGATTGCGCTGTTCCTCGGTGATGCCCGGCGCCGGGGCCTCTTCCACCACTTTCTGGTGACGGCGCTGCATGGAGCAGTCGCGCTCGCCGAGGTGGATGGCGTTGCCATGCGTGTCTGCCAGCACCTGGAATTCGACATGCCTGGGGTTTTCCAGGAACTTTTCCATGTACACCGTCTCGTTGCCGAAGGCGGCGCCGGCCTCGGCCTTGGTCAGCGAGATGGCGCTGAGCAGCGAGGCCTCGGAACGGACCACGCGCATGCCGCGTCCGCCGCCGCCGCCGGCCGCCTTCACGATGACCGGGTAACCGATCTCGCGTCCCAGCATCAGGGTGCGTTCATCATTGTCGTCGAGCGGGCCGTCCGAACCCGGTACTGTGGGCACCCCGGTCGACTTCATCGCCTCGATCGCTGTGATCTTGTCACCCATCAGGCGAATCGTGTCCGAGCGCGGACCGATGAACACGAAGCCCGATTGCTCGACTTTCTCGGCGAAGTCCGCGTTCTCCGACAGGAAGCCGTAACCTGGGTGGATGCCCTGGGCGTCGCACACCTCGGCGGCACTGATGATCGCCGGTACGTTCAGATAACTGGCGGCAGACGGGGCCGGCCCGATGCACACCGATTCGTCCGCCATGCGTACGTGCTTGAGGTCGCGGTCTGCCTCGGAGTGGATCGCGACGGTCTTGATCCCGAGTTCACGACAGGCTCGCAGGATACGGAGTGCGATTTCGCCGCGGTTGGCGATGACAATCTTTTCCAACATAGTCTGAACCGGCCCTAACCGATCACGAAAAGTGGTTCGTTGTACTCAACCGGCTGGCCGTTCTCGACCAGGATCTCAACGATCTTGCCGGACTTGTCCGATTCGATCTGATTGAGAATCTTCATCGCCTCGATGATGCACAGGGTCTCGCCATCGGAGACACTCTGGCCCTCCATAACGAAGGGTTTTGCACCAGGCGATGGGGCGCGGTAGAAGGTGCCGACCATCGGAGAGCGGATAATGTGGCCCTCGGGTTCCCTGGCGACGGCAGGCGCGGCCTCTGCCGCAACCGGCGTGGCGGCTGCGGTCACCGGTGCTGCGATCACCGCCGGCGCGACGGTACTGGCGCGGCTGATCCGGACCGACTCTTCACCTTCGTGGATCTCGATCTCGGCGATGTTGGATTCCTCGAGAAGTTCGATCAGTTTTTTGACTTTGCGGATATCCATAAGGATTTTTCCTTGATTCGCGTTGTTTCTGCTTGACCGTTCAGTCGGCCAGCCTGCGGAGTGCGGCGGCCAGTGCCAGTTCGTATCCATGGGCGCCCAGGCCACTGATCACGCCGACCGCCACGTCAGAAAGATAGGATCGGTGGCGGAAGGGCTCGCGGGCGAACACGTTCGATATATGCACTTCGATGAACGGAATGGAAACCCCCAGCAGGGCGTCGCGCAGAGCGATGCTGGTGTGGGTCAGGGCGGCCGGATTGATCAGGATGAAGTGCACCCCGTCTGCCCCGGCCTTGTGTATACGTTCGATCAACTCCGATTCGGCGTTGCTCTGGAAGAAACTGATCTCCTGACCCGCTGCGAGTCGGGTCAAATCGGCCTCGATGGTCGCCAGGGTGTCTTGTCCGTAGTGGCCCGGCTCGCGTGAACCCAGCAGGTTCAGGTTGGGGCCGTTGAGGACGAGAATGCGCGCCATCGTGAACTGGTTTCCTTAAACACCCGGGTTTGCTTCAACAGTGCTTTTGCGGGGATTTGCGCCGAAATGGCGATGAATTGCCCGCAATTGTCGGACAGCTCGAGGTTTTTGTCCAGAGCGGGAGTTGCCTTTCCGGACCGCTGCGGGGGTTGGCTCAGCCGGCGCTGGTGAGCTCCCGCAGCAATGGCTCGAGCTGATCCCTTTCCAGACCGCCGGTATGGCGCAGCACGACGTTCCCTCCGGGTCCGGCCACGATGGTGAACGGTAGCCCCTCGTAACGGTTGCCCAGGCGGCGTGACAGTGAAACCGCCTCGACATCACCCAGCAACAGCGGGTAGTTGACGCCGTAGCTATCGGCGAATTCCCGCACCGGTTCTTCATCGTCGATGGCGATACCGATGAACTGTACGTTGCTGCCGAAAAGTTCCTGCAGAGCGACGAATTCGGGCGTCTCCTTGCGACAGGGAGGACACCAGGTGGCCCAGAAGTTCAGTACGATCACCTTGCCGGCGAATTCCTCGCTGCTGCGCTGACGGCCCTGCAGGTCGGGGTAGCTGAAACTCGGCAGGACGTCGACCTCTTGCACTGACTCCACCGGTGTCGGGATCTCCGGCTGACCGGCATCATCCAGCGCACGCCAGGCGAATCCACTGGCTGCGCCGATTATGGCGCCGCCCACGGCGATCAGGAAATAATTGCTGATTTTCATTGTCCGAGCGCCTCTCTCACGTGCGGTGCAAACTCCTCGGGGCCCATGAACCCAAGAAGGCGCAGGTGTCTGCGTTCGAGGCCGTCCGCTCCCCAGAAGATCATGGCCGGTGGCGCAGGTATGCCGATGTGCTTCTGCAGGGCCTGGTCGGCTTCATCGTTGTCGGTGACATCGGCCTGCAACAGCACCAGCTGTGCCATTGCATTCTGGACCTGTGGATCCGGGAAGGTGTCGCGTTCCATCTGGATGCAGTAGACGCACCAGTCGGCATAGAAGTCCAGCAAGACAGGCTTGCCTTGCGCCTTGGCCGCCGCGAGTTCACGGTCGAGGTCGGCGATGGTCTTGATGCGTTTGAAGTTCACATGCTCTTGCGCGGCAGCGCCGCCGGCACCGCCGCCGATCATGATGCCTCGCAATGGCTGCAAGGTATTTTTGCCGTTGGCCGCCACGCCGACCAGGAACAGGGCGCCATAGATCAGCACGACCACGCCGAGCCCTTTCCAGAGTTTGCGCCAGCCGTTGCTACCCTCGGGCAGAGCACTGAGTGCACCCATGTAGACCGCAGAGGCCACCAGCAGGGTGCCCCAGAGGAACATCGCCGTCACCGGTGATATCACCCGCTCGAGCAGGTAGATCGCCACGCCGAGCATGACGACCCCGAACACAGCCTTCACCGCATCCATCCAGCCGCCTGCCCGTGGCAGCAGCTTACCCGCCGAGGTGCCGATCGCGATCAGTGGTGCGCCCATGCCCATCGACATGGCAAACAGCGCCAGACCGCCGAGTACGGCGTCGCCGGTCTGGCCGATATATATCAGCGCGCCGGCCAGCGGGGGGGCCACACAGGGGCCGACGATCAGCGCCGACAGCAGGCCCATGACACCGGCGCCCGCCAGGCTGCCGCCCTCCTGCTTGTTGCTGATTTCGGTCAGCTTTGACTGCAGGCCCGAGGGTAGCTGCAGATCGTAAAACCCGAACATCGAGAAGGCCAGGGCGACAAAGACGAGTGCAAAGATGCTGATCGCCACCGGATTCTGCAGCATGGCCTGGAGGTTTTCTCCGGCCAGTGCGGCAAACACCCCCGCCACCGTATAGGTCAGCGCCATGGCGAGAACATAGACCAGCGACAGCATGAAGGCCTTGCGTGTGGTGATGCTCTGGCCGTGCCCGGTGATGATCCCCGAAAGGATCGGGATCATGGGGAAGACACAGGGTGTAAACGCCAGGCCCAGCCCGATCAGAAAGAAGGCCCCTACCACCACCCAGCTGCTCTGGCCGGCGATCATGGCGGCGATCTGATCCTGCTCCGACTGTTTCTCCACGGCCGGCGCGGCTTTGGTCCCGCCAGTCGCCGCCGGTGCCACTGCGGCTACCGTGGCGGCGCCGCTGGCCGCCGGCAGGTAGAGGGGCAGGGCGGTCTTTTGCGGCGGATAGCAGATGCCGCGGTCCGCGCAGCCCTGGTAACTCGCAGTCAGTATGACCTCGGTCGCCTCCGTGTTGGTCCGCACCAGCGGTATGTCGAGGTCGATCCGCTCGTGGTAAACAGCGACGTCGCCGATGGTGCCGTCGGGTTTGATCGAGTCCTTCTTGATATCCGGCTGCGGTAGTTTGAATTCGCCCAGCTGGACCCCTTCGCCGCTCAGTTCCAGCTTGATCTTGTCCTGGTAAAGGTAGGTGCCGTCGGCGATATTCCACTGCACCTGCAGGCGGGAGCCGTCGCTGCCGTTCGCGCTGACACGGAAGGCCTTTTCGGGCGCGAGGATGTCGTCCTCTTCCATGCCCAGCCCGATGTCCTCGCCGAGTTCGGCCAGTTCTTCCAGCGGATCGTCGGCGATTGCGGCGAGTTCGTCGCCGGAATCCGCACCCGGCGGTGCGCTGCCAGTCGCATCGAAGCTCTCGACCGCTTCCGGATTTACCGGAGGTGGGCTGTCCGCGGTCTGGCTGAGCGCAACCAGTACGGCCTGGGTATGTGGCGGATAACAGATGCCGTCGTCAGCGCACCCCTGTGAGCGGGCTTTGAGGCTCAGCATCTCCGTGTTGCCGGGCACTGCCGTTAGCGGCACATCGATACTTACCTGGTCGCGATAGATCTCGACCTCGCCAAAGATCGGGTCTTGTTTGGTCAGTGCGGGGGGCAGATCGGGATCACCGAATTCCACGCCCGGCGAGTCGCTGAGGAAGCGAAATTTGCTCTGGTAGAGGTAGTAGCCGTCGGCGATCTGCCAGTTGACGCGGACGGTCTTGCCATCGCTCGACTGGGCCGAGATCACGAATGCCTGATCGGGCTTGAGGAATTCCTGCTCGGCCTGGGCCGCCGGAAGGGCTGCAATCAGCAGCAGTGTCCACGCAATCAGTCTTTTGTACATGCGTCAATCCATGCCAGGTAATCGGGTAGCCCCGCAGTGATCGGAACAGCGATCAACTCGGGAAGTTCGTACGGGTGGCCTTTCGTTATCGCCTGCTCCAGGGCGGCATAACGTGCCCGGGTCGTTTTGATGGTCAACATGACCTCGGTTCCCTGCTGCATCTGGTTGTCCCATCGATAGATAGACGTGACAGGTGCGCCAATATTCACACAGGCCGCCAATCCGGTCTCCACCAGTTTGCGGGACAACTTTACGGCCGCTGCGTGGTCCGGCAGCGTGGTGATGAGGAGCAGGGCTTCAGGCATCGCGCCAGTTTACCAAAACCATCGCCCGGCTTCGCGCCCTTGAATCGTGGAAATTTGACCCCATCAAAGAGGGAGTGCAAATTTGAGTCGGCCGGGCGTCACAGTCGCCTGAGCCCAGCCCGTTGCGGTGCGTTTTTCCAGCAGATGCACGCGCCAGGGGGTGACGAATCCCGATTAACGGTCCGACTCGTCCGGATCGATCCAGGGGCTTTTCGGCCCGGTAGAGCGCATGCTTATGATCAGCCCCGTATTCCTGTTCCTGCTTTTTTTTGTCGGCGCCCCCCTGGTCGAGCTATACCTGCTTATCGAGGTAGGGAGCGAGATCGGCGCGGTGCCGACGATTGCGCTGTCGATATTCACCGCGATGCTGGGAGGCTATCTGGTGCGAATGCAGGGCTTCGCCGTGTTGTTTCGGGCACAGTCGCAGATGGCCAACAAGGAAGTGCCGGCGCTCGAACTCATGGAGGGGGTCATGCTCCTGGTCGTCGGCCTGGCCCTGTTGCTGCCAGGTTTCATTACCGATGCTATCGGGTTCCTGTTGCTTATCCCGCCGTTGCGGCGCTGGTTGATCGTGCGTTGGCTGAAATCACGTGGCACCCTGCAGCCGGCACCCGGCCCGTCGGGTCGGCCGGAGACGCGGTCGGAGCGGATCATCGAGGGCGAGTACCGAAGGGATGACTGAGCAGGGGGCTTCAGGCCTCGAACTGGCCCGGCACCCGGTCAATGGCAGCTCGTCCCCGAGACCTCGTTCCCGGTAACGGCCGCGACCAGTCCGACGAAGTGATGGAACTGTCCGGCGAGTTCGCCGAACACGGCCGCCTGCGCCTTTTCATCCGGTCGCGTTGCAGTGTGTTGCAGGTAACCGTAGGCATTGCCACCCATGGCGACGCAATAGTCGAGATCCTTGAAGTGTCGACTCAGGCGGCCGGAGAAAAGGCCGCCCACGAACAGCGCCAGATCGCCCAATCGCTGCAGCCAAAGACAGCGTTCGCGATGCCCGTGCGCCTCCAGCGCCTCGCCGTATAGCAGCGCCAGCGGACGCAGCTGCAGGCGCTGCTCCGCATAGTCGAAGACCTTCTCGCTGCGGGCGTAGCGGCACAGCAGCGAGGCGACGTAGTGCAGGGTCGCCTCGTCCGCATTCAGCCGGTGGCGGCCGGCCGTGCTCTGAACGGCATTGTGAAAATACTCTCCCAGTCGCGCTGTCTGGATTACACGGCCCCCGTTCTGCTCGAGCATGTCCCAACCCCTTTGCGTCAGTGGTCATGGCTATTTTTACGACAGTTTTGGAAAAATGTTTAGTTATCAGCACTTTGTGTTTGCGAGTGCCAAAATTTCTGTCGTGGATATTTTTCCGGGGTGCCCTTGACTTGCGGGACTTCGACCCTATTATTAGCACTCACCAAGAGCGAGTGCTAATAAGCTCGCCCGAAAACAACAGGGCTCAACCAGTTCTCTTCAAAGATTTAGGAGATTCCGTGAAATGAATATTCGTCCCCTGCATGACCGTGTGGTCGTTCGTCGCAAGGAAGAAGAAACCACCACCGCAGGCGGTATCGTACTGCCCGGCTCGGCCACCGAGAAACCAATCCAGGGCGAGATCCTTGCTGTTGGCAAGGGCAAGATCCTCGAAAATGGCGACGTGCGTCCGCTCGATGTGAAGGTCGGCGACACCGTGCTGTTTGGCAAGTATTCCGGCACCGAGATCAAAATTGATGGTGAAGAAGTACTGGTCATGCGCGAAGAAGACATCGTCGGTGTCATCGAGGGC
>CAZCDY010000117.1:0-2796 GCA_964497145.1 uncultured Gammaproteobacteria bacterium
TTGTAGTCGTGCGCAGGGTAGACCAATGTCTCGTCGGGCAGCGAAAGGAACTTGTTGTGGATGCTGTTGTACAGATCGCCGGCATTGCCGGACTGGAAATCGGTGCGACCGCACGCGTCGATCAGCAGCGCATCGCCGCTGAACAGCAGCTTCTGAACCGGCGCGTCGATCAGGTAGGCGTGATGATGATCGGTGTGGCCGGGCGTGAACAGCGGATGAAGCTCAATGTTGCCGACCCTGAAAGACCGACCTTCCTCGAGTCCGATATCGGCGCATGGCAGATCGAGCATGGCGGGGCAGGCGATTTTGCATCCCGAGCGCTGCTTGAGACGTCTCGCACCGGTTAGGTGGTCGGCGTGCACGTGGGTGTCGAGCGACGCGATCAGTTCGAGTTCCAGATCCTTGATTAACTGCAGGTCGCGTTCGACGGTGTCGAGCACGGGGTCGATCAGAATCGCCTTGCGGGTTTCCGGGCAGGCGATCAGGTACGTATAGGTGGATGAATCGGTTTCGATGAGCTGTTTGAACAACATGGCAATTCAATACTCCTAATCGTGGTTTGCGCGGGATGCCGGGCACATCACCGCCGAAGGTGAGTGTGCGATAGGGGAACGGAATTTCAATACCGGCTTCTTCAAGGGCTTTATCGACAGCGGCAATCACGGCATCGAGTCATTATCTGGCAGCGGGCGTGCCGATAAATCGCGGGCCGCAGCCACACCTACGAGAGGCGCTTTGTAAATGCCGCTGGTGAGCCTCTCAGCCAAACCGGCTCACGAGGATTTGCAGGCGCTTGTAGCGCTGCCGGATATCGCGCAGGTCGTCGTCCGTGAATCCCTGATCGTCGAGACCGTCCCAGATCAGGTTGCCGTGCGTGGCCAGCAACCCGAGCCGCTCCGGTCGCGTGGTCAGTTCCGCGAGCCGGCACAGGGCCTCGAAAAGGCTCACCGTCACGGGCACGTCGGCGTTGGCGAACTGGCGCAACTGTGCGAACACCGACTTGAGGATGCCCTCGAAACCGATGAAGCGTACCAACAGCCTGGCCAAACGATAGTGCCCCCAAGCAGAGAATTCGATTAGTTCGCTCGTTCGTCCGGATTGACAGGGTGCGATCAATGATTACAATGACATCATTGATGGCGCTCAGCCGAGGCAACCATGGCAAGCATCACGATTCGCAATCTTGATGACGAGACGAAAGAACGGCTCCGAGTCCGGGCCGCACATCGTCGGCGATCGATGGAGGAAGAGGCGCGGAGTATCCTGCGGGAAGCGCTGGATGCAGAAACGACATTGCCGCGAAACCTAGCTAAATTGGTACACGATCGTTTTGCGGCACTGGGGGGCGTTGATCTGGAAATCCCGGTGCGCGAACCGATGCGCGATCCACCGCAGCCGAATTCGTGATTGTCCTGGATACCAACGTTCTTTCTGAGCTGATGAGGCCGGCGCCGGATGCATCCGTCATGAATTGGGTGGCGACACAGTCCGCCGCGAATCTGTTCGTAACAACCATTACGCAGGCGGAGATTTTGCATGGCGTCCTGCTTCTTCCCCGGGGTCGTCGCAGAGACGCTATTGAGGCAGCGGCCGACGCGATGTTCGAAGAGGACTTCGTTGGACGAATTCTTCCCTTCAGCAGTCTCGCCGCACATGCTTATGCTGAGATCGCGGTAGCGCGTCGCCAGTCTGGTCGGCCGATTTCTCAATTCGACGCACAAATTGCTGCCATTGCAAAATCAGCGGGTGCGGGTATAGCCACCAGAAACGTTCCCGACTTCGAGGGATGCGGCATCAAAGTGATCGATCCCTGGCAGCCATGACGTGGGCATCAGACGGGCAGGCAGTGGATCAATTGCAGGCGATGTTTCCTGGCACCACAGTCTGTCGGTTACCAATTCGGAGACTCCATTATTTGAGAGCCTGGAGCCATGAGCAAAAAATCGAGATACTCCCGGGAAGTCCGGGAACGGGCAGTCCAGCTCGTGTTCGAGCATTAGGCGGAGCACCGGCCTCGGCGCCTACGGCTAACGGAAACTCGGCGAGTAGGCCCTCAGGGGCTACCAGAATTGCGGATACTTACGGCCGAACTTACTGATCGGGATGAGATGGGGGTATTTTCAGCCGTGCTCATTTCATACCCCCATTTGTACCCCCAATATGCTGTCCTAGGAACAAGGTTCACAGGTGAGCGGGGCAGAGTGGTCACGAGAGGCTACGGTGAACTCGGGAAAGCAGGGGGGCGTTAGAGGCTGCGGATAAAGCCACGATTTCAGTCGCTTGGACCGGCAGAATGTGATTCCTGCATGCGGAATCACACTCGGCGGCTTTTATCTTAAAGTAGTGCTTTATAAAACCATCGTAGTCTTCTGAAAAATAAGAAAAAAATTGGTGGAGGCGGCGGGAATCGAACCCGCGTCCGCAAGTCCTCTGCCTTCGGCTCTACATGCTTAGTCGCGTCGATTATATTTAACCGTTTACCGCCCGACCGACAGGGCACGTAGTACGGCGATTCCGGTAAGTTTTAGCGAATCCGTCCCGGACGTACTTCATCGCGATCCTGTGAGATATGACGCCTGAATGTCCCGAAGGACCTGGACGCACAAGCACGGCTCCAGTCAGACGGCTTTCTACCGGTTATTAAGCGGCGAGAGCGTAGTTGTCGTCGTTGGCAACTATAAGTGTTACAGCTGGATTTACGAGGTACGCTGTTCCTCGGCATGCACCTCAGGTTTCGCTACCCACGTCGAATGCCGTGTCGCCCCCTGGGTTCTCCCAAATGAGACCTGAGAATCT
>CAZCDY010000117.1:2806-12201 GCA_964497145.1 uncultured Gammaproteobacteria bacterium
TTGCCTTCCTTTCGACTACTGCCAGTCAGGAAAGTTCCGGAACTATAGCATCTAGCCTTTCTTGAAGATGCGCTGTTTTTCGCGCTGCCAGTCGCGATCCTTTTCGTCGGCGCGTTTGTCGTGCTGTTTTTTGCCTTTGGCCAGGCCGACCTCAAGCTTGGCGCGACCGCGTTTCCAGTACATGGCGGTCGGCACCAGGGTGAAGCCTTTGCGCTCGACCTGGCCGATCAGCCTGTTCAACTCTTCGCGGTGCATCAGTAGCTTGCGCGTGCGGATGGGGTCGGGGTGGACATGGGTGGAGGCGGTAGGCAGCGGGGATATGTTGGCGCCGAAAAGGAAGGCCTCGTTTCCCCTGACCACGACGTAGGCCTCGGTGAGGTTGATTTTGCCTGCGCGCAGGCTCTTTACCTCCCAGCCTTCCAGAGAGATCCCGGCCTCGAAACGGTCTTCGATGAAATACTCGTGCTTCGCCTTCTTGTTGAGGGCGATGGTAGCGCCGCCGCTACCGGCCTTGTTTTTTGCCTTCTTTGCCATGGCGCGCATTGTATGCCTGCTTCCCGGTCCGGCCAATGCTGGCGGGAGAGTTTCCTTGTTCGCGGGCCACCATTCGCGGAAAATGGTGACCATTCCAAATTGAAAGCATCAGATAAGAAATCAAGGGCATCGGCTTTTTTGGTCCGATGCCGCGATCGGGGTTGGGGATCTTATGGCGGGAAAACGTACTTCGGTTCACGGACAGTGGTCCTCGCGGATGATCTTTGTCCTGGCTGCTACTGGATCCGCAGTGGGCCTGGGGAATGTCTGGAAATTCCCTTATATGGCAGGTGAGAACGGCGGCGGCGCGTTCGTTCTGGTGTACCTGCTATGTATCGCCGCTATCGGCGTCCCCATCATGATGTCCGAGATACTGCTCGGCCGTCGTGGCCGTCAGAGCCCGATCAATACCATGACTGCCCTGGCGAAGGATGCCGACGCCTCACCCAACTGGCATTTGCTGGGCTGGGTCGGTGTGGTCTCGGGTTTCCTGATCATGTCTTTCTACAGTGTCATTGCGGGCTGGGCGCTGGCCTACGTGCTGGAGGCTGTTTCCGGCAGCTTCAATGGCTTCACCGGCAAGAGTTCCGCCGATGCATTCGTCGGGCACATCTCGAATCCCGGGGTGACCGCCTTTTGGCATACGCTGTTCTCCATAATGACCGCCGTGGTGGTTGCCAAGGGGGTCAGGTCGGGTCTGGAGAAGGCCGTTCGTATCCTGATGCCGACATTGTTCGTGTTGCTGATCCTGTTGTTGGGTTATGCCATCAACACGGGACATTTCGGGCAGGGCCTGGAGTTCCTGTTCAATGCGGATTTCAGCAAGCTTTCCCGTGAGGGCGTACTCTCCGCTCTGGGGCATGCATTCTTTACCCTGAGTCTGGGCATGGGTGCCATCATGGTTTACGGTTCGTACATGCCTGGGAAGGCTTCTATCGCAACCACCACCTTTACGATCGCGGCGATGGATACCGTGGTTGCTCTGGTGGCTGGTATGGCCATATTCCCGATCGTGTTCGCGAATGGCCTGGAGCCTGGAGCCGGCCCGGGCCTGGTGTTCATCAGCCTGCCGATTGCGTTTGGTCAGATGCCGGGAGGGCTGTTTTTCGGCACCCTTTTCTTTGTATTGCTGACCTTCGCTGCCTGGACCTCGGCGATTTCCATCATCGAGCCAGCCGTTGCCTTCCTGGTTGAGAATCGGGGGACGGGTCGTAAGACGGCCACGGGTGTGGTGGTAGGGCTGGCATGGGCCCTTGGCCTGCTCACTGTGATGTCCTTTGGTGGCTGGGGCTTCGAATTCGAGTTTGCCGGTGCGAAAAAGACCGACGGTATTTTCGATATTCTGGACATCGCGACGACCAATTTCCTGCTTCCACTCGGTGGTTTGGCTATTGCCCTTTTTGCCGGCTGGGTGATGGCGAGTGGTGATGCTGCAGATGAGTTGGGTGTTGGGGAACACACCCTCGGCTTCCGCTTCTGGCGTGTGCTGGTGCGCTTCGTCGCGCCGGCAGGCGTGGTCCTATTCTTCCTGCATTCACTGGGGGTCTGGTAATTGTCTCGGGTTGAAAAATCAGCCCTGGTGCCGTATTCGGCCCAGAAGATGTTCGATCTGGTTGCTGACGTCGAAAGTTACAAGGATTTCCTGCCCTGGTGCAGTAATTCGCGCCGGGTGTCGACGGGCGAAAAAGAAATGTGTGGCTGGATCGAGGTGTCGCGCCTGGGGATCACCCAGGATTTTTCGACCTGCAATGAGCTGTATCCTCCGAGTCGAATGACGCTTACGCTGAACGAAGGCCCGTTCAAAAGTTTGCAGGGCGAATGGCAGTTTCTGGCCCTGCGAGAGGATGCCTGCAAGGTAACCCTGGTCATGGAGTTCGAATTCTCGGGCAAGCTGATCGACGCAGCCTTCGGTAAGGTTTTTCATCAGGTGGCAAACTCCCTCGTGGAGTCTTTCGTCAAGCGCGCAGGTGAGGTGTACCGTGGCTGAGCCGCAGATCAGGATAGAGGTGGTCTATGCGACACCCGGTGAGCAGGTGCTGGAACAGCTGCAGGCCACTGCTGCGGACGCAACTGTCGAGTCGGCGATCCTTCAGTCGGGCCTCCTCGAGCGTTTTCCAGAGATCGATCTGAAGACCAACAAGGTTGGCATATTCGGCAAGGTGGCCGCACTGTCGGCCAAGCTCAATGACGGCGACCGGATCGAGATCTACCGGCCGCTGATTGCCGATCCAAAAGAGGCGCGCAAGAAGCGGGCGGCCGAGGGCAAGTCGATGAAGAAGGGCGCACGTGAGCAGGGCGCGACCCAGGCCTAGACCTCACCTCTACTCGTCTTTTGTCTCCAGACCAACGGCATCGAGGGTCCTGACCCAGAAAGACTTGTTGCCACCGTCCCAGTCGGGGACTGTCACCACCACTTCTTTCGGTTTTTGCTCACGCTCGCTCTCCGGCTGTGGCCGGATGTCGCCGGTGATACGGACCAGACGGTCTTCCTGGAAGAATACGGTGAGCCGGCGGATTTCCTCTGGCCGGCTGCCTACACCGATGGTGTAGACATAATCCCAGCGGTTGGCGTGGAAAACGTCGTCGAGCATGGGGGTGCCAAGCAGAAATCTCACCTGCCGCTTGCTCATCCCCGGGAGCAATTCGTTCACCTGTTCCTGCTTTACCACATTGCCCTGCTGGATCACGGGGCGGTAGACGAATGGCGCGCGGTCGAGCGCGTTGGGGATGATGTCGGCGGCCGAACTCGCACCTTCCCTGAAGCTGCTGCAGCCGGCAGTTGCGAAGGTTGCGAGTGCGGTAATGAAAATGAGAAGCTTACGCATATTCAATCGATACTGTGTCGGGGCTCCCGGAAGGCGGGAGAATGATAGCGAATCCCCCGCAAGATTACATGCGTCGGAGGTAAGCTTGGAAAACAGGGAAATTCGCAAGGCCGGCCTCAAGGTGACTTTGCCACGGGTGAAGATCCTCGAAATCCTCGAATCGGCCGAATCTCGGCACATGACCGCCGAAGATGTGTACAAGGCGCTACTTGAACGGGGCGAGGAGATCGGTCTCGCAACCGTCTACCGGGTGCTTACCCAGTTCGTGAATGCCGGCCTGGCGGAAAGGCACCACTTCGAAAGTGGTCAGGCGGTGTTCGAACTCGACCGTGGTCATCATCATGACCATATCGTGTGCGAACAGTGCGGCCGGGTCGAGGAGTTTTTCGATGAGACGATCGAAAAGTGTCAGAGCGAGATCGCGTCAAGGAAGGGCTTCAGTATCACCGATCACTCCCTGATCATTTACGGACGTTGCACCCGCGACAAATGTCCTCACAAAGAGGTGGCCTGAGGCCTTGGGAAGGGCCTGAAGACGTGCACCGGTGGCTCGCGTTCGGCAGTTTCTTCATTCCACGGGCGATTGCCACCTGCGACCGCTTCAAGCATGTGCAGGACATCCCCCTCGAAACGCCCAGCAACGGCCGGTGATCGCCGGGAGCATCCTCGGCGAAACCATGGGATCATGTGACGTCCTGCCCGTGCATGGGAATCTGTTCCGGAGTGCCGCATGAAACTTACCGCGACCCAGCAGCTGCAACTCAATCACCAGTCGGTCCGCCGTTTTCTGCCAAGGCCGCTGGATCCGGGACTGCTTGAGTCCTTGATCCGCTGCGGTCAGGGTGCTGCCAGTTCGAGCTTCATTCAGGCCTATACGGTCATACGCGTCAACCGTCCGGAGGCCAGGGCTGCCATCGCCGAGGCGGCGGGCGGTCAGGTGTGGATCGAACAGGCCCCTGAGTTTCTTGTGTTCTGTGCGGATCTGCGACGAATCAACACCGCCTGCGAGGCGGCAGGGAAGGGCGAACTGGAAGGTTTCTCCGAGCATGGGCTGGCGGCGATCGTCGATGTCGCATTGATGGCGCAGAATGTCCTGTTGGCGGCCGAATCCCAAGGCCTCGGTGGTGTGTTTATCGGCGGGATACGCAATGAACCTCAGGTGATCGTCGACCAACTGTCACTGCCGGCGTTGGTGTTGCCGGTGTTTGGCATGTGTCTGGGCTGGCCCAACGAGGCACAGGAGGTGAAGCCCCGCATGCCGGTGGGTTTCGTCCTGCATCAGGACGGCTATCAGGAGGTCTCGCCGGAACGGATGGCGCTTTACGACGAGAAGATGGCGACTTATTACGCCAGCCGTGGCGCCAACACCAAGCTTAGCGACTGGAGCAGCGCGGCGGCAGTGGCCGTGCAGGGAAAGAAGCGGGAGCATATGCTCGAGTTTCTGCGTGCTCGAGGTTTCTTTCGTTGCTGACCGGCGATGGCCGGCATGACACTTGATTACGGAATCCGTGGCGGCACGTTCGGAAACTCACCCAGATATTCCGTGTGCCAGACGCGACCGCTTGTCTGCCTTTCTTCCGGTGTCGTAAACCGGTAACGATGGGAGAGGATGCGCAGGTAACGTGGCCCCGTGTCCGGAAAGGGGTTGTACTCGAGCAGCCCGGTCACACTGGGTGAATTCTTGTGCAGTCGCCAGAGGAAACTCTCGAACCAGTGACGCATGGCGGGATTCTGTGGCGGCACGAACCACATCATCCAGTCCAGCCGGGGATGCAGCGGCACGATAAAGTCAGGGTGTTCATCCGCACCGTTGGGTTTGTAACGAAACCGGTACGGTAGCCATTCCCGCCCGTCCCGACTGCCCTCGATGGTCAGTTCATGGCGTTCGGTCTGCATGTTTGGGAACACATGATAGACATTGCCCAGTCCCCAGCCGCGTACCCAGTTGGCCGGCGTATGCCAGGCGGAATCGGTGCGCCCGTCACTCACGAAGTCGTAGATTGCAAAACTGCTGCTGATAAGGAGGATTGCAGCAACTGGCGGCAGCAGCAGCGAGTTAGCGCCGCTTTTACCGCCTGGTTTGGCATGCGGCTGCAGCCAGTTCGGAATCAGGCCGCGGATGGCACGATCGTCCAGCAGAAAAAGACACAGCGCGATGGTCAGCAGGTTGATGAAGTTGTGGTTGCTGGTAAGGATGATCAGGATCTGAATCGTGATCGTGGCCAGGGCTGCGAACAGTCTGAAGGGGCGCGGCAGAAAGATAAAAAAAGGCACGATCAGTTCAACGAACAGCGTGAAGCCTGTACCGGTTCGCAGCAGCCATTCGGGCAGCTGGTGGGCATACCAGCTGCCCATGTGCGGCAGCGGCTGGGTCTCGAAGTAATGCTTCAGGGTCGTCAGTCCGCTCCAGGACGGATCGCCGCTGATCAGCTTCGACAGGCCCGAAAGAAAGCGAAGACGGAACAGCAGCCAGTGAAACAGGAACACCAACAGCCGGTTGGGTCCCCGGGTAAGGAAGATCGACAGGAAACCAGCCTCCAGCAGCAGGTAGTCCCACTGAAAGTTGAAAAATATCTGGCCGACGCGCAGCAGTGATAGATAAAGGACAAAAAGTGCAATCGTCGACAGCAGCGGTCGCCAGCCGACCAGCAGGGTGACGGCAAAGAGGCAGCCGGCATAGCTGACCAGCAACAGGCTGGCATCACTGTGATCCAGCCAGAACAGCGTCGGGAAACGTACCCAGCTGAGTGGTCCCAGGGCCTGCTCCAGCCGTGCAAGGTGTTCGCCGGCGGGAAGAATCCCGTTCTCACCCACCAGCCCGGTGATCTCGATGGCCGAGGAGACAAATGCGGCGAGGTAGATCAGTGCGAGCAGGCGCAGAAACCATTGGCTGGTGAGCCGGTAACGCTCGTCGAACTCCAGCAGGATTGGCAGCCACCCAAAAGGTTTGATTCGTTGCACGCTGAACAGATCTCGAAAGGCCTGAGCGGCAACTCTAAAGCAAAATCACCGGCGCAAAAAAGGTCGTCCGGAGAGTTCGAGGTGCCGGCTTCTGATGGCGGGCGGGCAAGGCCCTGTCAGGGGCCAGTTATCGGGAGCGAAACCTTTATCTGCAAGGACCTTTGGAAAGTGCCGATCCTGCCGCTGATAGGTCTGAGAAGCAGGTCCTGCCTGCGAAAACAAAGAGATGCGCGATGGCCACAGTATGGGAACAGGTGTCTGCAAACGCCCGCCTGGTTTCTTTGCCGGATGTTTACATACGACTGAAGGCGGTCCTGGATGATCCGAACTCCAATCTCGCAGAGGTAGCGGAGGTGGTCGGAAACGACCCGGCGATGACCGTCAGGCTGTTGCGGATCGTCAACAGCGCCTATTTCGGTCTGGGTAGCCAGATCGACACGGTCAGCCGGGCCGTGGGCCTGTTGGGTACGCAGGAGGTGCATGATCTCGTATTGGCGGCCTCCGTTGCCCAGAGTTTCGAAGGTATGTCCAACGAGATCATGGATATGCAGACGTTCTGGCAGCGAAGTGTTTTCTGTGCGATTGCCGGCCGTGAGCTGGCGGCACTGTGCAACGTGCTGGATGGTGAACGCCTTTTCGTGGCAGGCCTGTTGACGGATATCGGACACCTGTTCATCTACCAACTGGCCGGACAGAAAGCCCAGCAGGCGATTGAGCTGGCGAAGGTCCAGGGCGCCCCGCTGTATAAGGCAGAGCGTGCCTTGCTGGGGACAGATTATGCCAGGGTAGGTGCCGATCTGATGCATCAATGGCAGTTGCCGCAGAGTCTATGGGAACCGACTGAGCACCATATCGAGCCTTCAAAATCGCAGGAGTATGAGCTTTTCACCAGCCTGATCCATATTGCAGCCCAGCTGGCGGAGGCAGATGGCCCAGAGCTGGGGATAGAGGTGGCCCTGGCCGGCGTTTGGCCGCACGCCTGGGAGGTCACCGGCCTGTCTCCCGACCAGTGTGCCGGCATACGCGAAAAGGTCGAGCCGCAGGTGGCCGGCGTGATCCGGTTGATATTCCCTTCACTCAGGAACAGCGTGGCCTGAGTGTCTGTTCTCTGCTCGGACAAGGTTACGGATCGCTGATCGCGAGGCGCTGGCCGGACGTCAGTAAAATTTACACTCCTACCTGTGCGATGTCGGCGGCCGATACGTATCTTACTGAAAAATAGAAATTTAGTACGATCGGTACGAAATCTGCTGTGTAACCCGTATGCACGGCATCATCAAAAGAAGTGGCGACCATTTTCACTGGATTACACGCCGGGCAGGTGTGGTCTCTCTGTTGCTTCTGTTTCTCGCGGTTGTCCCGGCCGCTGTCTCTGCCGCCACGAAACCCGCGGAACTGACCGAACAGGCCCTGCGCTTCATGCATGGCGAAGGGGTGAAGCAGAACCTTGACCGTGCTGTGGTGTACCTGTGTGCCGCTGCTCGCAAGGGTCACGGCCCGGCCGCTTTTGAACTGGGCTGGCTGTATCTGCAGGGGCGCGGCCGGGTCGCGCGTGACGAGCGGTTGGGCGGTGCATGGCTGCGCGAGGCGGCAAGGTTGGGGGAAAAGCCTCCTGCGCGTCTGATGCAGAGCCTGGCTTCGACGAAAAAGACTCCACTGGCCTGTATTGCAAGCAACGGCATCGACTTACGTCAGAGCAGTGCGCGCCGCGCCGAGCTGATGGTCAAGATCCAGGAGATGGCCCCCAAATACGACCTCGATCCGGCGCTGGTGCTCGAGGTCGTACGTGCAGAATCCAACTTCAATCCGCGTGCGCGGTCACATAAAGGCGCACTCGGTTTGATGCAGCTGATACCCGCCACGGCACGTCGATTCGGGGTCAAGGATCCGTTCGACCCCGTCCAGAATCTGCGCGGCGGCATGGCCTATCTGCGCTGGCTGAACAAGCGATTCGACGGTGACCTGAGACTGACGCTCGCCGGTTACAATGCCGGTGAAGCGGCGGTCGAGCGCCATGGTGGGGTGCCGCCGTTCAACGAAACGCGTGCGTATGTCGGAAAGATCCTCGCCCGTTACGGCAAAGATCAAAAAGACAAACCTTTC
This sequence comes from uncultured Gammaproteobacteria bacterium, assembly GCA_964497145.1. GTDB lineage: Bacteria > Pseudomonadota > Gammaproteobacteria > Chromatiales > Chromatiaceae > Thiosocius. The sequence goes on from CAZCDY010000117.1 coordinate 11,230, forward strand.
AGCTGAGCCAATGCCGCGCGGGTTGTCGCCCGCATTTCCGGAATCATCTGCAACATGCCGACCGGCAGCCGCTGCTTCAGTAGCGCCCGTGCTGCTTGCTGATGTAGTTCGACATCTCGACGAACTGGGTGTTCATCCGGGCGAGAATCCGATGTGCTGTCCTCACGATGGAACGCATCACCTGGTACACAAGCTCCGGATCTTTCTTGAGCAATTGTTCGAGGCTCTTGCGGTCGAGTGCGATCAGCTCGCATCGCCTGAGTGCACGAATGCCTGCACTGTGCGGTACACCGTCCACGAATCCGAGGATCCCCGCCATATCGCCGGCATGGAGCAGTTGCAGCGTAATGATATCCCCGCCGCCGGTCGGTTTGATCACCTCAAGACTGCCGCTGACAACGACGTACAGTGTGTCGTCTGAATGCCCCTCTTCGAGCAGCGACGTGCCTTTTTTCAGACAGATGGCACCCGCCACCCCGGCCAGGGTCTTGCACTGATTTTTGCTTAGGTCGGCTCCGAGCGGTGATTCCTTTATGACCTCTGGACTGACGAGCGTTGTGTCGACTTTTTTGTTCATGACGTTTCCCTGGTGTCCTCCGATTTGATGTTTTGCTAAGCCCAGTATAGTGAAAGGTCTTTTCAGTCTGTTGCGCCAGATCAGTATCGCACGGCACGTCCAGACCACCGAAACGCCCCAATCCGAACAGGCGGGGTCGGTCTCCCGGGTTTAAGAAAGCGCGGTTTCTCGGTCGATACGGATTAATGGCAACAAAAGGTAAGCGATCACCGCGATTGCAATCAGGCCGTTGAAACCGATCTCCATGGCCAGCAGGGGCGCGCTCGCCGCACTGATAACGGAGGCGCAGCCGTTGATGCCCCAGGCCCAGGGGATCAGTTGTGGCGATGAATGTCCGAGTCCCCGGAGCCCGGTTGGAAAAGGTATACCCATTGCGAATGCAAGCGGCGCCAATA
>CAZCDY010000118.1:0-12042 GCA_964497145.1 uncultured Gammaproteobacteria bacterium
GGGGCAGCGCGCTTCTGAAAGCCATGAAACACATGAATAGTGTCGTCAACTGCAATGCCTATAGCTACGCTGGCGACCATTGCTGTCGCCATGTCCAGCCAAATTCCCGCAGCCCCCATGATGATGAAAATTACGAGAATAGGCGAGAGATTGGGAATCATGCATAGAATGGCCGCGCCGAACGAACGCAGAAGGAATAGCATGAACCCAAAGATGAGGAGAATTGCTCCCCACAAACTGTAGACTTGTCCGGCGACCAGCAGATCCTCCATGTCGGCAAAGAGCCGACCGATTCCTGCGATCTCCCAGGTCAGGTTTGAATCGATGTTTTTCGTTAGATAGCTACGAATCTTTTCCAAAGACTGCGAGATGGCGTTCGCACTGTGGATATTGAGATTCAGATTGACCGTAGAATGCTGGAAATCCCGGTCGACGAAATCGTAGATATCTTCTCCATCGTAAATCAACAAGTACTGACTGATCAGTAGTGAGTCATCGGGCAGCCTTCGGTACTCGGGATTTTCCGCGTTGAAAGCCCAATTCATCTCTTCAATAAAATCAACCAGCCCAAAACTTCTGTCGATTTCAGGTTGCTCCTCGGCCCACACCTGAAAATCCCGTATCTGGCTCAGGATTTCGGGTTTTTTCAATCCGTTCTTGGAGCTTGTGTCGAACATAACCGCTACCGGCATAGTGCCGATCAGTTTTTCATCGATATGTCTCGTGTCTCTTCTGACCGAATGGTCATAATCAAAGAATTCCTGAAGATTCGTTTCCACGACCACATTCTTGATCTGGGGTATTCCTGCAATCAAGGCAGCACAGACCACGCCGACGACGATGAGTGGATGCCTGAGGCCGGTTCGATAGAGTACAGAGACAATTCTGTCGACCAGCTTGGCCCCGCTTTTTGCACTGGTCCAACTTCTCTTGTCCCATCGCGCGACAATGTTTGGCAAAATCCGAAAGACAACCAGATAGATCAAAATGGTGCCGGCGGCGGAAATCACGCCGAAAACCCTGATGGGCACGATCGGGCTGGTCGCCAGCGAGGCCAGACCACCAGCTGTTGTCAATGCGGCAAATAGGGCCGGGCGGTTTATTTCCGCAATGGCCTGGGTCACGCGATCCGGGCCGGCGATTCCTCGTTTCGACGCAAGATAGAGGGCGTTGAAAAGGTGAACCAAGGCCGCAACAGTAAGTGCGGAAAGCAAAGGCGGGATGATGCTGGATATCAGGGTAAACGGTTGGTTGAGTACTACGTAGATTGCAACCGTAGAGTTCACGACGACGCCGATGGCGACACCCGCCAACATGACGGCCAGCCAACGCCTGAATAGCCACCAGATCAATGCTAGGCCGATGGTGACTGTTGCCGGTATAAAAATCATGTTGTCGCGGAGCATGGAGCGTAGTTCAGCGACGTCAATCGGAATCTGGCCTGCCACAGCGGTGAGATAGCCGTTCAGTCGAGATGCCTCGACAGTCCCCAGAATATGCTCTTCCAGTGCGAGTCGTTCGAGACTGTTTCCGGTACCGTGTGGAATCACCACCATAGCTAGGGCCGAGCCGTCAAGTGGGACAAGGGCGCCGCGAGCAAACCGGTCATTTACCGCACGGCTCTTGCGTTGGGCTGGAAGAGAGTCTTCCAGCTTGCGAGTATCAATAATCCGCTCAACGACAAATTCCTCTTTGGTTCCAGCGATATGGTCCTGCAGAGTGATGGAAACGACGTCGTCTATTGCATCAAGTTGTTTAAGTCTTTGGCCAAGTTGGTCGTAAGCCCGGAGGAAGCCATCGGAGAATAGGGCGACTCCCTCGAATAGCAGCACAAATACCTGATCATTCGGAAAACGTTCGTGTAACGCCCTGTCAAGCACAACAGCAGGCTCATCGTCAGGAAAATAAACCGTAGGCGAATTGTCGATATTCAGCTTAAGAAGCAGTGTCGACGGTAGTACGGTGAACAGAATCAGAAAAAGGATGCTCAGGTACTGTTTCCAGGGAAGGTTTTTGAGCCGTCCTGTAACGCTTGTGTCTTCACGGGTAAGCAAATTCAACTGAATGCAATCTTCTCCGGCATGACGGGTGCGGAATGCGGTGCAGTTGGTGGCGAGCGGCAGGTCGTCTGCGCGCCTCAAGGTAAGCTTGGCCTCAGGGTGGTCGGTGTCGGTGCCGGCGGATTTTTTCGCAGCGTCGAGATGTTCACGCAGCCGAGCATGGTCGCTGTCTTCAACTAGATCGAGCAGCGGAACTGATTCGAGCTCTTCGAGTGATCTATATCCCAGGCGGCCGAGGAACGCTGGGTTGGCATAAACGAAAAAGCCTTCGTGCACGATCGCCGTGGGGCGCCGTGAGCGTTCCAGTCGGGGAGGGCGGGCTTCGTCAGTCACGCTTCAGGGCCGGGCTTTTCAGAAGGTTGCCCGCCAGCCGAGATTGATCGATGAATGGTCCTCATGGAAGCCGCTGAATGTGTTGTCGTCCCCTTCGAAATAGTGCAGCGCAAGATATACCTCATGGGGCTCCCAGCCCAGAAAAGCGATTTCCGGGTTCAGGTAGATGTCTTTGTCTTTCATGCCGGCATAGAAACCGAGTTTCGCGCGCCAGCGTTCGCGGTCGAACGGGGTTTCGACTTCTCCGTTTACGCTGTAGACCTCCTTGCGATCGATGATCGATGGTGAGTCGATCAGGTTCATGCCGACGAGTTGAAGATTTACCCTCGTATCACTGTCACCCGGGTGAAACTCGACACCCGCGCCCCAGGACATGGCCGGGGTTGTCGTATAACCAAGATTTTCTCGTGTCACCGGGTTGTCACTGCTGTACAGGAGTTCTGCGCGCCACGTTGCCCCGGCCGCATCGACGGCAGCATCCGCACCGTAGGCCCACGACCTGGGATACAGAGCTTCAATGCGGCCGATTCCAGCAGAGCGATAGTAAGGCGTTGACTGTCGGGTATGCGCCACCGTAACCCCGATGTCCGCAAACGAATGCGTGCGCGTGTAACGTGCGCCGAACCCACCGTCGCCGCTTGAGGCTTTGTCTGAGATACGGGCATTCTTTATCGAGGCGGGCGGAATATCATCGGGATCGAATCCGATGATGCGCCCGGTCTCCCGGTTGACCGGGTACCAGACGCTGTCTTTGTCCGGCAGTGCTGCGCCACGGAAATCGTACAGCCAGACGAGGTCCAGTTTGCCTGACCCGAAGAATGCCTCTGCGCGGATGACCGGGTTCGCCCGGCGCCGGTCTTCCAGGTCATCCAGAACGAAGCGTGTAAGGTCTGCCCTGCTGACCCGGTCGGCGAGGGGCAGCTCATCAAGACGCCCCCAGACCACGGTCTGGGTGCCGAAGGTCAGTTTGAGGTCTTCGGTGCGGTAGCGGATATAGCTGTCACCGTAATCGGCAACAATATCGGTGAATGAATTTTTCCCATCTTCGTCGTACCCATCAATGCGGCCGGCGAGCTGCAACTCCCAACTGCTATTCGGCTGCCAGTTTGCCGAAGCGGCAACCTTGCCATAGAGCGAGTTGTCTGATTCGGAGTCGGAGCGTGTAAAGTGACCGTACTCGGCCCAGGCGTCGTCGATCTTGATCTCCAGGTCGCCGCTTTGTGACCCGGCTTCCAGTGATTCGTCGGTGTCCGTTCCCCCTGCCATGAGTCCATCACCTGCCGCCGGATCGGATTCCTCTATCATCAGTTCATCCTGGCCGGGTGTCTCCTCGATCAGGATGCTGTCGGCGGATTCTGCACCATTGGATTCTATGACCACGTCGTCTTCGATGATGATCTCCGCATCGGCGGCCGCCACGCTTGTCGTGCAGGCGCAGAAGATCGTCAGTGGCAGCAGGAGGGATCCATGGTGGCGTCGAAAAAACATGTTCAGCGGTCCTTGTGTCATTCGGGATGGATATGCCTAGGGCCTGTACGGGGCCTCTGCACTATCGTCGGCCAATGCCTGGCTGGTAAACAATCGTTCGGGAACACCCTGATTATACTTGACCGCCGTTTGGGTTATGCGGGTCACGTGCCCCGTATCCAGGTCGGTCATGGCGCTGTCAAGCACGGTCCATATGCCTTGAATGCGTTTGATTCTCTTGACAGTGAGGCGCTTTACCGGATTCTTTGAATGAGACTGATAATAGTCCACCCGGAGAGGAATCAGGGTCTGGGGGTGTATCCAGCTGATCCGTCGCGTGTAGGCTGAATTATCGGCATCCACCGGCTCGCTGACCAATACTTTGGTTGTCAGCTTGCCGAGCTTCTCCTCACCCTTGAAAACGTGCCTGTCCATATCGACCTCGCGGTCTCGCAGGTCTTCGAAAAAGATATCCGAGCCTACGAAGCGCCCGCCTTTGCGCGACGAGGAGACGCGCCTGACGCGGTTCAGGGCGGGCAGGAAGAGCCATTGATCATTCTCGTCGCCGGGGTAGTCTTTGGTCAGCAGTCCTACGCCATCGATATCCGATGGTTGGGTAAACCGGGTCAATGACCAGCGCTCACCGTCGCCACGGTCGATTCTCAATGTGTACATCTCGCGTGCGCGGGGAGGACGGCCCTTCTCCGTGAGGGTCATTTTCGCGCGCGAGGCAAAATCGTCGCCGTTTGGGGCGTCGTATACAGCCTGGGCCAGTCTGCGCCCGGCGTCTGTGGCGTTGGTAGCCGCAAGACTGGATCCAGTCAGGCTCAGTGCCAGCACAGCGGCAGAAAGAATTGGTCGCAAAAGGTGCATCGAGGGCTCCGGGGCGTCCGTAACTGATTGAATCTCCCACGCATTATGTGCGTGTGGAAGCCTAGCACAGGGCGTAATCAGCGGCATGACGCCCTTGTAAAAAATTGCGCGCCTTATCAGATTGGATAAATCGGCATCCGGGCTGTGGACTTTAGGAATGTATTGCCGTTGAACCGCGTCGGGTTTGGCCGCTCGGGGGTGTTTGCACGACAGATGGAGCCTGTGGCCGCCCGTCAGGCGGTTATCGCCTGCGTTGGCGTGAAACCATGCACGCGTTTGAAGGCCTTCTGAAAGGCTGCCGCTGAAACTTACCCGACTTCACGCGCTACGCAATGCAGGTCCCTGTTGCCGGCCTTGAGTCGGGTAAGTGCCGTGTGCATCCGCCAGAGTGTCAAGTAGTGCACAGCGGTAATGCCCGTAAGTTCTGTGAATTGCCGGGAGAAGGTCGAGCGGGACAGCCAGTATCTGGAATGGGGCGTGTAGAACGGTTCGGGACAAGCGGGCATGGCGATGTCTCATGTCGACTACAAGAATATGCATTACCAGCAAGCGCATGGTGAGACGCCAGGCTGCGGCTGTGGAACCGACAATTAGAGGAATGAGAATATGAAAATAAACATGGGCCTGATCGCGGGCGCCTCCGTTGTACTGGCCATGCTGCCGCAGGCCCATGCGGCCGGTAACCCTTTCGGTATTGCGCACGCAGACGGGGCGATGCTGGTGGTGGCGGATGCTGGCGGGAAAAAGGGTATCAGCGTGCTTGAGGGAAAATGCGGATCAGGCAAATGCGGCACCCAGCGAGTCCGTCAGATGATGGACCGCAAAGCGGATGGCCAGATCAATCGTGAGGAGTACGTCTCCTGGGCCGGGGCTCAGGCGGGCAACGAGTTTGACGAGATCGCAAAAGACGGGGCTGCGGTGGGCGCAGATGATGTGTTCAAGCACTTCCAGTCGTTGGAATGCCACAATCAAGGCTGATATCGCTGTGTCAGTCGGAAAAGCCGCATCCGACGGGGTGCGGCTTTTTTGTTCGCACCGGCTATGTGGTCGGGGCGTGAAAGACAGTCTGGCCGAGCGTTGTTGCGTAGAGCGAAAGGATGGGTTGCGCGGGCTCGCCCAGTTCAAGCCCTGATTATCCCTAGATCCTGCAGGGTTAAATCGGGCATTTCTCTATACTTACGGCCAGGTTTTTCTGCAGGTTCGATACTTGCGCAGCAAGTCGGCCCTTGCCTACCCTGCAAACCCCAGGTTTGAAGGCCCATGCCCTCCCGGGACAATACGGTCAGGAGGCCACTGTGATGACCATGATCGAAAATCTGCACGGTATGCTCGAGCGTGGCGTAGACAGTGCCCTGTTGCGTTATTCGCTTGGAAACGAGCTTCTGAAGGCCGGCGACGCGGGCGCGGCCATTGAGCATCTGCGACAGGCGCTGCATTTCGATGCCGAATACTCAGCTGCCTGGAAAATGCTGGGCAAGGCGCTCGCCACGAGCGGCAGTCATGCCGAAGCGGTGGACGTACTCGCTCAGGGGATCGAGGTCGCGGAGCGCAGTGGTGACCTGCAGGCGGCGAAAGAGATGGGGGTATTTCGCAAGCGCTCGCAAAAGGTCCTGACCGGCAATTCTTAACGCTAATCGGTGCAGAAGGGCGTCCAGCGCACCGGGTCGGAAAAGACATTCAAGACGTGATGTATCCGTGCCGTCGGCACCGGCTTCTCCAGAAAAGCGACCATGAGCGCGACATCTGTTCCTCCAGCAGTCGCGCCTGCACGGTCCGCGCTCATCATCACAATCTGCATTCTGGGCAATTGCTGCTTCAGTCGCTGCGAAAGGCTGCGACCGTCACCGTCCGGCAGGTGAAAATCGACCAGGGCGAATTCGAACGATGTCACCCTGGCGGCGGCAAGCGCCTGGTCGCAGTCTGCTGCCCGGCACACGACATAACCCAGGTCCTGAAACTCCCATGCCAGCAACTGGCTGAGTGCCTCATCGTCATCCACGATCAGCAGGGTTCTGGGGACCCGGGCAGTAGGCATCACAGCAGGCCCCGCATTTTCTCCCGCGCACGGAACAGTCGGGTGCCGGCACCGGCCACCGAGATGCCGAGATGCGCGGCGATCTCTTTCTGCGAGTAACCATAGATCACCTGCATCAGCAGCGGTTCGCGGTATTCTTCTGGCAGACGCTCCAGCGCCTGGCGCAGCACGAAGGCCTCGGTGGAAGTGTCATAGTCCTTGCGGTCTGCGGCCAGTTCCTCGGTCGGAATGCCGCTTTCCTGGGGACGTTTGCGTTCGAAGCGGCGTGCGTTTTCGCGTCGCAGGATGGTCAGCAACCAGCCCTTGGCGGCCCTGGTGTCATTCAGCTTTTCCATCGACTTCCAGGCCCTTACCAGGGTTTCCTGCACCAGGTCATCGGCGACAGCGTGACTGCCGCTCAACCAGTAGCCGTAGCGGTAGAGATCGTCCATGTAGACAGCGATCAGCTGATTGAACTGCTCTTCGCGAGTGATACTGGTCTTGCCGGCACCGGATTTCAGGGCGGCAGTCTGGGCGAGTGCAATGGCGGTCATGTTGGCTTCCTTCTGCAAAATGTTTGTCTCGATGACGGATACATTGCAGCTGGCGTGCCAGTTTTTAACCTATTGTTTTAAAACATTATTATCTTAAAGTGCTTGGTCGTGATTTAACGATGCGTTGTAACGAAACGTTACGCCAGGTGTGTTTGTAACGAAGCGTGCACACTGCTTCGGCTGTCAGCATCAATCCCTCTCGGGCAGGGTGAGGCCGTACTTCTGGATTTTGCGGTCCAGCGCCGGGCGCGAGATTCCGAGGATCTCGCAGCTGTTGCCCTTGTGCCCGCCGGTATGCCGCAGCACGCGCTGGATATGTGCGGCCTCGAGTTCGTCCAGGGACTGCAGCTGGACGCCCTGATCGACCTGCTGTGCCGTAGCGGCCGGTTCTGACCCGGGAGCATGTTTGAAGCGTATATGGCTGTCCGTGATCTGGCCGTCGCGCGCCATCACCATCGCCTGGGTGAGGACGTTCTCGAGTTCGCGGACATTGCCCGGCCAGTCGTGGCCGTTGAGTGCCCGGATGGCGGAGCGGCTGAGGGCCGGCGCGGTCTGGTCATTGTGCCTGGCGGCCTTCTCCAGCAGCGCGGTGGCCAGTAGCGGGATGTCGTCGCGCCGATCGCGCAGTGGTGGCAGGGTGATGTCGATCACGTTGAGGCGGTAGGCCAGATCTTCGCGGAACCTGCCCTTCTGCGCGAGCGCGAACAGGTCCTGATGGGTGGCTGCGATGATGCGCGCATTGATAGGGATGCTGCCGGTGCCGCCGACGCGCTCGATCACGCGTTCCTGCAGGGCGCGCAGCAGCTTGGCCTGCAGCGCCGGCGCGAGCTCGGCGATCTCATCCAGAAACAGGGTGCCGTCGGCGGCCAGTTCGAACCTGCCCGGCTTGCTGCGATCGGCGCCGGTGAAGGCCCCTTTCTCGTGGCCGAAAAGTTCGCTCTCTAGCAGGGTCTCGACAATGGCTGCGCAGTTGATCGCGACGAATTCACCTTCGCGATTGCTATGCTGGTGAATCAGGCGTGCCACTACCTCCTTGCCGGTGCCGGATTCGCCGCTGATCAACACCGTTGCCGCATTCGCTGCCGACAGCGCGATCTGCTTGCTGACCTCGAGCATCGCGTCACTGCGGCCGATCAGATCACCCAGCGGTCGGTCGCGCGCGGGTGCGTGGTGTTCCGGTTCGGGGGACTGGCCTGCAAGGACCTTCTCGACGGTGGCCTGCAGGGTGGTGGTTTTTACCGGTTTGTGGATGAAGTCCGCAGCACCGGTTTTTATCGCGTCGATGGCCAGCTCCAGATCGTGCTGACCGGTCATCATAATGACCCCGACTCCCGGGCGGGCATCGAGCAGGCGGGGTAAAAGCGCGATACCCTCACCGTCCGGCAGCTGCTGATCGAGCAGGATTACCTCGATTGGCTCGCGTTCGGCGAGCTCAAAGCCGGTCTCGCAGTTATCTGCGCTGAAGACGGTGAAACCCTGATCCTCGAAATGCAGGCCAAGGATCTGATTCAGCGCGGGATCGTCTTCGATGATGAGCACGCGTCTGGTCATGACTGCATCTTAGCCTGCATGCATGATGAAGGCAGGTTCAGGTCTTTTGCAGGACCCAGCACCGATGTGGAGAGTGTCGCTTGAAGTCGAGCGGAATCGTGCGTTTGCTGATCTCGTTGACCGCGGCCAGCTGTTTCACGCCGGGATCGATCCTGAAGCCCTGGCGGTTGTTCGAGAAGAGTAGTTCGCCACCGGGCGCCAGGAGATCGAGCGTGGCCGTGAGCAGCTCGACCTGGTCTCGCTGCACGTCGAAGGTGCCATCCATGCGTTTTGAGTTGGAAAAGCTCGGGGGGTCCAGCACGATCAGATCAAAAAGTGCGCGCTCGACCCGCATGCGCTCGAGAAACGAGAGTACGTCTGACTGCACGAAGCGGTGGCGCTCGGGATCTTCGAGACCGTTGTGCGCCAGGTTGCGGCGACTCCATGCCTGGTAGGTCTTCGACATATCGACGGTGACGCTCCGTCGGGCGCCGCCTGCAACCGCGTACACCGTGAAGCTGCCGGTATAGGCGAACAGGTTGAGAAAGTCCCTGTCGCGGGCGCGCTCGCGGACCATCTGGCGGGTATCGCGATGATCGAGAAACAGTCCGGTATCCAGATAGCTTGTCAGATTGACCTCAAACAGCAGGCCGCGTTCGCTCACCGTGAAGGATGAGGTTTCCTCTGCGAGTTTTTCGTACTGCTCGAGACCGCGCTGGCGGCGCCGGTGCTTCAGCACGATCTGCTGCAGGGGGACCTCCAGAGAACGGGCAAGCTGTTCACGGATATGCTGTAGATCCTCGGCCTCCAGGGGGCGCTTCTTTTCGAATACCTGTACGTGCAGCCAGTCGGCGTAACGGTCGATCGCCAGAGGAAATTCGGGGATGTCACGGTCGTAGACGCGATACGCCTCGATGCCCTCGCGCAGGGCCCATTTTTTGAGGTGGCGTTCATTCTTCAGGACGCGATTGCTGAGTGCGTCAGCCTGCATCTTTCACCGGCGTCCGCCGCAGGATCGGGAAAGGTGTCGAGCTGTCATCGGGTGTTTCGGGCGGCGTGCCAGGCAAGTGCACCCCAGCCCATCAGGAAGGCGGTGCCGCCAAAAGGCGTGACTGCGCCCAGCCAGCGGATATCGGTCAGTGCCAGCAGATACAGGCTGCCCGAAAACAGCAGGATGCCGGTTGCGAATGCCCAGCCCGCCAGGTTCAGCGCCCTGCTGAGGCCATCGCGGCCGAGCAGACCGACCGCCAGCAGCGCCAAAGCATGCAGGGCCTGATACTCGACCCCTGTTCGGAATACCTCCAGCAGCCCGGTGCTGATCATATCCTTGAGCGCATGGGCCGCGAAGGCCCCGAAGGCAACGGCGAGGAAGCCGTTTATGGCACCGAGCACAACGAAATGTCGCAGCGGATTGGTCAATGTAGGTCCAGTTTGCCCAGTTCGTCGAGGATCTGCAGGACCAGCTGCCGACCGCGGGTGTCCAGCCGGTCACAGAGCTTGTCAGGATCGCGCTCACCATTGATCAGAGGCCGTATGACCGCCGCCACCCGGCCCATATCGCCGCCGACCTTGCTCATCTGCTCGGCCATCTGGCTGATCAGGGTCAGCGCCTGGACGTTGCCGGTGCCCGCAGCGTGGATCATGCCGGCCAGGCCGGGTGCGGCCAGGGAAGGGTCGGCCTTCTGATTGGGATCGGGCAGGGTGTCGGGGTCCTGCAGGCCTCGCAGTATCGCCTCTGCGACCACGCGGTCTTCCTGATCTAGCCCGGCGATCAGATTCAGATCGCGTCTGCCCGCTGCGAACAATCGCACCGCGGCTGCCAAAGCGTTCCAGCCGTTTTGTGCCGCCGCATTCAAAAGCGCGTCCAGCTGGCTTTCTGCGCCCGGCTGCTGAATGAACTCGACCGCCTGACAGATGAAAGCGGCATGGGCCTGGACAATCTGGTGGTCGCGATCGGGAATCTGCATGGTGAGTGTTGTTTCGTCTGCTGCAGCGCTTAGTTTACCTGAGGTCGAGTTGGTGGTGAGCGGGCAAGTGCCTCTCGTTCGCTCCATCAGTTCTGGTCCGAGTCCAGAGCGGCCAGTGACTCCGTTGCGATTTCACGCACCTCTTCGTCCTCATCGGCGGCCAGCTGCGCGAGTGCCACCCGCGCGGCAGCAGCACCGGTCAGTCCAAGAAAATGCGCTGCATCTGCGCGAATCTGGGCATGCGGGCTGGCGGCAAGTCCTGCGATGTCCTCCACCAGTTGCGACAGGAGCCCGTCAGTAGCGAGATCCTCGAGTACGGCACCGACTCCTATGCGCACCGCGAAGGGTGTTTCCAGGTCACCCGACAACGCCAGCAGCGGCGGCAGCAATTCGGAGCTGCGTCTGCAGGCGGCGATCACCCTGTCGAGTTCGCCTGTCTCAAGGCTGTCGCGCAGATACGCCATCATCCGGGTCTCGCTACTGGCCTGGGTGGCCAGGTCCCGGAGTTCGGAATGACTGTGCGCACCGCTGAGTTCGAAGGGGCCGATACGCAACCAGGGAACTCCGCGGATGCCCTGCTGCTCGGCAAATTCCGGGTGCAGGCCGATGTTGATGACCTCGAGGCGGCCGATCTTGCCTGCCTTGATCAGCTCGGACAGGCTGGCAAGTACCACTGGGCAGTGGATGCAACCCGAAGCAATTGCCAGTTCTGCGTCCGGGACAAGTGTTTTGGACATTCCAGGTTTCCTTTGCGCGAGATCAAACGGAGTTGAAACAGTGTCGGGGCGTTGTCGAGGTCTATGCGGCTTCAGAACCTCTGTGATAACTGGACAAATTTTAAATTGTCTTGAAAAACAGTTGTTTGGTTATGTGTATTAGAATAAGAAATAAGGCTAATTTATGCCAGCTAACGGTAAAATTGTTTGGCCTTTTCCCCTCACTCTCACTATGTTTAGCAACCCCGAAGCCCCGCCGGGTGTTTGCGCTTGTTGTTTTGCGTGCGTCCGACCTGGCAGATATCGGCTATCCGGAAGCCGGGTTGCCAGACAGGGTGGGCCGAAAGACAGAAGATATCGGAAGCGTTGGATCTAAGATTGTTTCCGGAAATGCTTCTACAGAGAACTGTCGCTGCAAGGCGACATAAACACTGCAGTGTAACCTCAGGAGAAATCATCGATGCCTACATTCGTACGTACCGATAAGTGCGATGGCTGTAAGGGCCAGGACAAGACGGCGTGCATGTA
>CAZCDY010000119.1:0-9469 GCA_964497145.1 uncultured Gammaproteobacteria bacterium
GCTGAGCGCGATCACCGAGGTCAGCGGTAAGGAGGCGGTCTGGCGTCGCCTGCATTGACGGCGAGCCGTCTGCTCCACTGCTCCAAAGGCGATCCGATTGCCTGCCCAACCTTTATCCGCAGCGGGAGTGAAAGGTCGCCGACCTCAAACCGAATTTGAACCTGGCCCCGGTTCTGACACAATTGGAAGACCGCGCCTGGCGGGCGCAATCGCCGATGCAGATCAGGAAACAGACTATTGAACAATTCCACAATGGGCTCGAGGCCCACCCGGCTGGCGATCTTCCTACTGTTCTGGGCGGTGATGTTTCTCGGCGGCTGTTTCGGCGAGGACGAGCAAGCGACGCAACAGGCTCCGAAGCCATCCCCGGTCTCGGTGGTCAAGGTCGTCGCCAAGGATGCCCCGGTTGCCACCGAGTTCGTCGGCAAGACCGCCAGTTCACGCCGTGTCGAGGTCCGCTCGAGGATCGAGGGTTTTCTGCAGTCACGTGAGTATGAAGAGGGCGCCGTGGTGCAGGAAGGCCAGGTGATGTTCCAGATGGACCGCAAGCCATTCGAGGCGCAGTTGCAGGCGGCCAAGGCCGAACTGGGTCAGCAGTTGGCGCGACAGACCACGGCCGACGCGGACCTTGCACGGGCCGTACCCCTGGCCAAGAAAGACGCCATTGCCGAACGCGAACTGGACTATGCGATGGGCAACTCCCGTTCTGCCGCGGCCGCTGTCGAGTCGGCACAGGCCAAGGTCGTCCAGGCCGAGCTCAATCTGGGTTACACCACGATCCATGCGCCGGTAACCGGCCTGTCCAGTTTTGCCAAGCAACAGGAAGGGGCCTATATCGGCTTCGGCACCAACAGCCTGCTGACCTACGTGGCCCGGATCGACCCTATCTGGGTCGAGTTCAGTATCTCGGAGAATCTGCTGTTGCATTCGCAAAAGAGTCAGAAGGAGGGTCTGTTCGTGCCGCCTGCGGATCAACAGTTCGAGGTCGAGATCGTCCTGGCCGACGGCACCCTTTATCCCGAGGTCGGCCGTATAACCTTTGCGGATGCCTCACTGTCCGAAGAGACGGGTACATTCCTGCTGCGCGCCGAGTTACCCAACCCGCCGCGCGATAATTCGGGACTCAGACAGCTGAGGCCCGGGCAATTCGTGCGTGTGCATCTCAAGGGCGGCGTGCGCCCGAATGCGATCCTGGTTCCGCAGCGTGCGGTGCAGCAGGGCGCCAAGGGTAGCTTTGTCTGGGTTATCGATGCGGAAAACAAGGCGGAGTTTCGCCCCATCGAGGTCGGTGACTGGCAGGGCGATGAATGGTTCGTCACTGAGGGGCTCGAGGATGGGGAGACTGTCGTGGTCGACGGTGCATTGAAATTGCGTGCCGGCGTTGAGGTGGCGATCGTCGAGCCGGAAGCAAAAGAAGCTGGGACCCCTGCGCAGACGGCCAAGGCGCAGTAGCCATGATCTCTTCCATCTTTATCAAACGTCCGATCACCTCGACGGTGCTTTCGCTCGTCATAGTGATAGTTGGCCTGGTTTCCCTGGCCGGTCTGCCGATCAATCAGTACCCAGCGATCACCCCGGTGCAGGTGAGCGTCAGCGCCAGCTATCCCGGTGCGGATGCCGAGACCGTCGCCAACACGGTCGCTGCGCCGATCGAGACAGAGGTCAACGGTGCGGACAACATGCTGTACATGCAGTCCATCTCCTCGGCGACCGGCGAGATGTCACTGACGGTTTTTTTCGATATCGATACCGATCCCGATACCGCCGAGGTGCAGGTCAACAACCGGGTCAACATGGCGTTGCCGCAGATTCCTGAAACGGTGCGCGATACCGGCGTCAAGGTGGAGAAGCGCTCGTCGAATATCCTGATGTTGATCGGAATCTCATCACCGGATGGTCGCTACGATGAACAGTTCATCGGCAACTACGCCAATCTGTATATCCTGGATGCGCTCAAGCGCGTGCCGGGTGCCAACCAGGCAACCATCATGGGTCTGCCGGATCTCGCCATGCGTTTGTGGCTGCAACCGGATCGCATGGCGAGCATGGGCCTTACGGCCAACGACATCCAGCAGGCGGTAAGCAAGCAGAACCAGCAGTTTGCCGCCGGGCAGCTTGGCCAGTCGCCTACCACGGAGCCGGTGGAAATGACCTTCCCGGTCGTGACCCAAGGGCGTTTCGACGAAGCGGCCGAGTTCGAGGAGATCATCCTGCGGGCGGATTCTGAAGGTACCGCGATCGTCCGTTTCAAGGATGTCGGTCGCGCCGAGGAGGGTCAGAAGAGCTATATGCTGCGTTCGACGCTCAATGGCAGCCCATCCACCTTTGTCGCGGTCTATCAGCAGCCCGGTTCGAATGCGATAGAGGTGGCGAAGAACGTGACCGCCACCATGGAAGAGCTCAAGCAGAGTTTTCCGGAAGGAATCGAGTACAAGGTCTCATTCGATACCACCAAGGTCATCCAGGCGTCCATCGACGAGGTTGTTCAGACGCTGATCATCGCCATCATTCTGGTGGTGCTGGTGACCTATCTGTTTCTGCAGAAGATCAATACCACGCTGATCCCGACCGTCGCGATCTTTGTCTCGGTGATCGGCACCTTCAGCGGGATGGCGGCACTCGGGTATTCGGTCAATCTGCTGACCCTGTTCGGCCTGGTGCTGGCCATCGGCATTGTCTGTGACGACGCGATCGTGGTGGTCGAAAACGTAGAGCGCAATATCGAAGACAAGGGGCTGTCGCCGAAGGAGGCCACCTTCGAGGCCATGCGCGAGGTGACCGGGCCGGTGATTGCGACCACCCTGGTACTGGTCGCTGTATTCGTGCCGGTTGGATTTCTCGAAGGCACGACCGGTGTGCTGTACCAGCAGTTTGCGATCACGATTGCCATCTCGGTGCTGATCTCGAGCATCGTCGCATTGACCCTGACGCCGGCACTGTCCGCCATCCTGATCAAACCGACCAGGGGCGAGCCCAACGTCTTCTTTCGCGCATTCAATACCGCGCTGGATAAACTCAATGACCTGTATGCGGTCGGCGTGCGCATGACACTCAAGAGCGTGACGATCAGCCTGCTGCTGATCGCCGGGATGCTGTTTGCGACCTACACATTGTTCAGGGTCATTCCCGGCAGCTTCGTGCCGGCCGAAGACCAGGGCTATCTGTTTGCGGCCGTGATCCTGCCCGATGGTGCCAGTCTCGATCGCAGCCAGGCACTGACCCAGAAGGTGGCCGAGATCTTCGCCGAACATCCGGCGGTCGAGGATTACTCCGCCCTGGCCGGCTACAGCCTGATCGACGGGCAATTCAAGACCAATTCCGGCACGGTATTCGTCTCGCTCAAGGATTTCGCGGAGCGCCAGGACCCGTCGATGAAGCTCGAGGCCCTGTTTGCCTTCCTCCAGCCCAGACTCGGCGCGCTGACCGAAGGTGTTGCCATTCCCATCAATCCACCCTCGATCCCGGGCCTGGGAACCCAGGGAGGCTTTGAGTTCTGGATCCAGAACCGGGGGCAGGGTGGTGCGACGCGCCTGTCAGAGGTGACAAAGGACGTTGTCGCCAAGGCCGATGCGCGCGATGAAGTCACACGTCTGAACACCACGTTCAACGCCAGCTCACGTCAGCTGCGGGTCGAGGTCGACCGCGCCAAGGCCGAGACCCTGGGTGTCGCTGTGCCCGATATCTATGCCTCGCTGCAGACCCTGTTCGGTTCGCTCTACGTCAGCCAGTACAACAAATACGGGCGGGTATGGCAGGTGATTCTGCAGGCCGAGCCCGAGTTCCGTCAGAAGCCCGAGGATATGGACAACATCTATGTGCGGCAGAAGGAGGGTGAGATGGTGCCACTGTCGTCCCTGGTAACCGCACACTATGTGACCGGTCCGGACCTGTTGCCTCGCTTCAACGGTTTCATGGCGGCCAAGGTGACCGGGGATGCCGCGCCCGGTTTCAGTTCCGGTCAGACCATCTCGACCATGGAGGAGGTCTCCAGCGAACATCTGCCCGATGGGTTTTCGTATAGCTGGTCCGGGCAGTCGTATGAAGAGAAAAAGTCGAGCGGATCTTCGGCCGTCATATTCGTGTTCGCCCTGATCATGGTGTTTCTGATCCTGGCAGCCCAGTACGAGCAATGGTCGCTGCCGATCGCGGTTATCACGGCAGTACCCTTCGGCATCTTCGGGGCCCTGGTCTCGGTGTGGCTGCGCGGCATGGAAAACGATGTCTACTTCCAGATCGGCCTGGTCACCCTGATCGGTCTGTCGGCGAAGAACGCCATCCTGATCGTGGAGTTTGCCGAGTTGAAATTCAACGAGGGCCTGTCGGCATTCGATGCGGCACTCGAAGCCGCCAGGCTGCGTCTGCGCCCGATACTGATGACCTCGCTGTCTTTTATCCTGGGGGCTATGCCGCTGGTGCTGGCCAGCGGGGCAGGGGCCGCCTCCCGTCACTCGATAGGCACCGGCATCATCGGCGGCATGATCGGTGCGACTACCCTGGCGCTGTTCTTTGTGCCGCTGTTCTACTATCTGATTGCAAGGCTGCGCGAGCGCAAGAAAGTCGAGTCGGCACCGGCTGTGGATGCTGAGACCTGATAGTGCCTGCGGTAACAGCGCTGCGCCCTCAAGCACGCAATGAACGCCGCGAAATGGTCGGGCTATAAGAGCAGGGCCAGGCCTGATCCCGGCCGTTTACGGGATCAGACGGACTTCAATCGAGACGTGTCTCGCCATTGCCGGGCTGGGGCAGGCGGCCTTCTACCCGCCAGGATCGGTCGGCCGGGCGCAACGACAGTTTCCAGTTGGCCGGGCCCAGGGGCTCCAGCCGGCCGGCAAAGCGTGTATCGTCCAGCGCTGACAGCTGAATCGACTGGTCCTGGTTAGGCACGGTCGGGTGGACCACCTCCAGTGACAACCCGGCACCGTCGCCTTGCAACGGCTTGTCCAGCACGAGCGTGATCGCACCGGTATCGGCGTCGTAGTCCAGTGTACCCGCGATACCCAGAGCCAGTGCCTTGGCGGCGCTGTCCGCGTCCTTGTGGATGGCCAGGCCTTCCTTGTAATAGTCGTCGCTGACCAGGCCGTCGTCGCTCTCAATCGCGATATTGATGGTCACCATCGAGGCGATAACCACGCTCAGTGGCAGCGCGATCAGGAACCATGGCCAGAACTGCTTGTACCATGGTTCAGTGTCTTCACGGGGTGGGCGCATCAGTTGTTCTCCTTATCGCATTACCGGACCGAGGAAACGTGCATGCTCGTCGATCGAGATCTCGGGTGTGATCTCTGACTCGATGTGGAACATGATCTCGCTGCTGGGTGATCTTAACTCAATCGGGTCGATCTGGATGCGCAGAGGCAGGTCGGCTACTGCGCCGCTGTCGATCTCTATACCCTCGGTCTGTCCGATCACCTGCAGGCCCTCCAGTCCGGATACCGAGAGACGGTAACGCTGCGGTTGGTGATGCATGTTGATCAGCTTGAGGTTGTAGACATTCTGAACCAGCCCTTCGTCGGTCTCGGAAAACAGCAGGTTGCGGTCGCGGATGATATCGACCTCGAGCGGAATGCGGGTCAGCAGCCCGTATACCAGTGCCGCACTGACAAAAGTCAGAATAGCGACGTAGACCAGGATGCGTGGACGGATGAACCTGGTCCGCTTGCCCTGCAGTGCGTTCTCGGTGGTGTACTTCACCAGGCCGTGGGGATAGCCCATCTTGTCCATGACTTCGTCGCAGACATCGATGCAGGCGGCACAGCCGATACACTGGTACTGCAGACCATCGCGGATGTCGATGCCGACTGGGCAGACCTGGACGCACAATCCGCAGTCGATACAGTCACCCAGACCGACGTCCGCCGACGGCGTGCCGCGCTTGCGGGAACCCCTGGGATCGCCCCGCTTTTCGTCATACGAGATGATCAGGGTGTCATGGTCGAACATCGCACTCTGAAAGCGCGCGTAAGGACACATGTAGATACACACCTGCTCACGCATGAAGCCCGCATTGCCATAGGTGGCAAAGCCGTAAAAGAATATCCAGAAGGTCTCCCACGGGCCCGTGTTCAGACTCAGGATGCTGCCCCAGAGCTCGTGAATCGGTGTGAAGTAGCCGACGAAGGAAACGCCCGTCCACAGCGAGAACGCCAGCCATGCCGCATGTTTCGCGGTCTTTATGCCGTAGAAAGCGGCGTTGTTTGGTCCCTGGTCGCGTTTCTTCTGTTTGCGCGACCCGCCTTCTATCTTGCGTTCGATCCACATGTAGATCTCGGTCCATACCGTCTGCGGGCAGGCATAGCCGCACCACAGGCGACCGGCCAGGGCGGTGAACATGAACAGCGATATGGCCGCGATGATCAGCAGCATCGACAGGTAGAAGAAGTCCTGCGGCCAGAAGGTCAGACCGAAGATATGGAACTTGCGCGCCGGCAGATCGAACAGGACAGCCTGGTGCCCGTCCAATTTTAACCAGGGGATGCCGTAGTACAGGCCCAACAGCACACCCACGGTAAGCAGGCGCAGGCCGGCAAAAACGCCGTGCACTTCGCGTACGTAGATTTTCTCGCGTTTTTTGTAGAGCTCTTCCTCGATGGGCGGAGCGTCTTTTGGTACGCCGGGCTGGGACATCTTCTGCTGTTCTCTTTTCAATTTTTCAGGGTTTGATCAGGCGGCGCAGGGCGGTTCGTTGGGCGACGGAAGTAACAGGTCATGGCGCAACTGATCGAGGTCAGCAACCAGAAGCAGAAAAAACCGATGGTGTACCCACCCAGACGGGTCAGGTTAGGGAAGCCGCCGATGATCCCGAGCTCGGTCGGATCGAATAAGGTGAAGAATATGATGGTGGCCGCACTCGCCGTGAGAAACGAAGGCCACATGACTGAAATAATCTGTTGTACAACCGGCAGCTGATTTCGGTCTTGCCGGGTGGCTGGCAGGGTAGACATGTGCTCTTCCTTTGGTATCGCCAGGCTGTGTTTTCCGGCGGTCAGTCATGGACGAGCTGCAGACTCGCCCTTGGCCCGTGCTGCGGACGAAGGACACCCAAGGAGAGTTGCAGCCAGACGGATTTTGGCCCTGATACCGGACGGAAGTCACTGATAATTCGCATTATCTCGGATTTCCGCCCGGCCCAGGGCCAGGTCGGTCTTACTTGTTTGAAAGGCTGTAGACGTAGGCCGTCAACAGGTGAACCTTCTCGTCACCGAGCAACTCCTGGTGTGCCGGCATGACGCCCGCACGACCCTTGCTCAGGGTCTGCTTGATGGCCCCGGCGCTGGCACCATACAGCCAGCTATTGTCGGTCAGGTTTGGTGCACCCAGCATCTGATTGCCGGTGCCGTCCAGGCCGTGGCAGCCGATACAGCCGACGGTCATGAACACTTCCTTGCCGGCCTCTGCCTTGGCGGCATCGACGTCGCGCCCAGACAGGCTCATGACATAGGTGGCGACCTGATCGATCTTTTCGTCGCCGATGTGGGCGTGTGGTGGCATTACGCCGGTACGACCGTTGGCAATCGAAACCTTGATCTGCTCCGGGGTTCCGCCCCACAACCAGTCGGCATCGGTCAGGTTGGGGAAACCGCGCGAACCGCCGGCATCCGAACCATGACACTGCATGCAATAGGTCAGGAACAGGCGTTTACCCATTTCGCGGGCTTCCTGATACTCGGGCTTGCTGGCGAGGTCGGTAACCGCTACTGCTGCATACTGCTTGAAGATCGGGTCGTATTTTTCCGCTGCCTTTGCCATCTCGCCCTTGTACATGCTGCCATGCGAGGTCCAGCCGAGAACGCCACCGAATTTACCCAGCCCCGGGTACAGGATCAGGTAACCGGCGCCAAACACCAGGGTGATGTAGAACAGCCAGAGCCACCAGCGTGGCAGTGGGTTGTTGTACTCCTGCAGGTCGCCGTCCCAGGTATGCCCGGTGACGTCACCCTGCACGGATTCGCCTTCACGCCGCCGCATGGTCCACCAGATCAACCATACGCAGCCGAGGATATTGCCGACGGTAAGGATGATGATCCATCCACTCCAGAACGCACTCATGACAGGTTCTCCTTATTCATCGTTGCCTGGTGCCGCTTTTCGTCGGCAAAGGGCAGGTTCGCGGCCTCGTCGAAGTCAGACTTGCGACGCTTGCTGTAGGCCCAGATCACGATCCCGACGAACGAGATCAGCAAGACGACGGTGTGCCAGCCACGGATGTCGTTAATATCCATAACGGTCACCATTGCTTGGAAGCCAGGCCCAGACCCTGCAGATAGGCCACCAGGGCCTCTGCTTCGGTCTTGCCTGCAACTTCCTTCTGGGCATTCGCCATATCCTGTTCGCTGTACAGCTCACAGGTCGGGCAGGTCGCACCCACGGCGATATTCAGCATCTTCATCTTGGTTGCGGTTTCGTCACCCGTCAGCGTGGCTTCAGCCAGCCATGGGTAGGAGGGCATGTTGGACTCTGGTACCACGTCGCGCGGATTGTCGAGATGTACGTAATGCCAGTCATCACTGTAACGACCGCCGACCCGGGCGATGTCAGGACCAGTCCGTTTCGAGCCCCACTGGAAGGGGTGGTCGTAGACCGACTCACCTGCAAGCGAGTAGTGGCCGTAACGCTCGGTTTCGGCGCGGAACGGGCGGATCATCTGCGAGTGGCAGTTGTAGCAGCCTTCGCGGATATAGATATCCCGACCTTCCAGACGCAGCGCACTGTACTTGTGCACGCCAGGTGCAGGTGTCGTGGTCTCCGTGAGGAAGAACAGGGGCACGATCTCGACCAGACCACCGACGCTGATCACAAGGATGACCAGTATCGCCAGGAGGCCGACATTCTTTTCAACGACTTCATGTGACATTGTCGATTCTCCTCAGGCTCAGTGGGCGGCCGGTGCCGGAATGGCATCGTCCGAGTCTTCGGTACGGCCTTCAGCGGCTGTCTTCCACATGTTGTATGCCATGATCAGCATGCCAAAGAAGAACAGCGCGCCACCCAGCAGGCGGACAAAGTAGAACGGATAGGTGCGTTCTACTGACTCGATGAAGGAGTAGGTCAGGGTGCCGTCCGCATTGACCGCACGCCACATCAGACCCTGCATGACACCGGCGATCCACATGGACGCGATGTACAGCACCACACCGATGGTGGCGGTCCAGAAGTGCAGCTCGACCAGCTTCATATTGGCCATCTGGGTGCGACCGAACATCCGTGGGAGCAGATAGTACAGGGAGCCGATGGAAACCATGGCAACCCAGCCCAGTGCGCCGGAGTGCACGTGTCCGACCGTCCAGTCTGTGTAATGCGACAGGGCATTGACAGTCTTGATCGACATCATCGGACCTTCGAAGGTCGACATGCCGTAGAACGACAGAGACACGATCAGGAACTTCAGGATCGGATCGGTACGCAGCTTATGCCAAGCGCCGGACAGGGTCATGATGCCGTTGATCATGCCGCCCCAGGACGGTGCGAGGAG